>DASVAP010000350.1:0-17246 GCA_036376275.1 Planctomycetota bacterium | reverse complement strand
CCCAACCCTTCCCCCTCCACCCCTCCCGGTGCGATAACCCCCCTCCATGAGCAAGGAGACCTTCGTCGACGTCGGCTCCGCCGAGGACCTCGCCCGCAAACCCCTCCAGGTCGTCCTCGCCGGCCGCAAGCCCATCGCCCTCTCCTTCCACGCCGGCCGCTTCGGCGCCATCGCCAACGCCTGCAACCACGTCGGCGGCCCGCTCGGGGAGGGCACGCTCGACGGCGACTACGTCGTCTGTCCGTGGCACTACTGGAAGTTCCACCACGCGACCGGCGAGGGCGAGCCCGGCTACGAGGCCGACCGCGTCCCGCGCCACGAGGTCAAGGTCGAGAACGGCCGCGTCCTCGTCTCGGCCGAGCCCGTCACGAAGCGCAACAAGCTCCCGCACGACCCGCACCCGCTCACGCGCGACCCGGAGCACCACGACGGGCCGCCGCGGGTCCTGGGGATCTCGACCACCGCCATGGACGCCGGCCATCCCCGGCCGTCGACCTCCGAGATGCTGCTCTCGAGCGCGCTCGAGCACGCGCAGACCGCCCTGGGCCTCGAGACGCGCCTCCTGAAGCTGCACGAGCTCGCCTTCCGCGCCTGCGAGGGCTTCTACTCGAAGAGCGCCCAGGCCTGCACCTGGCCCTGCTCGATCACGCAGCTGGACCCCAAGGACCAGATGGAGCAGGTCTACGAGGGCATCGTGCACTGGGCCGACGTGATCCTCGTCGCCACGCCGATCCGCTGGGGCACCGCCAGCTCGCTCTACCACAAGATGGTCGAGCGCATGAACTGCGTGCAGAACCAGATCACGATCCGCGACAACGTCCTGATCCGCGACAAGGTGGCCGGCTTCGTGATCACCGGCGGCCAGGACAACGTGCAGGCCGTGGCCGGCTCGATGCTGGGCTTCTTCGCCGAGATCGGCTGCCTCTTCCCGCCCTTCCCCTACGTGGCCCACAGCCGCGGCTGGTCGGCCGAGGACATGGAGAACAACGTGCGCCAGGTCCAGGCCAGCGCCGAGCTGCGCGAGGGCACCCAGGCCCTGCTCGAGCGCTGCGTCGAGCTCGCGAAGCGCCTGCAGCAGAGCCGCATGAGCACGACCAAGGTCCCGCGCGGCGGCCGCAAGGCGCACCACGAGCGGCACTGATCCGTTCGCCAGATGCGGAGGCTGCGCCACGTCCTGCTCCTCGCGGGGCTCGCCCTCGCGCTCTTCCTCGGCCGCCCGGTGGGCCACCTCGCGCGCGTGGCCTGGCGCGAGCAGCGCTGGGCCGCGGCCGAGCGCGCCGGCTCGCCGCCGGGGCACGCCGACGACGCCAGCCACCTCGAGGCGACGCGCGTCGCGCGCGTCGTGACGGTCCCGCGCGGCGAGGAGGCGGCCCTGGCGGTCCTGCGGCAGACGCTGGCCGAGGCGCGCGAGGGCGACCTGGGCGTCTCGATCGCCGGCGCGCGGCACTCGATGGGAGGCCAGTCGATCGCGGCGGACGGGATCGTGCTGGACATGCTCGACTTCGACGAGCTGCGCCTCGATCCCGCGGCGCGCGTGGTCACGGCCCAGGGCGGCGCCACCTGGGCCGAGGTGCTGGCCCTCGCCGACCCACACGGGCTGTCGGTGGCCGTCATGCAGTCGAACAGCGTCTTCACGATCGGCGGGTCGCTGAGCGTGAACTGCCACGGCTGGCAGCCGGACCACGCCCCGGTCGCCTCCACCGTGCGCGCGCTGCGGCTGCTCACGGCCGAGGGCGAGCTCCTGCGCTGCACCCGCACGGAGAACGCCGAGCTCTTCGCGGCGGTGCTCGGCGGCTACGGCCTGTTCGGGGTCCTGCTCGACGCCGAGCTCGAGCTGGTCCCGAACGCGGCCCTGCGCGCCGAGCGCTTCGTGGTCCCGGTCGCGGACTACGTGGCCACGCTCGAGGCCCAGGTGCTGGGCCTGGAGCCGAGGCCCGAGCTCGCCTTCGGCCGCCTGGACGTCACGCCCGGCGAGGGCTTCCTGCGCGAGGCCATCCTGACGGTCTTCCGCGCCGAGCCCGGGGCCGTGCCCGCGCCCCTGCGGCCGCCCGGCTCGCGCTGGCTCAAGCGCCTGGTCTTCCGCGGCTCGGTCGGCAGTGACTACGGGAAGGAATTGCGCTGGACGCTCGAGAGGCGCCTCGGCGGCCTGCGCTTCCGCGGCCTCCTCTCGCGCAACCAGCTGCTCGACGAGGACCTGGCGGCGCTCGAGAACGCCGACCCGCGCGGCACGGACATCCTGCAGGAGTACTTCCTGCCGCCGGAGCACCTCCTGCGCTTCCTGGAGACCCTGCGCGCGGCCGTCCCGCGCCACGGAGTCGACCTCCTCAACGTGACCCTGCGCGACGTCGCCGCCGACGAGGACACCCTGCTCCGCTACGCCGACCGCCCGCTGCTCGCGCTGGTGCTCTTCTTCCACCAGGAGCGCACGGCCGAGGCCGACGGGCGCCTCGGGGCCCTGACCGGCGAGCTGCTCGACGCTGCCCTCTCCCTGGGCGGCCGCCACTACCTGCCCTACCGCCTGCAGGCGACGCCGGAGCAGTTCCACGCCGCCTATCCGCGTGCGGCCGAGCTGTTCGCCGCCAAGCGCCGCCTCGACCCGGGCGAGCGCTTCGTCAACAAGCTCTACGCGACCTACGGGCGCTGAGCACCCGGACGTGCCGGAAGAACCTCGCGGCCCGGGCGTCCCGGGGCCCGTGCGACGGACCGGACGAGCTCCGCTGCGCGTGCGGGTCCTGCGCAGCGCGGCCGTGCTGGCGCTGCTGGTGGGGCTGCCCTGCCTCTACCTGACCCAGCCGCTCCTGCGCCGGGACGTCGCCTGGCCGCCGGCGCGCGCCGACGCGGCCGCCCTGGAGCGCGACGTCCGGCACCTCTGCACGGCCTTCGCCCCGCGCGACGCCGCCCACCCCGAGCACCTGGCGCGGGCCGCCGACTTCCTGCGGGCGCGCCTGGCGCAGACCCTCGGCGCGGCGAAGTTGCAGACCTTCGAGGTCGGCGGGGTGCGCCACCACAACGTCTGCGCCGTCGTCGGCCCGGCCGGGGGCGAGCGCGTCGTGGTCGGGGCCCACTACGACGCCGCGGAGCCCGGGATCGGCGCGGACGACAACGCCAGCGGCGTGGCGGGGCTGCTGGAGCTGGCGCGGCTCCTGGCCGGGACCGAGCTCGCCTGCGAGGTCGAGCTGGTCGCCTTCGCGCTGGAGGAGCCGCCGCACTTCCGGACGCCGGCGATGGGCAGCGCCCTTCACGCGGCCGAGCTGCGGCGGAGCGGTGTGCGCGTGCGCGCGATGCTGTGCCTGGAGATGATCGGCTGCTACCGCGACGAGCCCGGCAGCCAGGCCTACCCGGTGCCGCTCCTCGGCTGGCTCTACCCGTCCCGCGGCGACTTCGTGGCCGTGGTCGGCACGCTGGGCCAGGCCGGGCTCGTGCGGCGCGTGAAGCAGGCCATGGCGCGCGCGACGCCGCTCCCGGTGCGCTCGATCAACGCACCTGCCTTCCTCCCGGGCATCGACTTCTCGGACCACGCGAGCTACTGGGCCGTGGGCCTCGAGGCCGTGATGATCACCGACACGGCCTTCTACCGGAACCCGCGCTACCACTCGGCGGCGGACACGCCGGAGACGCTCGACTACCGCCGCATGGCGCAGGTCGTGGACGGGGTGCACGCCGCGGTGCGCGCCCTGGCGGGCGAGTGAGGGCGTCCGCGCTCCCCCGGCCCCCGGCCGTCGAGTACGATCCGCGCCGAACCCACGGAGATCGCCCATGTCCAACAAGAACGTCGTCGACCTGCTCAACCGCATCATGGAGATGGAGCTGGCCGGAGTCGTGCGCTACACGCACTACTCGCTCATGGTCTACGGGTACAACCGCATCCCGATCGTGAGCTGGCTGCGGGGCGAGGCCACGACCTCGATGGCGCACGCCACGGCAGCCGGCGAGCTCGTCACGCAGCTCGGCGCGCACCCCTCACTCGGGATCGGGCCCCTGCTCGAGACGCACGAGCACGACATCGGGGCCATCCTGCGCGAGTCGCTGGAGCACGAGGAGGCCAGCCTCGCGCTCTACAAGCAGCTCCTGAAGGAGGTCGCGGGCGAGTCGGTTTTGCTCGAGGAGTACGCGCGCAAGATGATCGCCGAGGAGGAGCAGCACCTCGGCGAGGTCGACAAGATGCTGCGCAGCCCGGGCGACATCGGGACCTTCTCCGGGCGCGACGACGACCGGGAAGGGAAGAAGGACGGGAAGGGGAAGAAGAAGGGTTGAGCGCGGCGCGGCTCGTCGGCCGGCGCGACTTCCTGGGGGGCTCGCTGGCGGCCGTGGCGGGGGCACCGCTCGTGCGCCCCGGCGATGCCGTGCGCCTGGGGGTGGTCGGCCTGAACGGGCGCGGGGCCGAGCTGCTCGACGCGCTGCGCACGCGGGCCGAGGCGCGCATCGTGGCCCTGTGCGACGTCGACGATCACGTCCTGACGCGCGAGGCGCGGCGCCTGCGCGAGCGCGGCGCGCCCCGACCGAGCCTGCACACGGACTACCGCACGCTGCTCGAGCGCGCCGACGTCGACGCGGTCGTGCTCGCCACGCCGGACCACTGGCACGCGCTGCAGGCGATCTGGGCCTGCCAGGCTGGCAAGGACGTGTACCTCGAGGCGCCGGCCACGCACGTCTTCGCCGAGGCCCAGCCGCTGGCCGCCGCGGCCAGGAGGCACGGTCGCCGCGTGCACTGCGCGCACCCGGCGCGCTCCTCGCCTGCCGTGCGCGAGGCGCTGGCCTGGCTGCAGGCCGACAACCTGGGGGCGCTCCAGCTCGCGCGCGTCCTGTGCTACCAGCCCCAGCCGCCGATCGGCAAGGTCAGCGGCAACCAGAAGCTGCCGGAGTCGGTCGACTACGACCTGTGGTGCGGACCGGCGCCGCTGCGGCCGCTGCGCCGCGCGCGGCTGCACCACGACTGGCGCTGGACCTGGGCCACGGGTGACGGCGCGCTGGGCGCGGGCGTGCACGGGCTCGACGTCGCGCGCTGGGCCGTCGGGCTCGACGAGTGGCCCGCGAGCGTGACGAGCCTCGGCCTGCGCGCCGGCGAGGCGGACGACGGCGAGACGCCCAACACGCAGCTCCTGTTCTACGCCTGCGACCCGGCGCCGATCCTGGTCGAGGTGCGCGGCCTGCCGCGCGACCGTGCGGCCCAGGCCGGCGACTGGGCCGCGGCGATGGACGAGTTCCTCGGGCTGCGCACGGGCGTGGTCCTGCACTGCGCCGGCGGCACGCTGCGGATCGAGCGCGACGCGCGCGCCCTCGCCTGCGACCCGGAGGGCCGCGAGATCCGCCGCTGGGAGGGCGCCGGCGACCCGCTCGCCGGCTGGCTCGAGGCCCTGCAGGGCCGCCGCGAGGAGGACTCCGCGGCCGGGCTCGAGGCCGCGGCGCGCTCGAGCGCGCTGGTGCAGATGGGCAACGCCTCGCAGCGCCTGGCGCGCGCGACGGGGAAGGACGAGCTGGTCGAGGCCGTCCAGAGCTCGAGCGTCCTCTCCGAGGCCACCGCGCGCCTGCTCGCGCACCTCGAGGCCAACGCGATCGACCCGGCCGCGACGCCGGTCGCCCTCGGCCCGTGCCTCGTGCTCGACCGCGCCCAGGGCTGCTTCCAGGATCCGCCGGCCGCGAACGAGCTCCTGGCCGGGACGTTCCGCGAGCCGTTCGTGCTGCCGGCGTGAGCGGGGCGCCGTCCGCGCGCTACAGGAACTCCAGCACCTTGCGCACCTCGGCCGGGCTGCCGAGCGTGACGCTGGTGCGCTGGTGCAGGGCCTTCGGCGCGACCTCGAGCAGGCGCTGCGTGCCGGCGAAGGCGAGGCCGCCGGCCTGCTCGATCAGGAAGGCCATCGGGTTGGCCTCGTACATCAGGCGCAGCTTGCCCTCGGGGGCCTTCTTCGTCGGCGGGTAGAGGAACACGCCGCCCTTGAGGAGCACGCGATGGACATCGGCCACCATCGCGCCGGCGTAGCGCGAGGAGTAGCCGTTCTGCTGGGCCCAGTCGAGGTAGCGCTGGTAGCCCGCGGGGAAGGTCGGACGGTTGCCCTCGTTGAGCGAGTAGGTCTTGCCCGCCTCGGGGATGCGCAGGTCCTCGGCCACGCGCAAGAAGGCGCCGATCAGCGGGTCGAGCACGAACAGGCTCACGCCGCGGCCGGTGGTGAGCACGAAGACGGTCGAGCTGCCGTAGAGGATGTAGCCGGCCGCGACCTGCTCCGTGCCCGCTTGCAGGCACGAGGCCTCGATCGGGCTCGCGCGACGGTCGTGGCGCAGGATCGAGAAGATCGTGCCGACGCCGCCGCAGGTGTCGAGGTTCGAGGAGCCGTCGAGCGGGTCGAACAGGACCACGTAGGGCCGCTCGCCGTCGGCCGTGCGGCGGATGATGAGCGGCTCCTCGTTCTCCTCGCTGGCGACGATGGCGACGCCCGCGCGGCTGCCGAGGCAGCGCAGCAGGGTCTCGTTGGCGATCACGTCGAGCTTCTGCTGCTGCTCGCCCTGGACGTTCTCGCTGCCGAGCCCGCCGAGCACGTCGTCGATGCGCGCGCGCCGGATCTTGGAGGAGATCACCTTGGCCGAGAGCGAGAGGGCCGACAGGATCCACGAGAAGGTGCCGGTCGCACCCGGGTGCTTCTGCTCCTCGGCCAGGATGTGGCTCTGCAGCGTGACCAGGTTCTCGCGCTGGGCGGGGAGGGCGTCGGGGATCTCGATCTCGCTCATCGGACGGCTCATGGGACGGGAGCTATCGGCACTTCTCGAGGGCGGCCGGAGCCGGGCGGGCTCAGTCGAACAGCCCGGCCTGCCGGGGCGCAGCGTAGACCAGGCGCCCGCCGTCCGGGCGCGCCTCGGGCGGCAGGCGGTGCGGCTCGGGCGGGGCGTCGCGGCGCAGGTGCACGACCGAGGCGCCGAGGCTCACCAGGCGATCGCACAGGAGCCGCCGGTGACACTCGGCCGGGCTCCGCTCGGCGCACATCACCGCCGTGCGGCGCTCGCGCGCCAGGCGCAGGAGCTGCGTCACCGCCGCCGCGAAGGCCGGCGTCTCCATGTGGTCGGCGTAGCCGCGGAAGGCGCCCACCAGGGCCGTGTGCGGCGAGCCCGGTCGCTCCTCGCGGTGCCCACCGAGATCCACCAGGTGCACGTAGGAGAGCCCGGCGCGCGGCAACGCCAGGGCCAGGCCCTCGCGCGCGAAGTGCGGCAGGCGCCGCGAGGTCGGGTAGCGGCGCACGTCGACGATGCGCTCGAGGGCGTGCGCGCGGCACAGCTCGAGGAACTCGGCCAGCGTCAGGGTCGAGTGCCCGAGGCTCCACAGGCTCGTGGGAGGGTTCTGCTCCATGGCGCCCGCGTCAACCGTCGCAGAGCGCGGCTCCGGACGCAAGCGGCGGAGGTGTCCGCTCAGGGGACCAGCGTGATCGACTGGTCGTTGCTGGCGGCGAACGGCCGCGGCCGCTGGACGGCGAAGCTGCGTGCGAACCACAGCGAGCCCACCAGGGCCGGGTCCGGCAGGCCGCCGAGGTGGACGGCGAGCCAGCCCTCGTCCGGGATCACGTAGACGCCGGCGTCGAGCAGCACCTGCGGCGGCGCGGGGCGCGTGAAGCGCGGCGGGAAGCCCGGCGGCCCGACGGGCGAGCCGCGCACGACGTGCAGCTCGCCCGGCGTTCCCGCCAGGAGCATGTCGAGCCCCGCCGCGCGCGAGACCAGGGTGAAGGCGTCGCCCGCACCCCACTGGAGGCGCGGCGCCGGCACGGGCACGACCGTCACGGCGAGCTCGTCGACGATCGTCCCGTCGGTGACGCCCAGCGCGTGCCCGCCGAGGTCGGCCTGGGGCATGTCGAGCGTGACCGTGCCCGGGTCGACCAGCGTGAGGCGCGCGGGATCGATGACCTCGCCGTCGAGCAGGAAGCCCGTGGCCAGGTCCAGGCGCGAGCCGACGAGCGTGATCGTCTGGGCCGTGCCGGGGATCAGCGCCTCGATCGAGGTGGGTGCGACAGCGCTCAGGTCCGGACGGGGCGTCGGCGTCCCGAGCGTGCCGACGAGGTCGGTCGGGAAGGCGTTCGAGAGCGCCGCCCCGCCCATGCCCGGGATCTGCACGAGCACGTCACCAGGGCCCGCGGCGGGCGGGATCACCAGGGCGAGCACGCTCCCCCCGCTCTGCGAGGCGAGGCCCGTCACACGCACGATCGGATCGGCACCGGGCGCGGTCGCGCTCGCGCTCGTCAGCCAGACCTCGTTGCCCGCGGGCGCGAAGCCGGAGCCGTGCAGGGTGAGCGTGCCGGCCCCAGGGTCGGCGAGGGTGGCCGTGATGCGCGGCTTCGCGGGCGCGGCGATGCCGTAGACGCACTGGACCCCGGCCATGTCGTCGGCCGCGATCGAGCGCGCCGCCACGGCGCCCGTCCCGGCGGCCATGGTCGCCCCCGTGACGGCCGAGTGCCCGAGGCCCAGCGCGTGCCCGTACTCGTGCGTGAACACGCCCTGGATGTCGAGGGCCCCCGGGATCGGCTGGCCCGGGCCGTCGTCCCACAGCCACTCGTCGCAGAAGCGCATGCGCCAGCCGCCGGAGGGCGGGAACTCGGTGAAGGCCACCGTGCCACCGCCACCGCACAGGAGCGCCGAGACGATGTTGTCGCCGGTCCCGCCCACGTCCGTGGCGCTGCCGGCCCAGAAGGCGTCGAAGCTCGCCCCTCCGCTGCCGAGCTGGTTCCCGCCCAGCGGATCGCCGCTGCCGTCGCCGTGCAGCGCGCTGCCCCACTCGACGGCACCCTTCCAGATCGCCACCTCGACCCCGAGGAAGCCGGGGAACATCGGCGCCGGGGTGAGGTTGTCGTTGGCGCTCGGGTCCGCGAAGTTGTCGAAGACGCGCACGTGGCGCTGACCCTGCCCCAGGCTGAGGCCGGTCTTGGAGAAGGCGCGCGTGGTCGGGAGCGGAGCGAGCAGTGCCGTGGCGAGGGCCAGGGCCAGGGCCGGCCCGGCGAGCAAGCGGATCTTCATGGCAAGGTCCCCGTGGGGAGTTCCCTCCTTCACATTGCCGGGGCGCGCGCGTCGTTCCCGGGAAAGCGGCGCGCCGCGGCGCGAGTAGAGTAGGCGCGTGCTCGGAGCCCGAGAGACGATCCCCGAGGCGCACGTGGAGTGCGCGCCCGCAGCGATCCGGACAGCCTGGCCGAACGCCGTGGCCCTCGGCCGAGGCCTTCCTGCTCGCCCTCTCCGTCCCTGGGCCGTCGCAGGCCTGCTGCTGGCCGCGGCCTGCAACGCTCCTCCGCCGCCGCCGGCCGCCGCGCCCGGCGCCGCGTCCGGGGTCATCCTGCCGTTCGACGGCACGACGCTGGCCGGCTGGGAGGGCGATGCGCGCTTCTGGCGCGTCGAGGACGGCGCGCTCGTGGGCGAGAGCACGGCGGCGAACCCCTGCGCCGAGACGACCTACCTCGTGTGGCGCGGCGGCCAGGTGGTGGACTTCGAGCTCGAGCTCGAGTGGCGCTTCGTCAGCGCGGAGGGCGCCAACTCCGGTGTGCAGTTCCGCAGCCGCGCGCCTTCGCCACAGGACGTCACGGGCTACCAGGCCGACCTCGAGACGGGGCCGGACTGGACCGGCGGGCTCTACGAGCAGGGCGGGCGCGGGGTCGTGACGCGGCGCGGCCAGCGCGTCGTGCTCGATGCGGCCGGCGGACGTTCGGTCGAGCCCTTCCAGGACGCCGGCGAGCTCCTCGCGCGCGTGCGGCCCGGCGCCTGGAATCGCCTGCGCATCACGGCCTTCGGCCCGCGGCTCACCTTCGAGGTGAACGACGAGCTCTTCTCCGAGACGATCGACCTCGATCCGGCGCGCGCGGCGCGTCACGGGAGCCTGGCGCTCCAGCTCCACGCCGGGCCGCCGATGCGGGTCGAGTTCCGCGACCTGCGGCTGCGCCTGCTCTCGGCGCCGCCCTCGGCCGAGGCCGCGGCGAGCGCGCGCCCGGCGTGGATCTGGCCGAGCGCGGCCGTGGCCGACGGCCAGCGCGCCTGGTTCCGGCGGCGCTTCGAGCTGCCGGGCGAGCCCGTGCGCGCCGAGCTGTGGCTGAGCGGCGACAACTTCATGGACGCCTGGCTCGGCGGCCAGGGCGTCGCCACGAGCGATGACTGGTTCTCCCCGGTGCGCGTCGAGGTGCGCGCCTGGCTCCATGCGGGCGAGAACGAGCTGCTGGTGCACGTCGAGAACCGCGAGGCGGAGGCCGGGCTCGTGCTCACGCTCGACGTCGAGCTCGCGGATGGCCGACGCATCGTGCTCGTGAGCGACGGCGCCTTCGAGGCCTGCCTCGAGCCACCCGGCGGCATCGCCGAGGCCGCGCGCGGCGCGTGGCTCGGCCAGGAGGCGCCCTGGGGCGCGCCGGTGAGCTTCGGCGCGCTCGGCGTCCTCCCCTGGGGCACCCTGGGCGAGGCGCTCAGCGACGATGGCGAGGCGCCCGAGGCCGCGACGATCACCGTCCCGCCCGGCTTCACCGTCGAGCGGCTCTACTCGGTCCCGCGTGCCTCGCAGGGCTCGTGGGTCTCGCTGACGGTCGATCCGCGCGGGCGCTTCTACGCCAGCGACCAGTACGGCGACCTCTACCGCCTCACCCTCGCGCCGCAGGGCTCCGGCGAGCCGCCGCGCGTCGAGCGGATCCCGATCGCGCTGGGCGAGGCCCACGGGCTGCTGTGGGCCTTCGACGCGCTCTACGCCGTCGTCGCGGGCGCCGGCGAGTTCCAGAGCGGCCTGCACCGCGCGCGCGACACCGACGGGGATGACGAGCTCGACCACGTCGAGCTCCTGCGCGCCTTCGAGGGCGACGGCGAGCACGGCCCGCACGGGATCGTGCTGCACCCGGACGGACGCTCGCTGGTGATCGTCGGCGGCAACCACACCGAGCTGCCGGAGCCGCTCGATCGCTCGCGCGTCCCGCGCCACTGGGCCGAGGACGTGCTGCTCCCGCCCCTCGACGACCCGGGCGGGCACGCGGTCGGGATCCGCGCCCCGGGCGGCTGGGTCGTGCGCACCGATCCGGACGGGCGCGAGTGGGAGCTCGTCGCCGTGGGCCTGCGCAACGCCTACGACCTCGCCTTCGACGCGCGCGGCGAGCTCTTCACCTTCGACTCGGACATGGAGTGGGACCTGGGCCTGCCCTGGTACCGGCCGACGCGCATCCTGCACGTCGTCAGCGGGGCCGACTTCGGCTGGCGCGCGGGCTCGGCCAAGTGGCCGGCCGACAGCTTCGATTCCTTGCCGTCGGTGGTCGACGTCGGGCTCGCCTCGCCGACGGGGATCGTGTTCGGCACCCATTCCGGGTTCCCGGAGCCGTGGCGCAGCGCGCTCTTCGCCTGCGACTGGGCCTACGGCAAGGTCTACGCAGTGCACCTCGAGCCCAACGGGGCGAGCTTCCGCGGGCGGGCCGAGGTCTTCGCCAGCGGCGAGCCGTTCCCGGTCACGGACGCCGTGGTCGGGTCCGACGGCGCGCTCTACGTCACCATCGGCGGGCGCCAGGTGCAGTCGGGGCTGTACCGCATTGCGTGGGACGGTGCCGCGCCACCGCCGGGGCCAGTCCTGCCCCTGCGAGACCACGCGCGCCAGGAAGCCGCGGCGGGGCTGCGCGACCTGCGGCGTTCGTTCGAGCGCTTGCACGCCGAACGCCTGGAGCTCGAGGGCTTCCTGACGACGGACTGGGGTGCCCTCGACCATCCCGACCGCTTCGTGCGTCACGCCGCGCGCATCGCGCTGGAGCACTGGAACCGGATCGCGGGCGACCCGCTGATCCGGAAGCGTGACGCCCCGCGCGCGAACCTCGAGGAATGGCTCGCCCTCGTGCGCTCCGAGCCGACAACCCACGCTCCGGAGTCCCTGTACCGCGCGTCACGCCTGTTCGACGTGACTGGTGCGCGTGAAGAGCGCCTCGACGCCCTGCGCCTGCTCGAGCTGGCGCTGCTGCGGCTCGAGGTCGGCCCCGAGGAGCGCGCGCTACTGCGCCTGAAGCTCGACTCGCACTACCCGAGCGGCGACGCGCGCCTCGACCGGACGCTGCTCGGCCTGCTCGTGACGCTGCAGGCCGATGTGGCCGAGCGCGCCCTGCGTCAGCTCGAGAACGCCGCCACGCAGGAGGAGCGCATCGCGGTCCTCTACGCGCTGCGTGCCCTCGACCAGCCCTGGGACACGGCGCTGGCCGTGCGCTTCCTGGAGGCGATCGAGCGCGAGCTCGCCCACGCCACGGGCGGGGCCAGCGTGCGCGGCTACCTCGAGCACATCCGCGACGAGGCGCGCGAGCGCACCGGGCTCGCCGGGCGGACGGTGGAGGCCGCGGCCGCCGATCCGGCACCCCTCGGGATGCGCCTCGTGGGCGGCGCCACGCTCCAGCCCTGGACCCTGGCGGAGCTCGAGCCGCGCCTGGCCGAGCTCGCCTCCGGCCGCGACCTCGCGCGCGGCCGCGCCGCCTACGAGGCCGCGAGCTGCGCGAGCTGCCACCGCCTGGCCGGCAGCGGCGAGAACCGCGGGCCCGACCTGACCGGCGCCGCCGGGCGCTACTCGCCGCGCGACCTGCTCGCGGCGATCCTCGAGCCCTCGCGCGAGGTGCCCGACGTGTGGCGCGACACCGAGCTGTGGAGCGGCGAGCGCCTCGTCGCCGTCGGGCGCGTGGTGGGGGAGGGGCCGGAGGAGCTCGCCGTGCTCGACGCCGCCGGGACGACGCTGCGCCTCGACCCGGCCGCGATCGACGAGCGCCGCCCGCACCGCCTCTCGAGCATGCCCGAGGGGCTGCTCGACGCGCTCGCGGCCGAGGAGGTGCTCGACCTGCTCGCCTACGTGCTCGCCGGCGGCTGACCCGCGCGCCTCACGTGCCCCACCAGGGCCAGGGGACGCCGGCGAGCGCGTTCGCGAGCGCCAGGAGGAACACGAGCCACGCCAGCGGGTCGCCGCGGAACGAGCCGCGCTCGCGCCGCGCGACCAGCGCCGCGACGAGCAGCGTCTGCACGGCCGTCAGCGCCAGGTAGTAGTGCCCGTTGTCCAGGAAGGTGTCGCGCCGATGGCCGGTGACATCCTCGACCGTCGCCTCGAAGACCTGCTGCACCGTCCAGCCTCCGGTGAGGATCCACCAGGAGAGCGGCAGGGTCCCCAGGAAGACGCGCGAGATCCCCATGCCCATCACGGCCATGGCGAGGAACAGCGCCTGGTACAGGGCACCTCCGAGGCCGGCGAGGGCGACGACGCCGATCGACTGCACGAGGCGGCCTGCGAAGCTCGCGGCGCGCGGGCGCCGCAGCAGCCGCCAGGCACACAGCCCGAGCCCGAGCGCGGGGAGGAGCGCGAGGACGAAGAGCAGGACCTTCATGCGCTCAGCTCCCGACCTCCGGGACGACGCCCGAGGTCCCGTCGTCGGCCGCCTGCGCCGCGATCGTGCCGGCCGCGTGCACCTCGCCGTGCCCGATCCCCGGGCAGCCGCGCGCCGCCGCGGCCCAGTGCGCCGGGCTCGCCAGGTTGCGGCGCCAGAAGGGCCACGTGCGGCACTGCCGCGGGCGTCGCGCGTAGACCGTGCAGCCCGCCGCGCGGCTCCAGAAGACGCACTCGAAGTTCGCCTTCTCCTTCAGTCCGGTCGCGCCATCGTCCAGGCGGCGCGTGTAGCGCTCGAGGAAGTCCGCCAGGTCGAGCTCGAGGAACGCGGCCAGCTCCTCCGCCTCGGCCTCGCTCACGCGCACCTCGCCGGGCTCGCCCGTGCAGCAGTTCCCGCAGCGCGTGCAGGCGAAGCGCAGGCCGTCGGCGTACCAGGGCGCGGCGCTCATCGGATCAGCACATGAAGCGGCCGATCGGCAGTCCGCCGGCCGCCAGCATCAGCGGCACGTCCGCCAGGCACGAGATCGCGATCCCGCCAGCGCGCCACGCGCGCCCGGGGCGGTCCACGCTCCCCAGGAAGGCGCGCAGGAAGCCGGCCTGGGTGCGCGCCGCCGGGCGCAGCAAGAGCTCGATGAGGCCCCACTCGATCCAGCGCACCGGCACGTACACGCCGAGGTAGGCGAGTCCCATCGCGAGCGTCGGGCTTGCGCCGGCCTCGTCGAGCCCGGCCACCGCGAACGTGGCGCCGAGGAAGATCCCCACGCCGAAGAGCAGCCCCAGCAGGAGCCGCAGGGCCCCCAGGCCCAGCGCCAGGCCGAGCACGCTCGTCGCCGCCGGCCGGAAGAGCCGCGCGCCGAGCCCGCACCACCCGCAGTAGGCGGCACCCTTGGCGGCGAAGTACAGCGCGAGCACGGGCAGCGAGCCGTCCATGCGCGCGGATCCTATCCGCGACCGGCCGCCGGTTCTCGCGGGTCAGCGGGCGAGGCGCAGCGTCAGCGGGGCCGGCGGCCTCGCGAGGACGACGTCGGCGGCGGCGGAGAGGCCTTCGGGGCCGCCCACGCGGAGGCGATAGCTGCCGGGCGGGGCGGAGATCCGCAGGAGCGGCGGATCGCGGGTCAGGTCGGCGCTGCCGCCCCACTCGATCCCGGCCGCGGCGTCGAGCAGCGTCCCGCCGAGCCAGGTCGGGCGCGGCGCGTCCGGCGGGAGCACCAGCCAGACCTCGTGCACGGGGCACGCCTCCAGCACGAGCTCCAGCTCGGTCACGACTCCGGAGACGATCGTCAGCGCGCGGCGCGCCTCGCGCACGCCGTCGCCGCCGACGACGAGCAGGTGCTCCCCGGGCGCCAGCGGGCCGGCCTCGAGCAGGCCCGGCGCGAGGCGCGCGACGCCGCTCTCGTGGTTCGTGCGGTCGGTCAGGACGGCGGTCAGGCCGGCGTGCCGCTCCTGCGCGAGCCCCGCGAGGCGCACGCGCAGGCTCCCGGAGGGCTCGAGCGCGATGCGTCCGAGGTCGAGCGTCGCTCCGGGCTCGATGGCGTGCGTCCCCAGCCGCTTCCAGGGGTGCTCGGGATGGCGCAGCTCGAGCACGAGCGAGCCCGGCGGCACGTTCGCGGCGCGGATCGCGCCGCGCTCGCCCGAGCTCGCGAAGGTGCGCCAGATCCTGCGCTCGACGTGCCACACCTGCAGCTCGGCGCCGGTCAGCGCGTCGCCCTGGGGACCCGTCACCTCGAGCTGGAGCGTGCCGAGCTCGTTCGCGTCGGACAGCTCGAGCGCGAGCGGCGGCCCGCCGGGCCACACGTCCTGGACCTCCGCCAGCGGGAACTCGCGCCACCCGGCCGGGGCCTGCACCCACACGTGGTGGGCCGCCTCCGCGAGCCCGCTCAGCGTGAAGCGCCCCTCGGCGTCGCTCGGGGCGGAGCGCGTGCGCTGCTCGCGGTCGTCCGTCCGCACGGCGACGACGACGTGGCCCGCGACGGGCGCGCCGCGGGCGTCCGTGACGCGCCCCTCGATGCGCGGCGCGCGCGCCAGCACGGCGTCCCAGCGCGTCTCGCTGCCGGGCAGGGGCGTGAGCTCGCGCTCGGCGCTGCCGTGCTCGGGGTGGGAGGCGACGACGCGCTCGTGCGCCCCAGCCAGGCCGACGAGCTCGAACGAGCCGTCCGGCCCGCTCCAGGCCCGCGCGCTGGCGAAGCCCTCCAGCGGACCGGCCTGGAGCATGGCCCCGGCCAGCGGCCGGCCGGCGGCGTCGCGCACGCTCCCCACCAGGCGTGCCTCGCGCGCGAGCACCACGTCGAGCTCGCGCGGGTGGCCGGCGACGACGGGGAGCGTCTCGTGGTGCGGTGCGAAGCCGCGTGCGCGCACCTGCAGCGGCTGGGGCCCGAGCGCCACGCTCGGCAGCTCGAAGCGGCCCTCGGCGTCGCTGCGCGCGCGCTGCGGCGGGGCCTCGGGGCCAAAGGAGCCGTCCGCCCGGCGCACCGAGGCCGGTGATTCGGCGCCGATCAGGAGGCAGGCGTCGGCGATCGGCGCGCCCTCGACGTCCAGCACGCGCCCTAGCACGCGCGCGCCGGGCTCCGCCAGGACGAGCTCGAGCGTCACGCGGTCGCCCGCGGCCGCGCGCACGCCCTGGAGCGCGCTCGGCGCGAAGCCCGCCTTGCGCGCGCCGAGGTAGTGGTCGGGGCCCACCGCGCGCAGCTCGAAGGCGCCGCGCGCGTCGCTCCTCGTCACGACGTGCCCGAGGTTGTCGCGGTAGCGCTCGGAGAGCCAGATCTCGGCCCCGGCGACGGGCTCGCCCTGCGCGTCGCGCACGTAGCCCGCGACCAGGGCTCCGGCGCCGACCGAGAGCGTCACCTCGGCCGTGCGCGCCGCCACGAGGCGCACCTGGGTCTCGCCGCCGCGCAGGAGACGCACCTGGGCGAAGCCCGGCGGCAGCGCCGCGAAGGTCGCGCGGCCCTCCGCATCCGTGACGGCGGCGTGGGCCTCGTCCGGCAGGCGCTCGGCGGAGCCCACCAGCGCGACCTCGCCCGCGGCGGGCGCGCCGTCGGGCCACAGGGCGCGCACGACCAGCGTCGCCTCGGTGGGTGGCGCTGCGGGCGTCGCCACGGGGGCGGGCGCCGGCGCCGGGGCGACGGGTGCGGCCTCGCGCCGGGCGGGCTCCGCCTGCGCGGCGCGCGCGCCGGTGGGCGGCGCCAGGACGACGGAGACCGGGGCGGGCTCCGTGACGGGCGTTCCCGGGTCGCGCTGCGGCGCGCGCGCGAGGTGCCACATGCCGAGCCCCGCGACGAGCGCGGCGGCCGCGAGGACGAGCTTCTTCATGGCGACGAGTCCGGCGAGGGTGGCGGCGCTGCTCGCCGCGACGAGGGGAGCGTGGAGGGCCGCGTGCTCGAGCACCGCCGCGCGCACGCCGTCGAGCCCGCGCGCCGGCACGGCCAGCGCCACCAGCGCGCCGGCCACGCCGGCCGGCAGGAGGCGCCGCAGCTCGGCCGTGCCGCGCGCGAGCTCCGAGCGCACCGTCCCCGGCGGACGCTCGAGGGCCGCGGCGATCTCGGCCACCGTGAGCCCGTGCCGCAGGCGCAGCTGGAGCACGGGCCGGTAGGCGGCGGGCAGGCGCGCCAGGCCCGTGTCGAGCGCGGCGAGGAGCTCGGCGTGCTCGGCCGCCTGCTCGGGGCCGGCGTCCACGCGCGCGGCGAGGCGCTCGGGATCGGGGCGGCGCCCTGCGCGCGCGCGCGCCTTCTGCACCTCGAGGCCGAGGATCCCGACCAGCCACGGCAGCACGCGCCGCGCCGGATCGAAGCGGCGCGCCTCCTCGATCGCGACCACGAAGGTCGCCTGCAGCGCGTCCTCGGCCGCGGCCGGGTCGCGCGCGAGGTGCAGCGCGAGCCGCAGCAGCTCCGGCGCGACCAGGTCGTAGACCTCCGCCAGGGCCGCCGGCGCGCCCGTG
>DASVAP010000322.1:0-16768 GCA_036376275.1 Planctomycetota bacterium | reverse complement strand
TGCCGCCCACGAAGCCACCACCCCCACCAAGTCCTGCCCCCCCTGGTCTCGCGCCTCGATTCCCATCCGGAGGCGCCCCCCGGAACGCGCCCCAGGCCGCTCCGGACCGCGTGCCGACGACCGTCCTCTCCCGGTCAGCGTGCCCAGTCGGGGACGCCCGGGGCGATCTGCAGCACGAAGCGGCCCCAGCCGAGGAAGACCACGGTCACGAGCCCGGCCACGAGCAGGTCGATCACGAAGCCCGCGCGCGCCATGGTCGGCGCGGGGATCTCGCCGGTGGCGAAGACGATCGCGTTCGGAGGTGTGGCCACGGGCAGCATGAAGCCGTTCGAGGCGGCGATGGTGGCCGGCGCCATGGCGAAGAGCGGCGAGAAGCCGGCCGCCACGGCGGCCTGGCCGACGATCGGGAGCATGACCGTGGTCGTGGCGACGTTCGAGGCGAGCTCCGAGAGCCCGGTCACGAGCAGGACCAGCGCCAGGACCACGAGCCACTCCGGCTGCCCGGCGATCCAGGGGGCGAGGCTGGCCCCGACGAGCTCGTCCAGCGCGCTGGCCTTCACCGCGCCGGCCAGGGCGAAGCCGCCGCCGAAGAGCAGCAGCACGTCCCAGGGCAGCGCGCGAGCCGTGCTCCAGTCGAGCAGCGCCTCGCCGCGCGCGACGCCGCTCGGCAGGACGAAGGCGACCAGTGCGAGGGTGATGGCCACGGTCGCGTCGGTGACCGGGCTCGTCTCCAGCGTGCCCCGGAACAGGTCGCCCCAACCCTCGAAGCGCAACCCGCCGAGCTCGACGTCCGCGCGCGTCACCCACAGCAACGCCGTGAGCACGAACAGCGCCGCCATGCGCCGCTCGCCCGCGTTCCAGGGCCCGAGCGCGCGCCGCTCGGCCGCGACCACCTCCTGGCCTCGCCCGGCGCCGGCCGGGACGCGGAACAGGACGCGCGTCAGCAGCCACCAGCCGAGCGGCAGGTAGAGCACGACCACCGGCAGCCAGGCCAGCGTCCACTGCACGAAGCCGATCTCCTCGGCCCCCGGATAGCGGGCACGGAACTGGCCCAGGAAGATCTGGTTCGGCGCGGTCCCGACCGGCGTCGTGATGCCCCCCACCGAGGCCGAGTAGGCCACCCCGAGCAGGAGCGCACGCGCGAAGGCCGTGCGCGCGCGCGGCTCGCCCCCGTGCGCCGCGATCAGCGCCAGCGCGATCGGCAGCATGAGCAGCGTGGTCGAGGTGTTGTTGACGAAGGCCGAGAGCCCGGCCGAGGCGCACATCATCCCGAGCACCAGGCGGCGCGGGGCCGTGCCCACGTGCGCCAGCACGAACAGCGCCGCGCGGCGGTGCACGTTCCAGCGCTCGAGGCCGCGCGTCAGCAGGAAGGCCCCCAGGAACAGGAGCACCAGGTCGTCCATGTAGAAGGGCGCCACCTTCTTGGCCTCGAGCGCCCCGCACAGCGGCAGGAGCACGGCCGGGAGCAGCGAGGTCGCGCCCACAGGCAGGGCCGAGGTCAGCCACCACAGCGCGGTCCAGGCCGCCACCGCGGCCACGCGCCGCTGCAGCGGGTCGAGGCCGGAGGGCAGGAGGAGCAGCGCGGCGAAGGCCAGCGGCCCGAGCACGAGACCGGCCCGTGCCAGACCCGCGACGCGCTCCTCGAGCACGGGCTGGACCTGGCTCATCGCGCACGCGCGGGCCGGGTGGATTCCGTCAGCCAGCGCAGGTAGCGCGGCTCGACCCGCGTCGTGGACAGCACCACGAACTCGGGCGTGTCGTAGGGGTGCGCGGTGCGCACGTGGCGCTCGAGGGCCGCGACGCGGCCCGGGCTGGTCTTGATCACGAGCAGCGTCTCGCGCGCGCTCTCGACCCGCGCCTTCCAGCGGTAGACCGAGGCCAGCGGCACGAGGTTCACGCAGGCCGCCAGGCGCAGCTCGACCAGCCGCCGCGCGAAGGCGCGCGCGCCGCGCGGAGGGTGGGTGACGAGCACGATCCGGGCGCGGGCCATGGCTGGAGTCAGCGGCGCAGCACCAGGTCGCGCACGACGTGCCGGAAGATCTCGGGGTTCTTGCGCAGGCGCCGCGTGCTGTAGGGACGCCACTCCGGGCCGTAGGGCACGTAGACGCGCACGCGCTCGCCAGCCGCGCGCCAGGTCGACCACAGCCCCTCGCGCACGCCCAGCAGGACCTGGAACTCGTAGCGCTCGCGCCCGACCCCCAGGCGCGCGCAGAGGGCCACCAGTCGCTCCTGGAGGAGCTCGTCGTGGGTGGCGAAGGAGAGCCGCGCGCCGCGCTCGAGCAGCAGGCGCGAGGCCTCGAGGAAGGCCGCGCGGATCGGCTCGGGCTCGGTGTGGGCGATGGCCGGCGGCTCGAGGTAGATGCCCTTGACCATGCGCACCCACAGCGGGCCGGGCGCGAGCGCGGCCACGTCCGCGGGCGTGCGCAAGAGGCGCGACTGGAGCACGATGCCCACGTGGGCGTGCCGGCGACGCAGGCGCTCGAACACGCGCAGCGTGGCGTCGGTCGTGGTGTGGTCCTCCATCTCGACCCGCAGCCCGAGCGCGAGGCCGGCGCAGTGGGCGGCCAGCTCGTCGTAGAGCTGCGCGCAGAGCTCCTCCGACAGGCGCAGCCCGAGGTGCGTGGGCTTGATCGAGACGTAGGTGTCGAGCTGGCGCTCGGCCAGCGCGCTCGCCGCCGCGCGGTAGGTGGCGGCCACGGCGCGCGCGGCAGGCTCGTCGGTCACGTCCTCGCCCAGGATGTCGAGGATCCCGGCGAAGCCGCGCCCCTGCAGCTCGGTCAGCTTGGCCAGGGCGTCCTCCAGGCGCTCGCCGGCGATGTAGCGCGACGCCAGGCGCCGCATGAGCCAGGTCGGCAGCACGGGCAGCGTCGCCAGCGCGGCTCGGTCGAGGAGGCCCATCGGAGGGGCCGGATGGTAGTGGGACCGCGGGCGGCGCTCCAGCCCCGCGCGGCTACTTGCCGACCGAAAGGCGCCGCGCGAGGATCTCGCTCAGGAGGCCGGTCTTCAGGATCTTGTCCTGCGTGATCCGGAAGTCGTACTCGACCCGGCACCAGGTCACCTGACGGTCCTCCAGGATCGCGTAGCAGGCGCGGTTGTCGCCGTCGCGCGGCTGGCCGGTCGAGCCGACGTTGATGAAGTAGCGCTGGCCCTCCTCCAGGGGCAAGGTCAGCTCGCCCGCGCCCTCCAGGGACCGGAAGCGCAGGCTCTCGTCGTGCAGTCCGGGCTGGTGCGTGTGTCCGGCCACGCCGATGCCCTCGAAGGCGTCGAAGATGGCGCGCAGCTTGTCGGGTTGCAGGATGCCGTCGGTCGAGAGCACGTACTCGCGCACCGGATCGCGCGGCGAGCCGTGCACGAACAGGAAGCGGCCCTCGCGCTGCTTGAGCGGCAGGTTGCGCAGCCACTTCCAGCGCGCGCGCGTCTCGCTCGAGCTCCACCAGCGCGGCTGCATGCGCCGGCGCGTGAAGGCGATCGCGCCGCGCGCGTGCGGGTTGAAGTCCGAGGCGTCGCGGAACAGCGCCTCGTCGTGGTTGCCCATCAGGCACCAGCGCGCGTGCCCGCGCACGAGGTCCACGCAGAACTCCGGGTCGGGCCCGTAGCCGATCACGTCGCCGAGGCACACGAGGTCGGTCACGCCGCGCCGGCGGATGTCTCCGAAGACCGCCTCCAGCGCCTCGCGGTTGGAGTGCAGGTCCGAGATGATCGCCAGCTTCACGGTCGGCCCCCGGCGCGACCGGCTCCGGCCTCCTCCAGCATGGCCACGGCGGCACGCACGAGGCGTGCGCGCACCTCGGGCAACGCCCCGGCGATCGTCGCGCCGGCGGCCTTGACGTGGCCGCCACCGCCGAACTGGCGCGCCAGGCGGTTCACGTCGAAGCTGGTCTTGCTGCGCGCCGAGAGCTTGCACTGCCCCGGCTCGGTCTCGCGCAGGTACAGCACGACCTCGACCGGCTCGACGGCGCGTAGCAGGTCGAGCAGCGGATCGCCGTCGTCCAGGGCGGGCGCGCCACCGTTCCCGAGCGGCTGGTCGGCGACCGCCAGGCGCCCGCCGGCGTGGTACTCCAGGCGCGCCAGCACGGCCGCCAGCGCGCGCGGCTCGCCCGGCGGGCGGCGCTGGAAGAGCTTCCCGAAGAGCGTGGCGGGATCGGCCCCCCGCCCCACCAGCTCGGCCGCGAGCGCGAGCGTCTCGGGATCGGTGTTCGAGTAGCGGAACCAGCCCGTGTCCGTGACCAGCGAGGTGAACACGCCCCGCGCCACCAGCGCGTCGACCGGCGCGTCCAGGGCCGCCAGGATGCGCCACACGAGGACCCCGGTGGCCGCGGCCGAGACGTCGACGAAGCACGCGTCCCACCAGGGCGTGCCCGCGTAGGGATGGTGGTCGATCACGAGCTTGCGCGAGGGTGCGCGCGCCAGGGCCTCGGCCATCGAGCCCGTGCGCGTGAGCTCGTTGAAGTCGAGCAGCACGGCCACGTCGTGCTCCGGCAGGGGTCCGCCGCCGTGCACGGCGAAGTCGAGCTCGCGCGCGAGGTAGTCGAAGACGGCTGCCGGCGGATCGGCGTTCAGGATCGTGACCTGCTTGCCCAGGCCCTCCAGGCCGCGCGCCAGGGCCGCCTGGCTGCCCAGGCAGTCCCCGTCGGGGCGCACGTGGCCGACCAGGAGGAAGCGCCGGCTGCTCCGCAGGAGCTGCAGCGCGCGCTCCTGCTCGGCGTCGAACTTCCGGGAGCTCATCACGGCTCCAGTGTACGGAAGATCGGCCCGGCGACCGCGCTCCCGGCGCCTCGGCGCGGGCCGGATACCGGGCGCTTGCGCGCCGGACGAGCACCCGAGCGGGGCAGTCAGTGCGGCATCCGCGGCCTGGGGAGCTTGCGGCCCGCCAGGAAGGTGGCGAGGACCGCCGGGCGTGCGCGGGTCAGCTCGTCGAGCGCCTCGTCCAGGCCGCGCGCCTCGAGGCGCCAGGCCACCAGGTCCGCCGCCGCGCCCGGACGCGCGTGGCCGAGGTCGGCGCGCGCGAGCGCCCGCGCCCCGGCGCGGGTCGCCATGGCGTAGACCTCGGCCGCCGCCAGGCGCGGGAAGGCGGCGCGCAGGAGCGCCATCTCGCGCCGCAGGTCGAGGGCCGCGTTGCCGGCCAGCGAGTCCGTGCCCAGGGCCACGGGCACGCCCGCGGCGCGGTAGCGCGCCAGCGGGAAGGGCTCGCGGCCGAAGAAGGCGTGCGCGCCGGGGCAATGGACGAGCGTGACGCCGCGGCGCGCGAGCAGCTCCGGCTCGCCGCGCCCGGGATGATTGCCGTGGATCAGCGCGGTGTGCGGGGTGAGCAGGCCGGCCGCATCGAGGCGCGCGAGGCCCGCGCGGCGGGGCGAGGGCGGCAGGAGCTCGGCCAGCGGCCCCGAACCGTCGCGCGACCAGCGCAGCTCCGCGCGCGTCTCGGACCAGTGGATCGCGAGCGGCAGCGCGCGGCGCCGCGCACGCAGGCCCGCGGCGCGCAAGAGCTCGTCCGAGACCGTGTAGGGCGCGTGCGGCGAGAGCCCGGCACGCGCCAGGCCGAGCCGCGCCGGGCCGCGCGCCTCCGCCAGGGCTGCGCGCCGGCGCGCCGGATCCCACAGGTCGAGGAGCTCGCGGTAGACGACCCCGCGCAGGCCGAGCGCGCGCGCCAGGCGCGTGCTCGTGCCGGTCGAGTCCACGTCCCCCACCGCCGTCGTGCCGGTGGCGCGCAGCTCCACCAGGCCCGCGCGCACCCCGCGCGCGAGCTCGCGGCGCGCGAGATCCGCGCGCGCCGCGACGACGCCCCGGATCCAGGCCGCGAAGTCCGGCCCGGGCGGGACCCGGCCCGCCAGGGCACCCAGCTCGAGGTGCGCGTGCCCGTTGACCAGGCCCGGCGCGAGCACGGCCTCGCCCACGTCGATCCAGGCCGCCGCCCGCTTGCGCGCGCGCGACACGGCCCCGGGGGTCGCCAGCACGCGTCGCACGACGCCGCGCTCGATCCACAGCGCGCCGCCCGCGATCCACGTGCGCTCGTCCAGCAGCAGCGCGCGCGCCGCGAGCCCGACGGGACCCAAGCGGATCAGTCGGGCTGGATCGTCACGGTCAGGTCCTCGACGCCCTCGATCATCGAGAACAGCGGATGGCTACGGTCCCAGACCAGGATGAAGCGGAACATGTTCGGGGACAGCGAGGCATCGGCGAAGTAGGTGTTCAGCTCACCCGGGTGGTGCAGCCAGCCCGTGAGCGAGCCGGGCGCGATCGGGCTCGCGATCCCCGTCTCGGGCACCGCGCAGGCATCCACCAGGACCTCGACCGCGCGCGCACCCTGGAAGCGCACGACCAACGGCGAGGCCCCGAACTCGGTGCCGAAGAACTCCTCCAGCGTCATCGCGCTGACCTGGTTCGTGCCCCGGTAGGACTGCGGCTGGGCCTGGCCCTGGATGCGCAGGCGCATGTCCCAGCCGAGTGTGTCCACGTCGTCCTGCACGAACTCGAGGCGGAAGAAGTTGCCCGTCGGACGGATCCAGCAGGACTGGGCGCCGCTCTGGCTCGAGGGTGCCTCGGGCAGCGGCAGCCAGTCGCTGCTCGTGAAGATCTCCTCGATCTGGCGCTGCGGGCCGTACAGGGCCTGGAGGTCGCTCTCGAGGGGGAAGACCTTGACCTGCTCGACCTCGACCGAGGGCACGACCGGGCTCTCGAGGCGCAGGAAGCCCGGCGAACCGAGCCCGCCCAAGGAGGGCGTGAAGGGTGAGTTGAAGTTGCCGGAGCCGCGTCCGCCCAGGCCGCCGGAGACGTCGATACGACCGGGCACGGCCTGGATCTGGATGCGCTCCGACTGCAGGAGGACCGAGCCGCCCGCACCGCCCCCGCCCGCCTGGGCCAGGTCGACGCGCTGGGGGTCGGTGGGCGGGAAGGTGCCGCTGCCGCCGTCGCCGCCCGAGGCGTCGATCACGCCCGCCAGGTTCAGGCGCTTCGCGGCCGCGATCTGCAGGCCGCCGCCCCCGCCGCCGCCGCCAGCGGCGCTGTGGGCGCGGTAGGTCGTGATCTGCAAGGGGCCCCCGATGGACTGCGTGCAGTCGAGGCCGAGCGGCGCGGCATTGACGGCCGTGAACTGCACCGAGGCGCCACCACCGCCGCCGCCGCCGCCACCGCGCAGGTAGCCCAGCTCCGGCGTGAGGGCCCGCACGGCGTCGTCGATCGCCAGCAGCGCGTTGTCCCCACCGAGGGCCGCCGGCGGGATCGTGTGGGGTGAGAGCAGCCCGAGGTTCATGACCGCGTTGCCCCCGTCGAAGGCGTGGGCTCCGCCGCCGCCCGGCGGGGCCGGGACCGGGTGCTGGCAGAAGGTGAAGGGGTCGAACTCGAGGCCGGAGACGTCGTTGACAGTGGCCGGCATGTGCAGCGCCGGGTTGGCCGCCGTGGGCTGGGGCCAGCCGAGCCCCTTGCCGCCACCACCGACGAAGGTCGGATTGGGATCGATCGTGCTGGGGGCGGGGATGCCGCCGCCCGCGACCCCGTTCACGCTCGTGTAGGTGGCCGGATCGAGCACGTTGCTCGGCCCGACTCCGGGATTGGCGACGCCGCCGATCGGGACGCCGGAGAAGTTGCCCCGGAAGGCCGAGCCGTCCGGGCGTTCCCCGCCGCGCCCGCCGGCACCCCCGTTCGGGCCGGAGGTCCCGCCCACGCCGCCCCGGAGCGTGGCGGAGGCGTGCAGCACGGCGCTCGTGCCGCGCACCTGGACCTGGCCCTGGATGTCGGCCACGCCGCGCACGTAGATGCGCGCCGGGTTCGAGCCGCGGATGCGCAGGATGCCGCCGGCGTCCACGCGCAGGCGCGTGAACTCGAAGACGCCGCCGGTCACCGCGAAGGGCTGTTCCGGCTCGATGATGTTGGCCGGGTTGAAGATCGCCGGGTTGGTGATGCCGGTGAAGTCCTCGACGTCCGTGTTCAGCTCCACGATCGTGCCCGGCAGCACGATCAGGTCGCCGAGCCGCCCCGAGCCGCCGCCTCGTCCGGAGACGAGCACGCCCGCGCCCCAGGGGCTGCCGGTGCGGATCGAGTCCTCGCGCGAGGGATCGTCGAAGGGCTCCTCGATCACCAGCGGGTCGAACAGGATCTGCTCCGGCTCGAAGGCGATCTGGCCCGGGTTCAGCAGCGTGTTGCCGCCCAGGTCCGAGATCTGGGCCGACAGCGAGACCACGACCTTGCGCGGGTTGAGCGGGTCGCGGCCCGAGGAAGGGAAGCCGCCCGAGGGCGTGAAGATCACCGTCGTGCTGGGCGGCACGCGCTGGTCGATCGTGACCGTGAAGGTGCCGTTCAGCGCGACCTGGTCGCTGGGATCGGCCGTGTTGCCGTCCGCGTCCACGAAGGCGCGGATGTGGGTGGACTGTCCCGTGACGGGGTTGGCCAGCGTGGCCGGGTTCATCACGTCGTCGAAGACGATGCGCACGCTCGAGTCGCGCCACACGCTCTCGGCTCCGGGCGCGGGCACCTCGGCGGGGGCCACGATCGGGTCGCCGTTCGGGTCGTAGCCGCTCACCACGCGCACGAAGGAGGTGGCCCGCGGGCGGCCGGGGCTGGCGTCGCGCACGTCCTCCGAGGCCGTCAGGGCGCACTGGAGGAAGGTCGAGTTGGGCGTCCCCGACATGTTGCGGATGAAGGGCCCGAGCTCGCCCGGCTGGCCGAGCGCCGGCACCGTGAAGATGTAGACCGCGTCCTGGGTCAGGCCGAAGATCGGATTGCCGGCCGAGTCGAAGGTCACCTGGGGGCGGTAGATCAGGATGCGCGGGTCGACCGCGTCGATCGTGAAGGTGCCGGCCGGAGTCTTGCCCGTGCCGACCTCCACCATGCGGAAGGAGTTCGTGCTGATCGAGTTCGGGTCGATCGCGGCGGTGAAGGCCAGGCGGATCTCCTGGTTCACGAAGACGTTCGTGATCCCGCAGGAGATCTGGCCGGGGTTGACCACCGAGTCGTTGCACTGCAGCGAGCACTGCACGATCGCCATGGCCCCGGAGCCCCCCCCACCCCCGCCACCGCCGCATCCGGCGGCCAGCAGGGCTCCGACGAGGGAAAGTAGGGCCGGTCCCGAGGAAGGCAGGGAGCGAGGGGTCATGGGCAGGAGAACGGGAGTCGCAGGCGGCCCCGAGGGTCGGCAGGGCCTTCCGGAACCCGCGGGGAGGGGCACTATACAGGCCCCCCCGGGGCAGGCCCCACCGGAAGCCCGCCAGGCTCAGCCCACGCGGCCGAGTACGCTAGTCAAACCGTGTACCGTGGTCACGCCGTCCGGGCCTGCTTCGAGACCCGATAACGTCGCCGAACGCACGTGGCCCGCGAGCGCTCCCGCACGCAGGACCTGCGCGATCCACCCCGCGCGGGCCGGGCTGTGCGAAACGGCACGTCCATCGCTAGCCTCGCCCCCGATGCTCCCTCGCTCCCTCGCCCACCTGACCGCGCTCCTCGTCCTTCCCCCCCTGGCCGCCTGCGGTCCCGGCCAGGCGGACGCAGCCGAGATCGCCACGCGTGAGATCCGCGACCTGGTCACCGCCCTCACTCCGCCCGCGCTGGACGCCCTGCCGGTCGAGAAGAGCGAGTTCTACCAGAACCGCAAGCGGGCCCTGGAGCGTCTGCGCCAGGCCAGCGAGGCCCATGGCCTGGCCGCCCTGGAGCGCCTGCGGAAGGATCCTCCGGCCCTGACCGAGGTGCGCTGCGGGCTGCTCGACGTGGCCGCCCACGCGGCGCCAGAGGCCACCGAGCCACTGCTGGTGGAGCTCGTGACGACCTTCGGGGCCGACCTCGGCCTGCGGCGCGAGGCGGCCGAGCTCCTGGGCCAGTGCCTGCCCGAGACCGCGCTCAGCGTGCTCGAGCCGATCCTGCGCGAGCGCTACGACGGACGCACCTACCCGCCCGAGGAGCGCCTGCTCTCGGCCTGGCTGACGGCGATGGAGCGCCTCGGGCGCGACCCGGTGCCGCTCCTGGCCCTGGCTGCGACGGACCTCCTGCGCCCGATGGACGTGCGCCACTTCGCGACCCGCGCGCTGGGGCGCTTCCCCTCGCCCCAGGGGCGTCAGGCCCTGGAGGCGCTGCTGGTCGAGTCGAGCGGCAACGGCTACATCCGTCGCATCGCCCTGCAGGCCCTCCAGGAGTCGCTGGCGAAGGACGAGTTCTGCACCCTGGCGCGACGCGTCCAGGAGAACGAGGCCGACACGGACTTCATCCTGGTGATCGAGAGCGCGCTCGAGAAGTCGTGCCGGTGAGATGCTGCGCCGCCGTGCCCGGCCGGGGCGATTGAGCACACCACGATGATCACCGACAGCCACGCGCACCTCTACTGGAAGGACTTCGACGCGGACCGCGCCGAGGTGCTGGCGCGCGCCCGCGCGGCAGGCGTCACGCGCATGGTGATCGTCGGGACCGACCTGGCGAGCTCCGCGGCGGCCTTCGCGCTGTGCGCCGACGAGGCCGGGCTCTTCCCGACGGCCGGGATCCACCCGCACGACGCGAAGGACGCCGGGCCGGCCGAGCGCGCCGCGATCGAGGCCCTGTGCCGGCGCCCGGAGTGCGTCGGCGTGGGCGAGACCGGCCTCGACTTCTTCAAGAACTTCTCGCCGCGCGCGGAGCAGCTCGACGCCTTCCTGTGGCACCTCGACCTCGCCCAGCGCCTGGACAGGCCGGTCGTGATCCACTGCCGCGACGCGCACGCGGACACCGTGCGCTGTCTCGCCCAGTTCCCCCGCGTGCGCGGGGTGATGCACTGCTACACGATGGGGCCGGAGGAGCTGCCCCCGTACCTCGAGCACGGACTCCACATCTCCTTCTCCGGCGTCGTGACCTACCCGAAGAACCACGCGAACCGCGCCGCGGCCGCGCTCGTGCCGGCGGAGCGGCTGCTGGTCGAGACCGACTGCCCCTACCTCGCGCCCGAGGGCTTCCGCGGCAAGCGCAACGAGCCGGCGCGCGTCGTGCGCGTGCTCGAGGAGCTGGCGCGCGTGCGCGGCGCGAGCGTGCCGGACCTCGCGCGTGCCACCAGCGCCTGCGCCACGGAGCTCTTCGCGCTGCCGGCCGCCATGGCCTGAAACGGCGCGCGGGGCGCCGCCGATCGCTCGGCGACGCCCCGCGCTGTGTAGCAGGCGATCTAGGCTTAGTTGCCGACGATCGTCCAGACGTTGCCGTCGAACGCGACGAGACCCTGGGCCGAGATGCCGAGGTTGGCACCCATGCCCGTCAGGCCACCGCCGACGCCGCCGATGTCGTAGGCCGCGTTGAAGACCGGAACGGAGTTCAGGCCCTCGTAGTGCACGGTGACGTTGCCGCCGTTCTCGTTGTTGAGGGTCTGGAGCAGGTCACCCTCGTGGTTGATGAAGAACACGCGGTTGCCCGTGGCCTCGGCCTCGACCGGCCAGGCGTAGCAGCACCACATGATCTCGCAGTTGTCCGAGCCCGGGAAGGTCGCGCCATCGCTACCGCCCACGCCCAGGGTGTTGGCCTCGGCGATACCCTGGATGTCACCGGCGTTGGTCACGTCGGGCAGGTACATGGCGAAGTAGTAGCCTGCGCGCTCGACGACGCCCTGGCCGTTGGCGTCGATGATGTCGCCGAACGGCGTCGGGAGGATGGCCGGGTCCAGGGGGACGTTGTCCATGATGGGACCGTCCGTGGCCACGTCGTAGATGCGCAGCGGGGCCGTGCCCGCCAGCTCGCCGAAGAAGCCGTACTCGCCGCCGCCGTCCGCGTCGGTGTCGATCGCGCACGAGGACTGGAGCTGGGCCTGGGCCGAAGCGATCGAGCGCAGCGTCGCGATGGCAGCGTTCTCGTTCGCCGAGATCCGAGCGCTCATGAGCTTCGGAATGGCGATCGAGGCGATGATCGCGATGATGGCCACGACGATCATGAGTTCGATCAGCGTGAAGCCGGAGTTTCTCTTGCTGTTCATGGTTCCTCAGGTTGTCTGTCCGTTGCCAGCGTCCGCCCGTGGACAGCGCGGGCGGTGGTCTCTTCAGGTCGCCGGAGGGACTTCCCCACCTGCGATCGCACGGGGGCAGGTATCGGTCCGGGCCCGCGGGAGTCTTGAGGCGCGCCTGTACGTTGCCCTGACAGGGAGGCGGGCCGAGGCGGAGAGGCCTCGAGGAGCGCCGGGAGAGGGCGGAAGGGACTTCCGCCCCCCTCCTTCTTCCTCGGGGCTCCGCGACCTCCGCGCCTCCGCGGGTCGGCTCGTGATCGCGGGCCCCGCCGAGCTCTCTACTGCCCCGAGAGCTCGCTGATGATGTTCAGGATCGGCAGGAACACCGACAGGATCACGACGCCCACGATGCCGCCCATGAAGCAGATCAGCAGCGGCTCGATCAGGCTCGTCAGGGCCTTGATGGTGGCCTTGACCTGGCTGTCGTAGAACTCGGCGATCTTCTCGAGCAGGGCCTCGAGCGCGCCGGACTTCTCGCCGATCGCGATCATGCGCACGACCATGGGCGGGAAGACCTTGGAGTGCGAGAGCGGCTCGGAGAGCATGTTGCCGTTGCGCACGCTGTCGCGCGAGGCGTGCACGACGTCCGAGATCACGCGGTTGCCGGCGGTCTCGGCCACGATCTCGAGCGTGCCCATGATCGGGACGCCCGAGC
The DNA here is from genome assembly GCA_036376275.1 of Planctomycetota bacterium. Taxonomy (GTDB): domain Bacteria; phylum Planctomycetota; class UBA1135; order UBA1135; genus JABFRZ01. The sequence continues at coordinate 4,184 of DASVAP010000322.1, read as the reverse complement.
GCACGAGCGTCGCGAAGGTGCGCGAGAAGCGCGCCAGGCACACCTTGCGCGTGAGCTGCCCGAAGATCGGCAGGCGCAGGGCCAGGTGATCGAGGGCCAGCTCGCCCCGCGGGGTCTTCTTGAGGATCGTGAAGCCCGCGAAGGCCGCGAACATGCCGGCGAAGCAGAGGTACCACTTCGAGCGCAGCCAGTCGGAGACCGCCAGGGTGGCCTTGGTCAGTGCGGGCAGCTCGGCGCCGAGCCCGTCGAAGACCTCCTTGAAGCCCGGCACGACCCCGATCATCAGGAAGGCCGTGATCGAGAGCACGAGCACGAGCGAGATGACCGGGTAGGTCATGGCCGAGCGGATCTCGCGCTTGAGCTCCTCGCTGGCCTCGACGTAGTCCGCCAGGCGCTGCAGGATCACGTCCATCTGGCCCGAGGCCTCGCCGGCCGTGACCATCGAGACGTAGAGCGGCGTGAAGACCTTCGGGCAGTTGCTCATGGCCGCCGAGAGGTCCGAGCCGCCGCGCAGGTCGGCCGCCAGGCGCTGGCAGCAGGCCTTCATGCCGGGCGTCTCGGCCTGCTCGGCCAGGACCTCGATCGATTCCAGCAGCGAGATGCCGGCGCTGATCATGGTCGAGAGCTGGCGCGTGAAGATCACGAGCTCGGCCTTCGAGGCGCGCGGCCTGATGGCGAACAGGCCGCCGCGGGCCTTGCGGCCTCCGCCGCCGCCGCCACCGGCCGCCTTCTTCTCGCTCGGGGCGGCGCGCCCGCCCTCCTCGACCTTGAGGATGATCAGGTCGCGGCCGCGGAGCTGGTTGACCGCCTCGGCGCGGTCGTTCGCCTGGATCGTGCCCTGGACGGTCTTGCCGGACTTGTCCTTGGCTGCGTACTGGAAGTTGGCCACCGGGTTGGTCCTCTACGTCGAATGCGTGGGGGGAAGCAGGGGGCCTAGTCCCCCATCGTGATGCGCAGGACCTCTTCCAGGGACGTCTTGCCGCGCATGGCGTTCAGCACGCCGATGCGCCGCAGGGTGAGCATCCCTTCGTCGAGGCCTTTTTCCTTCATCTCCGCCGTCGATCGGCCCTCCACGACCATGCGCTTGAGGTCGGGGGAGAGCATGAGCGTCTCGAGCAGCGCCATCCGGCCGCGGTAGCCGCCCTTGCAGCGCGGGCAGCCGGATATGTTCGGGCCGTAGAGCTGCAGGTCGGCGAGCTCGGTCTCGAGCACGCCCACGGCCAGCAGTTCCTTGCGCGGCACGTCGACCTTGACCCGGCAGTGCTCGCACAGCTTGCGCACCAGGCGCTGGGCCGCCACCAGGATGACCGAGCTCGACACGAGGTAGGGGTCGATGCCCATGTCCACCAGACGCGTGACGGCCTGGACGGCGTCGTTCGTGTGCAGGGTGGAGAGCACGAGGTGCCCGGTGAGGGCCGCCTTGATGGCGATCTCGGCCGTCTCCTTGTCGCGGATCTCGCCCACCAGGATCACGTCCGGGTCCTGGCGCAGGATCGAGCGCAGGGCCCCGGCGAAGGTCAGGCCGCGCTTGGGAGCCACCGGGACCTGGTTGATCCCGTTCATGCGGTACTCGACGGGGTCCTCGACCGTCACGACGTTGACGTCGATCGAGGCCACCTCGCCCATGGCCGCGTAGAGGGTGGTCGACTTGCCCGAGCCGGTCGGGCCGGTGACCAGCACCATCCCGTGCGGCGCGTTGACCGCCGCGCGGAAATCGGTCAGGCACTTGGGCTCGAAGCCCAAGGAATCCAGCTTGGCCGCGTTGCTGGCGCCGTCCAGGATCCGCATCACGGCCTTCTCGCCGCCCACGACCGGCAGGGTCGAGAGACGGAAGTCGATGTTGCGGTTCTCGTAGCGGATCTGGAACTTGCCGTCCTGCGGCTCGAAGCGGATGGCGATGTCGAGGTTCGCCATGATCTTCAGGCGCGAGAGCAGCGCCGGCAGCAGGGTCTTGGGCGGGTTCATGGCCTCGACCAGGCAACCGTCGATGCGGTAGCGCACGCGCACCGACTGGTTCATCGGCTCGACGTGGATGTCCGAGGCCTTCTCGCGCAGGGCCCGCAGGATGATCAGGTTGACCAGCTTGACCGCCGGGACGTCCTCCTTGCCGACCGCGGTGGACTTCTCCAGGTCCTCCAGCGCGGACTCGTCCTCGACGTCCAGCTCCTGCGAGCTGACGCCCTCGAGCAGCTCGTCGACCTGCTGCTGGTCGCGGTTGTAGACCTGCTCCTGGGCCCGGCGGATCGCGGCCGGGTACGAGAGCACCGGCCGCACGCGGCACTTGGCCTTCAGGTTCAGGTCGTCGAGCAGCATCACGTCGAACGGGTCCGAGATGACGACCGTCAGGTTGTCGCCGTTGCGCGCCAGGGGCAGCACGCAGTTCTCGGTGCACATCTCCTGCGGCAGGGCCTCGAGCGCCTGCGGGTCCGGCTTGAGGCGCGTGAGGTCGACCGGCGCGATGCCGGAGCTCGTGCCGAGCACCTCGAAGAGGCGGTCCTCCTGGATCGTGCCACGCTCGAGCAGCACGTCCACCGGCGGCTTGCCGCTCTCCTTGGCACTGTTCCAGTCCTCCAGGCTGACGAGCCCGGAGTCGACCAGGATGCTGCGGATCCTGCCCGAGATCCGGACCATCAGGCCGCGCCCTTGAGCATCATGCGGAACTCGTTCGGGTCGCTGACGCACTCCTCGGCGTCCTCGACGCGCACCTTGCCGGCGCGCACCAGGTCGGCCAGCCAGCCCGACATGGTCTTCATGCCCATGCGCGCGCCGGTCTGGATCTGCGAGTAGATCTGGTGCCCCTTGCCCTCGCGGATCAGCGCGCGGATGGCGGGCGTCGCCAGCATGATCTCGGCCGCCAGGGCGCGCCCGCGCCCGGCCGCGGTCGGCAGGAGCTGCTGGCAGAACACGGCCTCGAGCGTGAACGAGAGCTGCGTGCGCACCTGCTGCTGCTGGTGCGCCGGGAACACGTCGATGATGCGGTTGATCGTCTGGACCGCGTCCGAGGTGTGCAGCGTGCCGAAGGTCAGGTGGCCGGTCTCGGCCATCACCAGGGCCGCCTCGATCGTCTCCAGGTCGCGCAGCTCGCCCACCAGCACGAAGTCCGGGTCCTGGCGCAGCACGCTGCGCAGGGCCTTGCCGAAGCCGTGCGTGTCGGTGCCGACCTCGCGCTGGGTGACCATGCAGCCCTGGCTCTTGTGCGCGAACTCGATCGGGTCCTCGACCGTGACGATGTGTCCCTGGCGCGTGCGGTTGATCAGGTCGATCATCGAGGCCAGCGTGGTCGACTTGCCCGAGCCGGTGGCGCCCGTGACCAGCACCAGGCCCGTGTGCAAGCCGCAGATGCGCTCGCACACCTTGCGCGGCAGGCCGAGCTTCTCGAAGTCGGCGATCTCGTGCGGCACGAGGCGCAGCACGCAGGCCACCGCGCCGCGCTGATAGAAGACGTTGGCGCGGAAGCGGCCCTGGCCCTCGAGCTCGAAGGAGCAGTCCAGCTCGTAGTCCTTGTCGAGCTTGGCGATCTGGTCGGAGGTCAGGACGCTCGTCGCCAGGCGCCGCGTGTCGTCGCCGGTGAGTGGCGCCGTCTCGACCGGGACCAGGACGCCGTCGATGCGCAGGCGCGGCGGCGAGTTGACCGAGATGTGCAGGTCGCTTCCGCCCTTGCGCACGAGCAGCGCAAGCAGGTCTTCCATCGTGATCATGGGAGGGCTCCGGTTCGGGGCTCGGGACCGGCCCGTGATCGGGCGTGGAGGCCTTCCCACTTGACACCCACGAAGGGTTTTCCGGCCAGGGAGCGTCAGGGCAGGTGCCCCGAAACCGCGGCCCGGCACACGACCGGCTTCCGCACCCCCCATCCCTCCGTCTCCGCGCCCTCCGCGTCCGCCCTCCGCGTCTGACCTTCCCTCGAAAAAGTGGACACCCCAGAAGGCGCGTCATGCGCCAGGATGTCCGCCATGCCGAGCAGAAAGCGTCGCCATTTCACCCGGGAGCAAAAGGCCGATGCGGTCGCGCTGGTGCGCCAGGTCGGCAGCGTGGCGCAGGTCGCCCGCGATTTGGACCTGACCGAGAGCGCGCTACACGCCTGGGTGAAGCAGGCCGAGATCGACGAGAAGCGTAGTCCCACCGGGCCGCTGACCAGTGAGGAGCGCCAGGAGCTGCGCCGCTTGCAGCGCGAGCTCGCGACCGTC
>DASVAP010000321.1:0-2075 GCA_036376275.1 Planctomycetota bacterium | reverse complement strand
GCGGAGACGCGGAGGGAAGACGCGGAGGACGCGGAGAGAGGAGGTGGGGTGGGGTGGTGAGGCGTGATGGGAGGGCGCTGGCGACGATCAGGGCGACGCCTGTGTTCCCTCCTTCCTCCACGAAAGCAGCCCGCGTCCCAGCGTTTGCGGCGCCGGGTCGGATCGCCTCCGGGCGTCCGGATGCGCTTCGAGCCCAGCACGTCGTCGGACTCGGCCTCGGGGTCGGTGTGGCCCGGATCTCGGGGGCCATCGGGGTCGCCGCTGCGCGGGAGGCCTTGCGGCCACTTCCCGTCGCAGCGTGCCGGCGCGAGGCTTCGTGCGCGGCTGGGCTCGAAGGTCAGCCTATCCTTCGCACCGTCCGGACGGCCCACCCATGGGCACCGGTGCGCAGCGCCGGGTGGCACGCGGCGTAGGCCGGCGCGCGGATCAGGGCGGCCCCTGGAACTCCTCCGGGATCCCGATCCGCTCCGGCGGCACCGGAGTGCCGGTCAGCGACTCCAGGAAGGCCACCAGGTCGGCCTGCTCGCCCGCGTCGAGGCCCAGGGGCTCGACCAGGCGCTCCTCCGGATGCGGAGGGAGGGCACCCTCGAGGGTCGAGTAGAAGCGCACCACGTCGGCCAGGGTCGCGAGCTGGCCCTGGTGCATGTAGGGCGCGGTGCGCGCGACGTTGCGCAGGGTCGGGGTCTTGAGCTCGCGCTCGCTGTGGTTCGTGCGCGCGAGGTAGGCGAGGCGCGTGCGGCCGGCCTCCGGGTCGTCGGAGTGGCGTCCGAGGCCGTTGAAGGGGTCGTCGAGGACCAGCGCGAGGCCGAGGTAGCGCCCGCGGTCGGGCTCGGCCCCCGGCTCGAGCGGCGGGACGCGGTCGTCGTGGAACTCGAGGTCGCTGAAGAACGGGCCGTCGTGGCAGGTGTGGCAGCGCGCCTGGCCGAGGAAGAGCGCGAGGCCGCGCCGCGCGGCGGGGTCCAGGGCCCTCTGCTTCTCTGCGTCGCCCGTGCGCAGCCCGTCGACGAAGACGTCGAAGGGTGCCGGGCCCGTGACGAGCGTGCGCTGGAAGGCCGCCAGGGCCTTGCCGAGGTTCGCGAAGACGCCGTCGACGGCGTCGCGGTCGCGCCAGGTCATGCCGTTCCAGGCGCGCGCCAGCGGGTGCTCGGGCTGGCCCGGCACGGGGCGACCGCGGGGCGGGAAGCGCTCGGCGTCGGAGAGGTCCGGCAGCGCTCCGAAGACCCGCTCGTAGGCCGCGCGGTAGCGCGCGTCGCCGGCGACGAGGTGCGCGAGCTGCAGGCGGCTCGCGCCGTGCTCGCCCGGATCCTCGAGCGGCGCCAGGGCCTGCGACCAGAGCGAGTCCTTGCGCCCGTCCCAGAAGTACCAGCGGTGCTGGGCCACGTCGAGCAGCGTTGGCGTGTGGCGCGCGACGGGCGCGAGGCCCACGGCGGTCGTCCTGCCGTCGCTCCAGCCCTGCGCGGGGTCGTGGCAGCTCGCGCAGGAGATCGTGCCGTTCTTCGAGAGCCGCGCATCGAAGAAGAGCGCCTGCCCGAGGCGTGCCGCGCGCGGATCCTCCTCGAAGGCGTTGGTCGGATCGCGCGGCACCGGCGGGAGCGGTGCGAGCGCCAGCGCGCGCGCGCGCAGCTCGGGCGCGAGCTCCGGCCCGCCCTGCGCGAGGAGCAGCACCAGGGCGAGCGCGCTCACCCGATCTCCAGCGGAAAGGCCGCCGAGTGGAAGCGCCCCGGCTCGGTGACGTGGATCGTCAGCACCCACGCCCCCGCCATGTGCAGCAGCATGCCCTTGACGCGGAACGAGCCGTCCTCGCGAAGGAGCGCGCGCGGCTCGACGTTCATGCCGTGCCCGTGCTCTGGCATGTCCGCGCGCACGATCAGCTCGGCCCCGCGCACCGGCGCGCCGTCGCGCACGACCCACACCTCGAGCTCGAAGTGCCGGTTGCGCGGCAGCTCGCCCCCGACCGCCCGCCACGCGACCAGCGCCGCGCCGCTCTCGCCGCGCCGGAAGGAGTCGTCGAGCCAGGGCGTCGCCGGCGCCGGCACGGCCTCGGGGAGCGCGCTCACCGGCTCCGCGACCGCGGG
>DASVAP010000320.1:0-8155 GCA_036376275.1 Planctomycetota bacterium | reverse complement strand
AGGACAAGGTCTTCGTGTTCCTCGGCCGCGAGGACGAGGACGCGCTGCGCTTCTCGGTGAAGCTGCCCACGAGCGGCTCGCGCTGGCTCGACCAGCCCTGCGCCGAGCCCACCGGCTACGGCCTCGGGAAGAGCGGCTGGGTGACCTTCACCTTCGGCGCCCACGACGCGCCGGGCCTGGACGAGCTCCGCGCGCTGCTCGACGAGAGCTACCGCGCCGTCGCGCCGAGGACGCTGGTCGCCGCGCTCGACGGGAAGGCGCCTGGACCCGCGCAGGCGGCTGCGAAGAAGGCGCGTGCGCGCCCCAAGGCCTGACTCCGGCCGCTCGAGCGCTGGTCGAGCCGCGCGCACGCGGCGGTCACGCTGACGGCGAAAGCAGCAGGCGATCTTCGATCGCCTAGGTGGCCCCGTCGCGGTGCGCGCGCTCCTCGTCGCTCACGCGGAAGGTCTCGAGCAGCAGCTGGAGCACGTTGCGGCGCTCGCCCGCGCTCGTCTCGCTGTGGCCCGAGCGGAACGAGTAGTACGCGTCCTGGGCCGAGAAGAGGCGCCGGAAGATGCCCTTGACCTGCGTGTCGAGCGCGCGCCGCAGGGCCTGCTTGGTGATGAGTCCCTCGCGCTCGAGCGTGTCCCCCAGGCGCCCGGGGGCCGCGGAGTAGCGCAGGAGCTGCTGCTCCAGCCGCGGACGCTCGATCGCGCCCTGCGCCACCAGGATCTCGCCCAGGCGCGTTCCGGAGGGCGAGTTGTCGCTGCTGGCGTGGATCAGGTCGCCGGCGTCGATGATCAGCGAGACGACCTCGCTGCCGATGTTGACGCGCAGGATGCCGCTCTTCTGCTGCATCTGCAGCAGGCCCATCAGGTCCGGCAGCGAGATGGCCCACGTGTAGCCGTGGAAGCCGTCGCGGTCGTGCACCCGCGCCACGCGACTCTCCAGCTCCGGCTCGCGCTCGCGGTCGACCTCCGCCATCAGGTCCTGCACCAGGCGCCGGGTCAGCGTGTCGGCGATCCGGTCGAGGCTGCCCTCGGCGGCCGTGCCCGGGCCCGGCCTGGCGCCCGCGTCGAGGTTGAGGCTGGCGACGGCCTCGTGCACGTGTCGCTTCGCCGCGCGGATGCGCAGCGTGCCGCCCAGCGGGCCCTCCTCCGCGCGTGACAGCGTGAGGATGCTGCGCATCAGCTGTCGGCACGCCGCCAGCAGCGAGCTGACTTCCCGTTCGTCGGAGGCCATGGCGGATCCCTCCATCGACGAGCACCCCGATCCCGGTTGACGCGCGACCGCCCGAATCGACCCGCGGGCCTGCCCGTGGGCCGAGGGAGCCCCCTCCAGGTCGCGGGTCTCGAGGGTGCTCCTCCGTCGAGAGCGGAGGCGCGGTCGGGCTAGCTGCCCGGCGCGGGCGCGCCCTCGGCCGCGTTCAGGCGCTGCAGGAAGGCCAGCAGCTCCGCCACGGCGCGGTAGAGCTCCTCGGGGATCTCCAGGCCGACCTCGCCGGCGGCGAGGAGCTCCAGCAGGTCCGGGTCGGTGCGCACCGGCACGTCGTGCTCGCGCGCGATGGCGAGGATGCGCTCGGCCAGCTCGCCGGCACCCTTGGCGGTCACGCGCGGGGCGGGCGTGCCGCGGCCGTCGTAGCGCAGGGCCACGGCGCGCGGGAGGTCGGCGGGGCGCGAAGAGCTCATCCGACGACGTCCATGACCTGGTGCTCGTGCAGGTAGCGCGTGTCGAGCGGATCGAGGCCGGCCTCGACGTCGGCGCGCGCGGCGACGCGCACGCCGAGCTCGACCGTGCGGCCGGCGGTGGCAAGCGCACCGCGCAGCTCGTCGAGGTGCGCGGCGATCGCACGCGCGGTCTCGGGCCGGGTCGCCAGCACCTGCACGGCCAGGCGCCCCGGGGCCAGGCTGAGGTCGGCGCGCAGCGGGCCGAGGCCGGAGAGCTCGAGCCCGAGCACGAGGTGCGCGGGTCGCTGTCCGTCCTCCGGCTCGTCGCCGGGGCGTGCCTCGCGCGGGTGCACGAGCAGGCGAGCGGTGCCGAATCGGTCGCCGTCGGGCACCGGGAAGGAGAAGAGCAGCGGCTCGCCGCCACCCTTGCGAGCCAGGTTGAGGAGCTGCTCCGCCTCGAGCCCGGCCAGCGCCTGCGCCACGGCCTCGCGCAGGCCCGCGGGGGTCTCGGGGCGCGTCGCGAGCTCGCCCTCGGCGCCGAGCAGCAGCGCCTTCAGGCTCTCGCGCAGCTCCACCAGCCGCGTGCGGCCGCCCTGCGCCAGCGCCGCTGCCAGCAGCGCCTCGTGCCCGTGCCCCAGCGTCGCGAGCAGTCGCGCGCCGCCCTCGGGCCCGGTCGCGCGCGCCAGGAGCTGCTCCAGCCCGTGCGCCAGCGCTCCGAGTCGCGCCCCGAGCCCGCCACGCGCCGCCGCCTCGCGCAACGCTCCGCGCAGCTCCCCGAGCACCGGCCCGATCGGCTGCTCCTGTCCGAGCACACCGCGCAGCGCCCGCAGCAGCGCCGGCTCGCCCTCGCCCTCCGCCGCCAGGATCTTCAGCACGACCTCCGCGCCCGCCTGCTCGACGCGCACGAGGAAGCGCGCCCCCGGATCGAGGCGCAGGTCCGTCCCGGCCGGCACCAGGTAGCGCCCGATGGCCAGCACGACCGAGCCCGTCGGCCCCTGGCGCAGCACCTCGGCGCGCAGCACGCGTCCGTCGCGCAGCAGCGCGCGCAGCTCGGCCGCGCCGCCCTCGACGGGCCGCAGGATCGCGCCGGACAGGGCCGAGGAGACGGGGTCCACGCCCCGTTATCGGTGGGCGGCCGGCCCGCATGAGCGCTCCGCCGGGGAGATGGACGGTCCGAAGTGGAGCTTCTTTCCTGGACCGCAGCACGTCCGCGCGGGATCCGGGACAGTAGGAGACCCACCCATGAGCGATCCGAGCGCCCCCGCCGACCTCCTCCAGCACGCCGCCTTCGTGCGGCGCCTGGCCCGGAGCCTCCTGCGCGACCCGCACGCGGCCGCGGACGTCGAGCAGGAGACGTGGCGCGCCTCGCTCGAGCGCCCGCCGCGCTCCGCCGACCCGCGCGGCTGGCTGGCGCGCGTCGTGCGCAACTTCGCGCGGCGCCAGCGGCGCGCCGACGGCCGGCGCAGCGCGCGCGAGGAGCGCGTCGCGCGGCCCGAGGCCCAGCCCTCGGCCGAGGCCGCGCTCGAGCGCAGCGAGACCCTCCAGCGCGTGGTCGACGCCGTGCGCGCGCTCGAGGAGCCCTATCGCGCGACGATCCTGGCGCGCTACTACGAGGATCTCGCGCCGCGCGCGATCGCGGCGCGCGACGGCGTGCCGCTGGACACGGTGAGCACGCGCCTCAAGCGCGGCCTGGCGCGCCTGCGCGCGCAGCTCGAGCGGCGCGACGGCGAGTGGCGGGACGCGCTCGGGCTGCTGGCGGGCCAGTCGCCGTGCCTGCCGCCGCACGGCGCCGGGCCGGCCGCGCTCTCGCTGGCGTCGCTCCCGGTCGGGGTCCTCGCCGTGCTCGGCGCCGCCGGCGCCGTGTGGCTGTGGAGCGCGGTGGGGCAGGAGGAGCCCCGGCCCGCGCCGGCCGCGCGCGCACCCGCGCGGACCGCAGACGCTCCGAGCGTGGCCGCGACGCCCCTGGCGGGCGCGGCGCGCGAGGAGGCCCCGCGCGAGCCGCTCGTCGTGCCGGAGGTCGCGGGCCACGTGCGCGACGAGTCCGGCGCCCCCGTCCCCGAGGCGCGCGTGCACGTGCTCGGCGCCACGGATCCCTTCGGCCCGGACCACCCGGCGCCCAGCATCGGCTGGAACGCCTGGCGCGGTCGCACCTTCGCCTGCGACGCCGAGGGGCGCTGGCGCGCGCTCCTCCCGCAGGCCACGCGCGTCCTGGTCGTGGTCGAGACGAGCGAGGCGCTCGTGCGCGTCCCCGGCCCGTCCGACGAGCGCTGGGTCGAGGCGCCGGCCCAGGACGTCGACTTCGTCCTGCGGCGCCTGCCGACGGGCACGCTCGAGGTGCGCGTCCTCGAGGGCGAGACGCGCCGCGCGCTGGCCGACTTCCGCGTCTTCGTCTACGGCCAGCGCGAGGACCTGCCCGGGGGCGGCGTGCAGTGGACCGGCGGCTACCACGGCCGTCGGAGCGAGGACGGGCTCGTGCGCATGGTGCTCGGCGTGCCCGACGGCGTGCGGCGGCTGCACGTAGGCCTCTCCGAGCCGGACGTGCGCGGCCTGTGGACGCGTCTCGGCCTCGGCGCCCAGGAGTACCCCGTGCAGGAGGTCACGCTCGTGCCGGGCGGCCGCGAGGAGGTCGTCTTCGTCCTGCCGGAGCGCGGCCGCGTGCGCGGCCAGGTCGTCGACGCGCACGGCGCGCCGCTGGCCGACGCCTTCGTGTTCTTCGGCGCGCGCGAGCGCGTCACCGGCGACGAGCCCTTCCAGGTCCCGGACCCCGCGCGCGTGCTGGACGGCGTGCGCACCGGCGCCGACGGCTGGTTCGAGCTGCGCGGCGAGGGACGCGAGGTGAGCGTGGTGCACGCCGGGCACTCCGGCGCGACCGTGCCGGTCGCGCGTGCCGGGCGCATCGTGCTCGCTCCGCGCGGCGCGCTGGGCGGGCGCCTGCTCGACGCGCAGGGCGCGCCCGTCGTGGGCGCGCTCCTGCACCTGGACGGCTCCGCGCCGGGACGGCGACCGGCGGGCAGCACGAGCACCGATGCGGCGGGTGCCTTCCGCTTCGAGTCGGTCGAGGCCGGCGTCCATGCGCTGTGGCACGGGCAGGGGCGCGGCGAGGGCGTGCTCGTCGCCTGCGTGCGTCTCGCCGCCGGCGAGGAGGCGGAGGTCGAGCTGCGTCTGGAGCCGGCGCGCACGGTCCAGCTGGAGGTCCAGGGGCTCACGGGCGCGCCCGACGAGCTCCATGGCGTCCTGATCGGCCTCGATGCGGTCTTCGGCTGCCACCTCGTCTCGCAGGGGCGCCTCGCGGGTCCGGTGCTGCCCGGCCGCTACGGCCTGGCGACGAGCGCCGGCTGGATCGGGCCGATCGACGTCCCCGCCGGCGCCTCGCGCCTCGCCCTGGACCTCGGTCCGGCCGAGCTCGTGCTCACCAGCGCGCGCCCGACGAGCGTGCAGCTCGTCCCGGCCGACGCCGACGCCTTCCTGCGCCTCGTCGCGGCGCGAGCGGCTCTCCGCGTCCTGCCCGGGACGCCGCTGACCCTGCGGGCCGCGCCGGGGCCCTACGTGCTCGTCGGCGAGGCCGGCGCGATCCAGCGCGCGCTCGAGCTGCCGCCCGACGGGCTGGCGCTGAGCCTCGAGTGACGCCTGGGGACGGCGAAAGCCATGGGCGCTCTCCGATCGCCTACGCGGCCCGGCGCGTCTCGCGCGCGGCCGCGGCGGCGCTGGCCGGCCCCGCGTGCCCGTGGCCGTTGCCGTTCCCGTTGCCGTTCTCCTTCTCGCCCGAGGAGAAGGCCGCGTCGGCGATCTCCTTCAGCTTGAGCATGAACACCTGCGAGGAGTAGCCGGCCAGGAAGCCGACCGCCAGGTAGGGCAGGCGGCCCTCGAAGCTGGTCCAGCCGGCGCCGCCGACCGGATCGTGGCTGTAGCTGAAACCGAGCGCCCCGACCAGCAGCAGGAAGAACGCGATCAGGCTCGAGAGCCCGCCCGCGATCGGGCGCAGCAGGTAGCTGAGCGTGCACAGCGGGTCGAAGTCGTTCTTCGTCGAGTGCTTGATCAGCCCGCGGATGTCGTACAGCGCGCCGCCGATCACGCCGCAGGAGACCATCATCGCGCAGGTGTAGAGGAACAGGAGCGGCGAGAACTCCTCGAGGTAGGCCTCGTGCTCGAGCTCCGGCGGCCGGTGCGGCGCGTGGATCATCGCCAGGGCCAGGCCGACCGCGGCGGTGGCGAAGTAGGCGATCACGGTCCCCGCCAGCCAGGCGGGCGGCTGGCGGCGCTCCAGCGGGGCGAGGGTGGGCTTGGTGCTCATGGGCGCGCGGGCGGAAAGAAGTATCGGGCGCCCGGCCCCGCCGCCTGGATGGGGCCGACGGAAGGGATGACTCCGTCGGCCCCCGCGCGCCCGCGCGGGGCGTCGCGTTACGCAAGACGAGCCGCGCCCGTGCCTGCTGGACCGGGCAGGCACGGGCGCTCAGCGCGTCCGGCGCGGCCGAACGCGACCCGCAACCCCAGAGGAGACCGCCATCCCCTGCTGCATCCAGGCGGTTTCCCCCAGGGTTGCGGGTGCACTGTCTTCAACCGGAAAGGGCACGCGGATCGTGCGCCAGGGTCGATCCAGGGAGCCTGGCCGATCGCCGCGGCCGAAGGCCGCGGCATTCTGTCAGCCTCTTTGAGATGGGGACCGGCACGCCGACGCGGAGAGAGTCGAGGGAAGGAGCGTGCCGGCCCCCGTGCGGACGGGAACTTCCGGAATCGATCAGGAACGTGCGGGCAGCGGGCGCCAGACGACGTCCGCGAGCTGGGCCTTGGCGCCCTGCAGGGCGGCCTTGACCTGGGCGCGCGTGGGCGGCTTGGGGCCGGCGCGCACGGTGAGGACCAGCGGGCTGGCGGCCGGCTCGGCGATCTTGACCTCGGCGAAGAGCTTCGCGTCGGTCAGCGCCTTCTCGACGGCCGAGGCCTCGGTGGGGGGGCACGCGACCAGGAGCTGGGCGCGGCCCGTGAGCTTGAACTGCTCGTCGTCGATGCGCACCGAGCGCTTGCCGAGGGCCGCCTCGAGCTGCGAGAGCTTCACGATGGCCAGCGGGTCGGGCGTCAGCGCCACGACGTTCGTCTTGGCCGAGGGCGCGACCTCGGTGAAGAGCGAGCGCGTCACCGGCTCGAGCGGCGCCTTGCAGCCGGGGCAGTTGCCGGGCTCGGCCGCTTCCTTGCGGCAGGCCTGGCAGCGGTGCACCTGGATCTGGAGCGCGGCCAGGTCGGCGCGCACGCCCTCGGCGTTCTCGGACGTGAGCCCCTGGACCGGGAGCTCCAGCTCGAGCATCTGCGCGGCGACGACCGCCTCCTTGGTGCGGACCGGATCGCTGGCCTGCGCGGAGCAGGGCAGCGACGCGATCCCCTCGAGGGTGGCGAGGGCGAGGAGCATCTGGATTCGTTTGGTGGAACGCATGGATCACTTTCCTTCATCAACAGGGCGAGCGCGGACCGGTTCGGCCCGGGAAGACGCTCGCCGGTGGTCGGCGTCGGTCGACGGGTGGCTCAGTCCGGAGCGGAGAGGATCAGCGCGGGCGTGGCGGGGCGCTCCACGGGCGCCAGGGCCTCGCTGGAGGCCCCTGAGCCGGCCTCGGCTTCCCCGGCCTGCTCGCGATCCGGCGCGGGCGTCTCGGCCGCTACGGCCGGTGCGACTGCGGGTTCGGCAGCGATCGCGAGCTCGTCCATGGCCGGCTCGTCCGGCAGCGCCTCCGGAGCCGTGACGGCGACGCCGGCGGTCGGAACGGGCTCCTCCGTGCGCGCTCCCAGCAGGACCCAGCCCGCCAGGGCCGCCAGGAGACCCGCGCAGGTCGCGACCTGCAGGGCGCGGCGGCGGGTGCGCGCGCGCTCCTCGCGTCCGTCGTCGAGCCCGAGCGCGGCCCGCAGGTGGGCGCGGGTGCGGGTCAGGCGCTTGCGGACGACCTCCTCGGAGACCGACATCGCTGCCGCGATCTCGGCCGTCGAGTGGCCGTCGAGGTAGCGCAGGAGCACGGTGGAGCGCTGCGGCTCCTCCAGGGCGCGCACGGCCTGCAACAGGCGCTCGAGAAGCGCACTGCGCTCGAGCACGTCGGCCGCGTCGGCCTCCGTCTCGAGACGTGCCGCCCGTTCCTCCCGCGCCAGCCGGCGCCGCCGTGCCCGCAGCGTGTCGCGCGCCATGCGGTGGGCCAGGGCCGCGAGCCAGGCCCGCAGGCGGCCGCGCGATTCGAAGCGCACCGGTGCCGTGCGCGTGCGCAGCCACGCCTCCTGGACGACGTCGTCGGCGTCGTTCGAGTCGCCGAGGAGCCGCAGGGCGACACGCCGGACGAGCCCGAGCTCGGCCAGCATCTCTTCCTCGTCCAGGGCCAGCGTTCGCGTGTCCATCCGCCTCCGTAGTGTCACCGCTCGCGCGGGTGGGACAGGAAACTCGAAGAGATTTCCGGTGGGGGTGCTCCGGGGTGGTTCTTCTCCTCACTTCTCCCTATCACCTCCTCCTCCGCGTCCTCCGCGTCTTCCCTCCGCGTCTCCGC
>DASVAP010000310.1:0-2049 GCA_036376275.1 Planctomycetota bacterium | reverse complement strand
CGCGAAGCCCGCACGATCCAGCGGCGTGGGGTTGAACTGGCCGGTCCACTGGCGGCTCGCCTCCTCGGCCAGGGCCTCGAGATCGGCGTCGCGCAGGGCCGTGCGCGCCTCGGCGCGGGCCGATTCGGCGGCCTCCTGGGCGCGCGCGAGGAAGGCGAGGAGCCGCGCCAGGGCCGCGGCATCGTCCAGCTCGACCGGTGCGAGGCCCGCATCGCGCGCCAGCGCGGCATAGATCGCGGCCTCGGCCGGACGGCGGCCGTTGAGGCGCACGACGAGCGGCAGCGCGAGGCCCACGGCCAGTCCGTGGGCCAGGCCGAGGCGCGCGCTGAGCGGGTTCGCGAGCGCGTGGGCCGCGCCCAGCATCGAGTGCTCGATCGCGAGCCCGGCCCAGGTGGCGCCCAGCAGGAGCTCGCCGCGCGCCGCGCGGTCGTCGGCGCGTGCCTGGACGCCCTGGAAGCCGCGCGCCAGGCGGCGGAAGGCCTCGCGCGAGAGCAGCTCCGAGAGCGGGTTGCGGCGCGTCGTCACGGCCGTCTCGAGCGCGTGCCCGAGGGCGTCGAGCCCGGCGCAGGCCGTGACGAGCGGCGGACAGGTCAGGGTCAGCTCGGGGTCGAGCAGGGCCACGCGCGGCGCGACGTCGTCGGCCCCGCAGGCCATCTTCTGGCCCGTCTCCTCGTCCGCGATCAGCGCGAAGGACTGCACCTCGCTGCCGGTCCCGGCCGTGGTCGGCACGGCCACGAGCGGAGCCAGCGGCGCGCGCGTCTTGCCGTAGCCCCAGTAGTCCTGCATGCGCCCGCCGTTGGCCGCCAGGATCGCGCCGCCCTTGGCGGTGTCGATCGCGCTGCCGCCGCCGAGCGCCACGACCAGCTCGTGCGGACGCGCGCGCAGCACCTCGGCGCAGCGCGCGGCGCAGCGCGCGTCCGGGTCCTCGCGCGTCTCGGTCCACACGGCGGCCTCGCAGCCAGCGCCCTCGAGCACGGCCTGGGCGCGCGCGACGTGCCCGGCCGCCGCCAGGCCGGGATCGCTCACCAGCACGACGCGCCGGGCGCCGAGCGCGCGCACGAGCTCGCCGAGACGCGCCAGGGCCCCGTCGCCGAAGACGATCCTCGTCCGCGCGCGGAAGTCGAAGGCGCCCGGCACGGCTACCAGCCGCCGGCGCGCTGCACCGCGCGGCGCGCGAACAGGAAGTCGAAGAGATTCCCCTCGTGGGGCTGGTCCCAGCGCACCGAGGGCGTCGGCGTGGGCCCGAGGTTGAGGCGTCCGACGTGCTTCGAGCCCACCAGCGCCGCGACGTTGGCCGGGTCGCGCGTGATGGCCGAGACCACCAGGGTCTCGCCCATCCAGGCCAGGGCCTCGGCATCGGGCACCTCGACCACGCTGGCGAAGGGGAACAGGTACTCGGTGTTGGCGAGGGGGTGCTCGCGCCCGCAGCGCACCAGGGTCGGCTGCAGGAAGGCGGCGCCGTCGAGGCGCGCGAGGCGCGGGCCCTCACGCAGCGGAGCGCAGGCGTCGCGCGCGCCGCCGGACTCGAGCGCGCCCGTGATCCCGGCGTCGATGCGCTCGGCCAGCGAGGCGTCCGAGAAGGCCGCCAGGTTCGCGGCCGGATCGTCGGCGCGACGCGGGCGGATCTCCGCCAGGCGCGCCGCCAGGGCCTCGGCCACCGCGTCGGCGTGGCGCGGCACGACGATGCAGGAGGCGTTGACGCAGCTGCGCCCGCCGTTCAGCGCCACGGAGTCCACCAGCAGGTCGAGGTGGCGCTCCCAGTGCTCGATCTCGTCCGCGCCGATCCAGACCTTCGAGCGGCCCGGGCCGTGGATCTCGACCGCGGGCTTGCCGGCCCAGGCCGCGGTCGTGCGCGCGTCGCCGAAGAGCAGCGCGCGCTCGCAGCCGTCGAGGATCGCGGCCGCGCCCTCGTGGTCGGTCGGGAGCAGCGCGAAGGCCTCGCGCGGCAGCCCGGCCGCGATCAGAGCCTGCACGAGCCGCCACGGGGTCCAGGGGTCGCCGCTGCCGGGCTTCAGCACGACCGGGACCTTGAAGGCCAGCGCCGGCAGC
>DASVAP010000309.1:0-5938 GCA_036376275.1 Planctomycetota bacterium | reverse complement strand
CGCTGACCGGGACGCTCGAGTACGAGGGCGAGCTGCCGGAGACGACGACGGTGATGCTGATGCCGCGGCCCGTGCCGCGACCAGACGGCACGTACTCCCACTGGGCCGAGAGCGGGCGCGCGGTCTTCGCGGTGGACGGCCGCTTCGAGGCGCAGTTCCTCGAGCGCGGCTCCTACCGGGTCATCGCGCACGTCTCGCTCGGCGCCATGGGCCTCGCCATGGGCAGCGTCGAGGTCGAGGTCCCGGAGGAGGGCACGCTCGACGTGCGCATCCGGCTCGAGCGCCGTCGATAGGCGCGCCTCGGGAGTATTCTGCGCCCAGGGAGCCCGGCTCGCCGCCCATGAGGAAGACACTCGTCCTGGTCGGACTCGTCGCGTTGCTGCTCGCGGCGCTGTTGCTCCTCACGCGCTCGCGTGCGGGCCCGCGCGGAGAAGGGACGGCAGCGCCGGCCGCAGAACGCCCGCCGGCCCGGCTCGTGGTTGCCGACGAGCCCTCCGTGCCTGCTCCGACGGCGCCCGTCGACCGGCGCGAGGCGGTCAGGGTGACGAGCACCGGCGGCACGTGGATCGTGCGCGGCCACGCGCTGCGCGGCGGCGGGCAGGTGTTCCCGGGGCTGATGCTGCTCGGGCAGGTGTTCCGCGGTCCGGAGGCCGAGGGCGAGCCGCTGGTCGAGCGCCACCTGCGCGCGGACGAGGCCGGGGCCTTCGTCTGGGCCCTCGAGCCGCCCGCGGAACTCGTCACCGTGCGGCTCGCGCCCGTGCTGGAGGGTGCGATGCTCGTCCCGGCCTCGGGCGTGTTCCAGCCGGGCGACGCGCCGCCGCAGAGCTGGACCGTGCGCGCGACGCCGCTCGATGCCGTGGTCCACGGGCGCGTGCGCGACACGGCGGGGCGCGGGCTGGCCGGTGCGCGCGTGCGCGAGCGCGAACGCATGGACGAGCAGGAGACCACGACCGACGCGGAGGGGCGCTATGCGCTGCGCATCGCCGCCGGCGGCGAGCGGCGCCTGCGGGCGCGCGCATCCGGCCACGCCCAGGCGACGATCACCATCGACGCCACGCAGCCGGGCGAGCTCGAGGCGCCGGACTTCGTGCTGGGGCCCGAGCTGCGCCTGCGCGGGCGCGTCGTCGACGAGGCGGGCGCGCCGGTCGCCGGCGCGGAGGTCGAGGCCGAGCACCCGTTCTTCGGCGAGAGCACGACGAGCGACGCGCAGGGAACCTTCGAGCTCGGCACCCTCGATCCCGCGACCTCGTACCTCTCCCTCGCGGCACGAAGGGCGGGCTACGTGACGACGTACCGGCGCGTGGACCGGTCCGAGCGCGACCAGCCGGTCGAGCTGCGACTCGAGCGCGGCGTGCGCGTCGTCGGACGCGTGCTCGATCCGGTCGGCGCGCCGGTCGCGGGCACCTGGATCGGCATCGGCGGGGACCACGGCCAGGGCTACAGCGACGGCGAGGGGCGCTTCACGCTCGGTCCGGTCCCCGCCGGCCCACGGGTGGCGTGGCTGTGGCGCACTGGCTTCGCACAGCAGCGCGTGGACGTCGAGATCCCGGCCGGGGTCTCGGAGCACACGCTCGAGCTGCGCCTCGAGCTCGGGCATTTCGTCGGCGGCATCGTGCGCGACGAGTTCGGCGCGCCGCTCCCGTGGATCCTCTGCTACGCGAGGGACCCGGACGAGGCTCGGGGCCGTCCGCGGATCGACGGCTTCCAGACGTACTCCGGTCCCGACGGCCGCTTCCGCCTGGACGGCCTGCCCGCCATGGCCGTGCAGGTCGGCGCCGTGGGGCTCGGCCGCGCGCGCGCCGCGACGCTGGTGGACGAGCTCGACCGGGAGGACATCGAGCTGGTCGTGACGAGCGCGGCCAGCCTCGCCGGCACGGTGGTCGATGCCTCCACGTGGGCGCCGATCCCGTCCTTCCTCGTGAAGGTGAGTGCGAGCTCGGAGATCGAGGGGTTTCCCGCTGCGTGGTCCCAGGGCGTCGCCTTCACCGATCCCGAGGGCCACTGGAGGCTGACGGGCTCCTTCGCGCCGGACCAGACCGCGACGCTCACGATCGAGGCCCCCGGACGCGCTCCGGCGCGGATCTCGACACGCTCGGCGATCGCGCCCGACCCGGCGGCCCTCGTCGTGCGCCTGTGGACGAGCACCCTCGTCCGCGGGCAGGTCGTCACGGGCGCGAGCGGCAGCCCGATCCAGGGGGCCCGCGTGCAGGCCCTCGCCGGCCCGGGCGGCACGCCCGGCGAGCCCGTGGGCCTGGCGACGACGGACTCCGCCGGCCGCTTCGAGCTGGCCGAGGTCCCGAGCGGCACGCTGCGTCTCCTGGTCGAGCACCGCGACTGGACCAAGGCCCTCGACGGCCCCTTCGAGGTCGGCGGCGCGCCGCTCGAGCGCCGGATCGAGCTCGGCCGTGGCGCGACGGTGCGCGGGCGGCTCCTCGACGCGGACGGCGCGCCCCTCGCCGGCGAGACCGTCTCCGCCCTGTGCATCGCCGGCGTGGAGCGCGCGCGCACGCACGCCGCCACGACCGACGCCGAGGGCCGCTACGCGCTCACCGGTCTCGCCGCGGGTCGCCACCAGGTCCGCTGGGAGCGCCGCCTCGGGTCCGTGCGCGCCTACGACCTCGTGCAGACGCTCGACCTCGCCGACGACCTGGCCGTCGAGCAGGACCTGCGCCCGGCCGGCCGCGCCGTCCTCACCGGGACCGTCGAGCACGCGGACGAGCTCCCGGCCGCGCTCGCCGTGACCGTGCGCGCGCACCCGCCGGCGGGCGTGCAGTCCGTGACCTGGCGCGCGGGCCTGGTCGAGGACGGCCGCTTTCGCCTGACGGGCCTGAGCGCAGGCCGCCACACCGCGACCGTGCGCCTGCAGACGCCCGATGGCCTCGAGTACGAGGGCAACGCCGAGGTCGAGCTGCCAGAGCTGGGCACGACCGACGTGCGCATCCGGCTGGCGCGGCGGCCGTGAGGGCCGGCCGGGGCCTGGACGGCGCCGGCGGCGGCGGGGAGAATGCGCGCGAGGAGCCCGTGTCGATCGTCGCTGCGCTCGTGCTGTCCGTCGCAGGCCTCGTGCCGCAGGGTGAGGAGCCGTCGCTGGAGGAGGAGCTGGCGGCGCTGGTCGAGCGCACGAACCGGATCGAAACGCTGCACCTGGTGTATGAAGCCCAGGGCGAGAAGGACGGGGAACCCGAGACGATGACCCTGGATCTCGTCTACCGGGCTCCCGACTTCGGGCGAGTGCGCCTCGAGAACTCGGAGGGTGGAATCGAGCAGTGGTTCATGGGGACCAGGGTCTACTTTCTGTGCGAGGAGCGCTGGCAGTGGGCCGAGTTCAGCTCGCCCCCGGCGGCCTTCCAGTTGCTCGAGGAGCACTTCCCGCGCGGGTCGGACGCGCTCGAGCCGGGCCTGGTCTTCGGGCTAGGGTTCGAGCCCCACGAGGATGGAGGATTCCAGTTCCAGCTGAACGGGACCCTGATGATCCACGGCCGCGACCAGCTGTTCCGCTGGCACAAGAAGCTACAGAGCGGCGACGGAGTCGTGGCCGAAGAACGCGAGCTGAGCTGGGAGGAGGACGGTGCGCGTTACGTCGTCCAGCGCGAGACAGGACTGCTCGAGCAGGTCTACTTCCAGGCGGCCCGTGGCTGGCTACGCCTCACCCTGCGCGAGGCCAGCGTGGACGAGCCGCTCGATCCCCTGCTCCTGGAGCTACCCGAGCCTGCACGCGCCGCGCCGGAGTCCGAGGAGCTCGCGCGCGCCTTGTCCTGGCAGCTCCCGTCCCAGCGTCAATGGGCCTTCGCCTCGGTCGAGTGGCAACTCGCCAGCGGCAAGCGCGAGTGGAACGCGCTCGCCCGCCGGCAGTGGGAAGAGGTGCTCGGGATCATGCACCGCGAGACGATCCTGAAGAGCCAGGCGGAGATGATCGCCAAGCTCGAAGTGAGCATCCCCGACCGTGCAGAGCGGTCGAAGGGAGATCGCGGCGAGCAGGACTCCCCCGAACGCAAGGCGTGGGAAGAGAAGGTGGCACAGGCACGCGCGAACCTCGAGAGCGGGCTGGCGCATGCCGAGACGCGCTACCGCGAGTCTGTCGAGGCCCTCGGCCTCCCCGGCGTCGAGCCGCGCCTGGAGCTGCTCGACGTCGAGGCCGAGGTCATCGCTGCCCTGTGGGACGAGCTCGTGCGCGAGCCGATGCTCGCGCTGTTCGACGAGAGCTTCGCCGAGGCGGCGAGGTAGCTCCCCCCGGCCGAGGCGAACCCTAGGATGGTGGGCGATGGATGCCCGTCCGAGGGTCGTGATCGTCGGAGCCGGCTTCGCCGGGCTCGAGACGGTCTTCTGCCTGCGCCACATGCTCGGCGACGCGGTCGAGCTGTCTCTCGTCAGCAACGACAAGAACTTCGTCTTCCGGCCGGACACGATCTACATCCCCTTCGGGGCCGATCCGAAGCGCTTCGTCGTGCCGCTCGTGAGACCGCTGGCGGGCACGGGCGCGCAGGTCGTCTTCGACCGGGCCCGCGCGATCGATCGCGAGAACCGGAAGGTCCTGCTGCGCGAGAGCGAGCTCCCCTACGACTTCCTGGTCGTCGCCACGGGCGCCGGAGTCCGTCAGGAGGAGATCCCGGGCCTGGCCGAGCACGCGACCTCGCTGTGGACGGCGGGCGGCATGCTGAAGCTCGCGCGCGCCTACGAGCGCCTGCTCGGGGACGCGCAGCAGGGGCATCGCCGCTCGGTCCTGTTCGTCGTGCCGCCGCACAACCGCTGCACGAGCCCGGTCTACGAGCTGGCGCTCATGACCGACACGTGGCTGCGCACGCACGGGGCCCGCGAGCGCGTCGAGCTGACCCTGGCGACCTACGAGGACAACCTGATCGAGGCCTTCGGCTTCCGCTTCGACGGGCTCCTGCGGCGCCGCTTCGCCGAGGGCGGCGTGACCCTGCACACGGGCCTCGGCCTGAGCGAGGTCGAGCACCGGCACTGTCGCTTCGAGGGCGGCGAGCGCCTGCCCTTCGAGCTGCTCGTCTCCTTCCCGCCCCACGTCGTCCCCCACCCCTTCGAGGGACTGCCGTGCGACGAGCGCGGCTACGTGCGCGTGGACAAGCACAGCCGGCGCGTGGCCGGGCCGGATGCCCTCTTCGCCGTCGGCGACGTCAGCACCTATCCGGCGAAGCGCGCCTACCTGGCGTTGCTGCAGGCCGGGGTGGCCGCCGACCACATCGCGGCCGAGATCGAGGGGCGCGCGCCGCGCCTCTCCTTCCCGCGCGCCTGCGAGACCCTCGTGGAGGCGATGAAGGCGACCACCCTGCACGACACCGGGCCGCGGCCCGCGCAGGGCTTCCCCCCGCCGGCGAGCGCGGAGGCCCCGGAGCGCTTCGAGGTCGGCGTCTCGCCCCTGTGGCGCGCGGGCACGCGCACCGTCGGGGTGCACCTTCCCTGGCGGCTCGGACCGGGCGAGCCGTTCTACACGCGGCTCGACGCGCTGTAGGACGCGAGCGGCACGCGGGGGCGCTGCTACGATCGCGCCATGACCCCCGACGAGTTCCGGCGCTTCGGACACCAGGTCGTCGACTGGATCGCGGACTACCGCGCGACGCTCGAGGCGCGGCCGGTGCAGACGGTGCAGGAGCCCGGAGCGCTGCGCGCGAAGCTGCCAGCGGAGCCGCCGCTCGCGCCGGAGCCGTTCGAGGCGGTGCTGGCGGACGTCGAGCGCCTGATCCTGCCGGCGCTGGCGCACTTCCAGCATCCGCGCTTCTTCGGATACTTCCCGTCGAACGGGGAGCTTTCGAGCGTGCTCGGCGACTACCTCTCCACGGGCCTCGGCGCGCTCGGGCTCAACTGGCAGGCCTCGCCGGCGCTGACGGAGCTGGAGGAGGTCGTGATCGAGTGGATGCGGCGCATGACCGGGCTCGCGGCCGGCTGGCAGGGCGTGATCCAGGACACGGCCTCGACCGGG
>DASVAP010000296.1:0-13669 GCA_036376275.1 Planctomycetota bacterium | reverse complement strand
CACCGCCGCGGACGGCTGCGCGCGCGGCTGGCGGAGTGGCAGCTCGCGCTCGGCGCCCGGGAGGAGGCCCGGGCCGAGCTCGAGCGCGCGCTGGAGGAGGACCCGAGCTACCCGCGCGCTCGCGACGCGCTCGCCCGGCTCGATGCGGGCGCGCAGGTCCCGTCCCCCTGAGCCCGGCCCGGGCCGCGGGACCCGCGCTCGGTTACACTCGTTCCTCGCCCGCCGTGAAGAAACCTCTGTTCGAGCCCGACCCGGTCGTCGAGGCCTACAAGAAGGACGTCGACCGCACGTTGATCCGGGAGAACCTGAAACTCACGCCCAGCCAGCGAGTCATCAAGCTGATCGCGCACGAGGCCCTCGACCGTGAGCTTCGGCGCGCAGGCGATGAGCTTCGCAAGCGCACTCGACGAGAACGTGGCGGACTTCCGGGGACTGCTTGAGGCCCTGGCGGGCCAGCGGGTGGATTGCATCCTGATCGGGGGGGTTGCCGCCCGCATCCACGGTTCCGCTCACTACACCAACGATCTCGACATCGTCTATTCCCGTCGGCGCGACAACCTGGAGCGACTGGTCGCCGCCCTGGCGGGGTGCGAACCCTACCTGCGTGGCGCGCCGCGTGGACTGCCGTTCTGCTGGGACGTCAAGACGCTCGAGATGGGACTGAACTTCACGCTCGTCACGACCCTGGGGGACATCGACATCCTTGGAGAAGTCCTGGGCGGTGGGACGTACGAGGAGCTGCTGCCTCACTCGAAGGAAGTCGACCTCCTTGGTCACGTCTTTCGCTGCACCACGCTGCCCAAGCTGATCACCCTCAAGCGAGCCGCGGGGCGGCCCAAGGACCTGGAGCGCCTGGCGGAGCTCGAGGCGATCCTGGAGGAGCTCGAGGGCGAAGACGGGTAAGAGTTCCGCGCCGCGCGCGCGCAGCGCCAGGCCGCCGTCTATCCTCGGCTTCGCCCCACGCAGCCCGGGAGAACTCGATGACGTCCCTGCTCCGGTTCCACGGTCGCGCGCCGGCGCGTGCGCTCGCGTCCCTGCTCGTCGTCTCCACGCTGGCGCTCGCGGCCAGCGCCCAGTCCGAGCTCGTCGGCACCTGGGACGGCACCTACGAGCCACCGGGGGTCGTCGGCGGCGATCCCTTCTCGCTCCAGATCACGGCGCAGGAGGGCGAGCGAGTGCGCGGTACGGTGGTGCTGCCGGAGCTGACGGCGAGCCTCGAGGGGCGCTTCGACCGCGCGCGCGGCGTGCTCACGGGCACGCTGACGAGCTCCGAGGAGCCGGTCACGATCGAGTGGACCCTCGCGGGCGATGCCCTGCGCGGGAGCGGGACGGGCGGACCCTGGCAGTGGGCCTTCCGCGCGACGCGCGCGAGCGTCGAGGTGCTGCCGCGCGACCACTCTCCGCGCCTCGTGGACCTCTCGGAGGCCGAGCGGCCCGCGACCTACGACCTCGAGGGGCTCGACACGGAGCTCGCCATCGCCCTGGACGAGCTGGTGCGCGCCAGCGCCGAGAAGAACGACGTCGTCGGCCTCTCCGTGGCCGTCGTGATCGACGGGAAGCTCGTCGACGTGCGCAGCCTCGGCTGGGAGGACTTCTTCGCCGGCACGCCGGCCAGCGGCGAGACGCGCTACCGCTGGGCCTCGATCTCGAAGCCCTTGACGGCCACGGCCGCGCTGCGGCTGGCGGCCCGTGGCGGCCTCGACGGCGGCGGCCTCGATCTGGACTGCGACGTGCGCTCCCTCGTGCCGGAGTTCCCTGCCAAGCAGGTGGGGGAGGCGAGCGCGCGCATCACGCCGCGCCAGATCCTCTGCCACCAGAGCGGGATCGTGCACTACGAGGGCGCGACGCGCGTCTGGCGCGAGTACCCCGAGCCCTACCCCTTCGAGCACCTCGTCAACGCCCTCGACGTGTTCGCCTCGGCGCCGCTCCTCTTCGCGCCGGGCACGCGTCAGTCGTACTCGACGCACGCCTGGAGCCTCCTGGGCCTGGCCCTCGAGCGCGCCGCGAAGCAGCCCTACCCCGAGCTCGTGCGCGCGCTCGTGCTCGAGCCGGCCGGCATGCGCCAGACCGAGCCCGACTTCCTCTCGCGCTCGATCCCGCACCGCTCGAAGGGCTACGAGACGAATGACGCGGGCAAGCTGATCGAGGTCTTCGGGGACGACGTGGCCTGGAAGCTCCCGGGCGGCGGCTGGATCTCGACCGTCGGGGACCTGGCGCGCTTCGGCGCGGCCCTGTGCGGCCCGGCGCTGCTCGACGAGGCCCAGCAGGAGGCTGCGTGGACGCGCCAGCGGCTCGCCGACGGAAAGGAGACCGACGTGGGCCTCGGGTTCTTCCTGGAGGAGCTCGATGGGCGCCGGCTCGTCTCCCACTCCGGCGGCCAGCGCAAGGCCTCCTCGTTCCTCGCCGTCCTGCCGGAAGAGCACCTGGCGGTGGCGGTGATGAGCAACACGGCGCGCACGCCGATGGGCGAGCTGGCGCGGGCGGCGCTGCGGCTACTGCTCGCCGGGCGCTGACGCGCGCTCCGCGTCCTCGGCCGCCGCCCTGCGCCAGCCCGTGGCGATCACGCGCAGCGGGAGCGGGAGGCACAGGGCGAGCAGGACGAGCCCCAGCACGACGCTTGCGCCGCCCGCGCCATCGGAGGCGGAGACCTGGCCGGCGCCGCCGAGCTCGAGGAGGACCAGCAGGCCCGGCAGGACGTTGTTGGCGGCGTGCAGCGCGATCGGGAGCAGCAGGCCGCCGCTCGTGACGCGCAGGGCGCTCATCACCAGTCCGAAGAGGATCGCGTTGAGAACGTTCGGAGCGTGCAGGAGCCCGAAGATCGTCGCGCTGCAGATCCACGCGAAGGCGCGCCCGTGACGCGCCCCCAGGACGTCCACGAGCACCCCGCGGAAGACGAGCTCCTCGACCACCGGCGCGCCCACCACCAGCACGAGCAGGATCGGCAGCACTGCCAGCCAGCGCTGCGGCGTGCCGTAGGGGCTCGCCGGCATCGCCTCGTCCTCGTACCAGGTCGAGAAGAGCTCGGGGTCCCACGCGCGCACCGCCTCGCCGGCCAGGATCACGTCCGCGATCGCGAGCCCCATCAGGCACAGCACGAGGAGGGTCCAGATCCCGACCCTGCGCCGCGCCGGGAACGGCCCGACGTACTCGCGCGCGCGCGTGCGGGTCCGCGAGAGCTCACGCCGGATCCACAGCAGGGCCGGGAGCTGGAAGCCGAGCAGCAGCATGCTGCTGTCGAGCGCCGGATCGTCGGGGGGCTCCGCGAGCGTCGCCGCCTGGAGGATCGCGAGGGCGATCAGGCTGGCGAGGCACCACCCGAGCAGGCCGCGCAGGCGCGTGCGCGCGTGGAACGGCCAGGGGCGCGCGGCGCCGAGGTCCTCGTGCTCCACTCCCATGCTCCTCGGCCGGGAGTGTAGGCGGCGGGACGGCGTCGGTCAGAGACCGTGAAGGAATCGGAGGGCGCGCGAGGATCGCGCGCTCGGCCGATCCAGGGCCCCCGGGCCAGGGATGCCTGCGGCATCCAGTGGCCCGGCGGCTCAGCCGCGGCGCAGGGCTCCGAGCAGCCCACCCGCCAGGAGCCCGAGCGGCGTGCCCAGGATCACGCCGTAGGCCGGCGCGATGTTCGACCCGGGGAAGATCACGAAGCACGCGGCGATCCCGAGGCCGAGCCCGAGGAACGCGCCGGCGCCGGCCCACAGGACGGTGCGGGCCGCGCGCCCCATCGGTCGCGCGCGCGGCGCCGACCCGGCTGCGACGGGCTCGAGGAAGACGCCCGCCGTGCCCTGCAGGACGCCGACCACCTTGCACAGCCGCCGCACGGCCCGTCCGCCCTCGTCGAGGTAGGAGAGCCAGTAGTGACGCTCGCCGCGCCGGCTCGCCAGGAAGCGCGCGAACGGCGCCCAGGAGATGCGCACCTCGCCCCAGCCGCGCTCCGTCGCGACCTGGAAGATGGCACGCAGGTCGAGCCAGTGGTTCAGGGCGAAGGCGCCGCCGACCAGGACGATCAGCACGAGCACGGACATGCGCGCCCGCTCTTTCGGCCGGGAGCCCGGCGCGACTTGGGGCCCCGCTTCCCCGTTCTTCGCTCCGGGCGCTACCCTGTCGGGCGGGTCGACGAGACCCGCCCGTGGGAGGCGGCAGCCGTGCAGGTCCCTTTTCCCAGGAGTCGATCATGAGCGTTCGGTTCGTCTTGGTGGCCCTCGTGGCCTTCGAGGTCCTGGCGGTGGTCGCGGGTGCCCAGGCGCAGGTCGGGCGGAGCGTGTGGAGGTTCGAGGGCGACCAGGGTGGAGCCGGCCTGGGCAGCGCGGTGGCCGCGGCCGGCGACGTCAACGGCGACGGCTACGGCGACGTCCTCGTCGGCGCCTACGCCTACGACGGCGATCTCGACAACGAGGGGCTCGCCGCGGTCTTCCACGGCTCGCCCGAGGGGCCCTCGAAGCTCCCCGACTGGACTGCGGAGGGCGACATCTCCTTCGCCAACTTCGGGGAAGCCCTCGCGGGTGCTGGCGACGTGAACGGCGACGGCTACGACGACGTGATCGTCGGGGCCTGGCAGGCCCGACGGGCCCACGTCTTCCACGGCTCGGCGGCCGGCCTCGCCGCGAGCCCGAGCTTCACGGCCCTGACCGGCGACTACGGACTGGGCTGGTCCGTCGCGGGCGCCGGCGACGTGAACGGCGACGGCTACGACGACGTGCTCGTCGGCACGCTTCACTACGCCAACGGTCAGGAGAACGAGGGCCGCGTGTACGCCTACCTCGGCTCCGCCGCCGGCCTGGCGGGCCCCGTCTGGGCGGTCGAGGGCAACCAGGCGAACGCCCACTTCGGCGCCGCGCTGGCGCGGGCCGGGGACGTGAACGGCGACGGCTACGGCGACGTGCTCGTCGACGCGCCGCTCTGGAACAACGGCCAGAACGACGAGGGTCGAGCCTTCCTCTTCCTGGGCTCGGCCGCCGGCCTGGCCACGAGCCCCGCCTGGACGGCCGAGGGTGATCAGGCGGGCGTCCGCCTCGGCGCCACCCTCGCCACGGCCGGGGACGTGAACGGCGACGGCTACGACGACGTGATCCTGATGGCCGGCACCTACTCGAACGGCGAGTCCTCCGAGGGCGCAGCCTTCGTCTACCTCGGCTCGCCCGCGGGTCTCGCAGCCTCCCCGGCCTGGAGCACGGAGAGCAACCAGTTCTCGGCCCTGGGGGGCGGCGTCTCCTCCGGCGACCTCGATGGCGACGGCTACGGCGACGTGCTCGTCGGCTACTACGCCTACGACCGCGACCAGCGCGACGAGGGCCGCGTGTTCGCCTTCTTCGGCTCGCCCGCGGGGCTCGCCACGAATCCGGGCTGGTCGGCCGAGGGCAATCAGCGCAACTCTTCCTACGGCGCCACCCTCGCGGGCGCGGGCGACGTCGACGGTGACGGCTACGGAGACGTGCTCGTCGGCGCCTTCGACTTCGATGGCGGGCAGCGCAACGAGGGTCGGGTCTCGGCCTACCTCGGGTCGCCGCGCCGGCGGCTGCCGTAGCCAGGGGAACGCTTCACCAGGGCGCGCCCTGGCGCCAGACGAGGCCGCGCGCGACGACGAGCGCGAGCCCCAGCGCAACCGCGCTCAGCGTGGCGAGCCGCCGCGCGTGCCCGTGTCCGAGCTGACGCAGCTCCGGCGCGAACAGCCGCGCACCCGAGGCCAGGACGAGGCCGACCAGCAGCAGGGCGACCGGCGGGCGCCGCAGGAAGAGCTGGAACAGCGTGTGGAGCAGCGGCAGGCCGAGGGCGAGCGTGAAGCCGAGCGCGAGCCAGCCGGCCCGCCGCCGCGCGAGGGCCGTCGCTCCGGCCGCGAGCGCCGGCCAGGCGAGCACGTAGCTCGCGCCCGGGCTCACGAGCAGCGCCGCAAGCGCCGCCAGGCTCCAGGCGGCCAGCGCGCCCTGCTCGATGCCGGCCTGCGGGCTCCGGCGCGCGGCGGCGGAGGCCAGACCGAGCGCCAGCGCCGCGAAGAGCAGCATCCCGCTGGTCGTGTTGCCCGCCACCCAGTCGAGGCGCGGCGTCAGCAGCCTGGCGAGCCCATCGAGCGTCAGGTACACGGCCAGGGCCGCCAGCGCCCAGCAGGCACTCCCGAGCGCGTGTCGCGCGCAGGCGCCGGGCAGCTCGAGCCAGGGGCGGCGCGCGCGCTGCCAGACGGCGCCGGCGAGCACGAGGGCGAGGGCCACGGCGAGGACGTCGAGCGCGCGCGGCCAGACGAGCAGCGCGCGTCCGAGCAGGTCGTGGAAGCTCGCGTCGGGTGCCTCCAGCCCGGCGGAGAGGTCCAGCTCGGCCAGGTGCGCCAGCAGCGCCAGCGCGCTCTCGCCCATGTGCTGCAGGCTCTGGGGGTCGAGGTTCGCGGGCGTGTCGTGCGGTGCGTGGTAGGCCGCGTTGCCGGCCGTCAGGGCGAGGTTGAAGCCCGGGACCCCGCGGCGCAGGAAGACCGTCAGGTCCGTGTCGTTCGGCATGCGCGCGTAGATCGCGTCCGACAGCGAGGTCGCCGCCGGGGCCGGTACGGCGCGCGCGTACTCGCGCACGCGCCGGCCGCTCGCGGGGCCGAGCTCGAACAGCACCGCCGGCCCGCCGTTGCCGATCGCCTCGAGGTTGATCACGGCGGCGAGCTCGTCGAGGGCGCCCTCCTGCGCGGCGAAGAGGCGCGCGCCGAGCAGGCCGAGCTCCTCGCCGTCGGTGAAGAGCACGAGCACGTCGTTGCGCGGCTGGCCGCCGCGCGCGCGCAGGGCCCGCAGCGCCTCGAGCCAGGCGACGATCCCGGCCCCGTCGTCGCCGGCTCCCGGCCCGCTCGGGACGGAGTCGTAGTGCGCCAGGCACAGGATCGTGCCGGTCGAGGCGTGCCCGGGGAGCCGGGCCAGCAGGTTCGTGAGCGGCACGCCGTCGACGCGACCCTCCTGCTCCCAGGGGGCGAGCCCGAGCGCGCGCAGCTCGGCGAGGAGCTCCAGGCGCACGCAGTCGAGCTCGCCCGAGCCGACCGGGTGCGGCGCACGCGCGATGCGGCCGAGCACCTCCAGCGCGCGACCGGCGGAGAAGAGCGGCTCGGGCGCCGTGGCCGGCAGGGCCGGGGGCCGTGCGCGCCCGAGCAGCGCCAGGGCGAGCCCCGCCAGGAGCACGGCCAGCGTCGCGCTCCCGGCCCGGCGCGCCGGGCTCTCCTCGCCGGGGCTCGTCATCCGCCGGAAAGCTAGCGATATGGGGCGCGAGGTTCACCTGCGGGCTCGCGGGGCGGCAGGTGCGTGTCCGGGGAGCTCGTCCGGGGATCGGCGCACCGGATCACCGGGCGGGCGTGCGCCCGCCCGGAGAACCGGGGCGGTCACGCTGACGGCGAAGTCAGTAGCCGATCTTCGATCGGCTAGCGCGGCGGGACGTGCTCGAGCGCGGCCCGCAGGACGGGATCGCGTCCGGCGAAGTAGTCGCCCGAGGTCAGCGGTACGCCCAGGTCCGGCTCGACCGCCAGGCGCGCGTCGTCGGCCGGGCCGAACTGGTGGTAGCGCGTCGAGAGGCGCACCAGCAGCGCGGGATGGTTCGGGAGGCGCACGTCGCGGGCGTCGCCGTACTGGTTCGGGGCGCCGCCGGTGGGCTCGCCCACCAGGAGCGCCTGAGTGTCCTGGCCCAGCGCGGCCGCGAAGTTCCCGGCGGCCGAGAAGGTCGAGCGCCCGATCAGGCCGTAGAGCACGCCCGGGCGGGCGAGCGAAGGGTGCTGCAGGGCCGCGATCAGGGGCCCGAAGGTCGTGTTGTCGCCGCCGCCGTTCAGGCGCACGTCGAGCACGAGCCGCGTCAGCCCGCGCTGCTCGAAGGTCGCCACCATCTCGCGCGCGTGGTCCTCCAGCGTCCGCCCGCGCGCATCCTGCGCGCGGACCTCGTTGAACTGGACGTAGAGGGCGCGCTCGGGTTCGAGGACCTGCCAGGCGAAGAAGCGCTCGCGCCCCTCCAGCCAGGCGGCGCCGCCCCGCGCCGGCAGGACCGGCCGACCCCACATCCGGTGCGGGTCGGCCGGCTCGCCCTCCAGCAGCGTCTCCGTGCGCGTGCCCGCCTGCTCCAGCACGACTCGCGCGCGTTCGGGGCTCTCCGCCAGGCCCACGCCGTCGAGCAGGTCGAGCGTCACGAGCGCCAGGGCGAGCTTCTCGCGCCGGTTCCACTCGTTGTCGGCCGTCAGGAGCGGGGCCAGGCGCCCGCAGGCCTCCTCGACCGGCACGCCGCCGACCGAGACGAGCCGCGCGCCGACGCGCTCCGCCTGCGGCGCGCCGACCACGAACCAGCCGTCCGCGAAGCCGTACACCTGCAGCGGCAGGGTGCGGCTCGTCATCGGCCAGGCCAGCGAGTGTCCGTCACGGCCCTGCTCCGCGAGGCGCGCGACCAGGCGCAGGAAGCCGGCCACGCGCTCGCTCTCGCGCTGGCCCTCGAGCCCGCCCAGGAACCCGTCCACGGCGGCCTCGAAGTCCTCGCGCGGGCAGCCGAACCAGGGATCCGGGTGCAGGCGCTCGAGCTGCTCGAGGAACAGCAGCGTGTCCTCGGTCCAGGCCGCGACCGGGTCCTCCGACTGGGGCGTGGCGAGGGTGAGCGCGAGCAGCAGGGGCAGCATGCGGGGAGCTGGTTGGGAGTCGGGACGCGCGGCTTGCAGCCCGGCCGGCGGGCAGCCGCGGACAGAAGATGCCCCATGGCTGCCGGATCGAATGCAACCCCCGCCGTTCGAGCTCTGCATGCCCCTGCCCGGTGGTGACTCCCGAGCTCCTCCTCCGTGTCCCCGGCGTGCCTCCCCGGTCGGCTCGAGTTTCCTCGCCCGGCGTGAGGGGCGGCCGGGCCGGGCCGCGGACGGGAAGGTGTCGGGACGGCGACGACCTGAGAGAGCAGTCGCCGCTCCCCCTCGCGGACCGGGGCACGCCGACGTTCGCCGTGACTCCTCCTCCCTGACTCTTCTCCAGCCCCCATGCGGGCGGAGGCGAGGCCCCGGCCGCACCTTCCTCGGCTCTACGTCTTCTTCGTGCCCTTCAGGCCCGTGAAGGCGTAGGTGGCGAGCGCGCCGAGCGCGGCCGCGCCGATCAGGACGAAGGCCAGCGGCATCTCCACGCGCATGCCGAAGAACCACACGCTCGCGCGTTCCAGGTTGAAGAGCACGAACACGGCCGTGACGGCGATCGCGATCCAGCCCAGGGCTCGTTTCATGCCCAGAGGATCGCCCTGGCGTGCGGCGGCATCAAGAAGGCCGTCGCGCGGGCCGGGAGGTCAGACCGCGAGCGGCGCGAAGGCCGCCAGGCGCTGGCCCTTCTCGTAGGCGACGCCCAGCACGCCCGGGGCGAGCCCGGTCAGGGCCGAGGCGTAGGCCTCGCGCTCGACGCGCGCGCCGTCCGGGAACTGCAGGGTCACCATGTGACGGGTGTGGTCGTGCGAGTGCCGGGCGCCGGCGTCGATCCGCGCGCGCTGCTCGATCACGGCCGCGGGGCGGGCGGTCAGGGGCGTGCGCGCGCTCTCCAGCAGCCGCCGCACGGTCGCGACGACGGCCACGAGCACGAGCACGAGCGGCACGAAGCCGAGCGGCGGGCAGAGCTGGAAGGTGAGCAGCGCGGCGAAGCCGCCCAGAACCGTCAGGCCGAGGAGCAGCGCCAGGCTCGGGAGGAGCTTGCCGCCGAGCTCGGGGACCTCGGGCGTCGCGGCGAGCAGGCGCGGGAGGTCCGGGTGGGCCGCCAGGGCGGCGAAGCGCGCCGGCAGCGTGGCCGCATCGAAGGAGGCGGGAGCGGGGGAGGGAGGGGAGGCCGGGCTGGAGCCAGGAGCTCCACTGGAACCCGGCCCTGCGGCGACGGGCTGGCCGCAGCGCTCGCAGAAGCGCGCCCCGGGCGGGACGGGCTCGAAGCCGCAGGCGTCGCAGCGGCGCGGCGCAGCGCTCATCGACGCGCCCGCGCCGGGGTCATCCGCGCTTCGCGCCGCACTGGCCGCAGAACTTGGCCTCGGGCGCCACGGCCGCGCCGCAGCCGGTGCAGAAGACGCCGCCCGCCTTGGCGGCGACGAGCTCCTTGCCGCAGCCCGAGCAGAACTTGCCGGCCGCGACGCTGGCGCCGCAGTGCGGGCACACGACGCCCACCGCGGTCGTCCCGCCGCCCGCCGGGCGGCCGCCGCTGGCCATCATCTGCGCCATGCCCATGCCGACCGCCAGGCCCGCGCCGCCGAGCATCGCGTTGCCCTCGCCGCCCGCGCCGCCGCCCTTGGCCATGCCCTCGCCGGCGCCCATCAGCGCCTTGCCGGCCGCAAACTGCTGGTAGTTGCCCACGCCGCCGACGGTGCGCAGGTAGGCCGCGTCGGTGTAGAGCTTCTTCAGGTTGGCCGCGTCGGCGTCGTTGACGTCGATCACGAAGTTGCCAAGACGCGCCACGGCCACGCCGTAGCTCTTCACGTGCTCGCTCAGGCCCGCCAGGACGTCGCGCTCGATCTCCTCGGTGTAGGCGCCCGAGGTGACGTCCAGCAGCGGCCACTTGTTCTTGACCAGCAGCTCGCCCACGCGGTCGCGGATGACCTTGAGGACCTGCTCCTTCATCCACGGGCTGACGCCGTCGGCCACGCGCCCCATCCCGACCAGGCCGGTGATCAGCACGTCCGGCTGGGTCACGCGGAACGAGAACTCCCCGTGCACCATGGTCTCGACCGGGATGCCCGACTTGGGGTCCTCGACATTGCCGATGCGGCCGCCGAACTTGTTCCCCGTCTGCTCGCGCACGTTGACGAAGAAGATCTCGGCGATGAACACGTTCCCACCGGTGAAGCTGTCCACCAGGTCCGAGAGGAACGGCAGGTTGGCCGAGTCGAGCGTGTGGCGCCCGGCGTCCAGCGTCGCCACCACCTTGCCGTCCTTGAAGAAGACCGCCTTCTCGTCGGCCTCGACGGTCAGCTGCGACTTCATCGGGATCGTCGGGTCCGGGTGCTTCCAGACGACGTGCTGCTTGGCCTCGTCCGGCCGCGCGATCATCATCTCGCGCACGCCGCGCTTGAAGAAATCCATCACTCCCATGGCGGGTGTCCTTCGGTCAGGGGGTCCGCCCGGCGGGCGCTCGCTCGAGCGCGCTCCGGCCGGGCGGGAGGGCGGGCCAGTACGCCAACGATAGGCGCGCCTTCACGCTTTCGCCACCGCGACCGGCTCGCGGGGCGCGGCGCACCCGCTCCCGACCTCCGGTGGTAGGCTGTGGTCCGTTCTCCCGTCCCGTCGGGCTGGTGGAGGTTGTCATGAGGAGCATTCGATTCGGCAGGCTTTCCGTGCTCGCCCTCGGCCCCGTGCTCGCGACGCTGGCGGGCGCCCAGGCAGTCGAGCTCACGCGTCCGTTCGCGCGCGGGAACCTGTACCGCGGCTCGGCCACGCTCTCGCCCGACGGCCGCTGGGTCGTCTTCGCGGGCCGCTACGAGGACTCCTTCCCGGGCTTCAACTCGCTCTACGGCGTCCCGAGCGACGGGAGCGCGGAGCCGTTCTACCTCTACGACCACGGCGACATCCCCGGCGTGGCCCGCGAGTTCGATCCCGGGACCGTGACCTTCGTGCACGTCACGCCGAACTCGCGCTGGGCGGTCTTCACGGTGGACGAGCGCTACTCGATCTACAGCGCATATCTGGGGGACGAGCGGCACATCCGGCCCCATCCCCGCAGCGCGGATCCCTTCCTGCGCCTGGCCCCGGCGGACTCGAGCCGCGACTTCCAGCTCACCCCGGACGGCTCGCGCGCGGTGTTCTTCGGAGCGTTCCAGCGAGGGCTCCACAGCGTGCGCGTGGACGGCCAGGGGTCCCCGGTCGAGCTGGTCTCGGAGGCGGACTTCGAGGGGCCGCGCGTGCAGACCTTCGCCGTCGACGCGAGCTCCACGCGCGTCGTCTACACCCAGGGCGAGATGGGCCAGCCGGCGCGGCGCCTCTTCAGCGTGCCCGTGGACGGCAGTGCGGCGCCCACGGAGCTCACGCCGAAGACCGCGCGCGCCTTCGGCTCGCTTCCGGGCGGCGGCCCGGCCGGCTCGCCCTGGAGCCTGACGCTGGGCGCCTTCCAGCTCGCCGCGGACGGCCAGAACGTCCTGTTCGAGCTGCAGGAGACGCACGGGGACTGCGCGCTCGGCTGCCTGGTCGTCACGCAGCTCCTCGTCGTCCCGACCGACGGCAGCGCGCCGGCGCGCCGGCTCGCCAGCGGCGAGGTGCGGCACGCGACCTTCGCGCCCGATGCGCGCCAGGTCGTCTACGTCCAGGCGCCGCCCGGCGGTGGGCCGTCCGCCCTGTTCGTCCATCCGCTCGACGCGGAAGCGCCCACTTCGCTCCACGAGCCGGCCGACACGGTCACGGGCCTGACCGTCCTGGCGGACGCCGTGCTCTTCCGCGAGTCGCCCTCGGGCTCCGGCGGCGACGCCCTCCTGCGCGTCCCGCTCGACGGGGCGCGGCGCGCGCGCAGGGTCAGCGATCCGCTCGCGGTCGGGCGCACGATCCGGGCCTTCCGCGCGAGCCCGGACGGCGAGCAGGTCGTCTACAGCGCCGACGCCGACGTCCCGGGCGTGTTCACGCTCTTCACGGGCCCGCTCACCTTCGAGCGCGTGCGCGCGCTCGGCTCGCGCCCGCCCACGGGCGTGCACGGCATCGGCGGCGCCGCCGACGTGGACCGCTTCGTGTTCACGCCGGACTCCGCCGCGGTCCTGGCGCACGTCGCCAGCCCGGAGGGCCTGGCCCTCGAGCGCGTCGACCTCGACGGTGCCGTGCGGCGCCTGAGCGGGCCGGAGGGGGCTTCGGACCTCACCCTCGACGACTCCGGCCGCGTCGCCATGTACCGCGGCGCCCGCGAGCACGACTCGCGTCAGCACGTCTACACCGTGCCCGTCGACGGGAGCGCACCGTCGCTCCAGCTCGACGCCTTCGGGCCCGAGCTCGGCGGGGTGCAGAGCTTCGAGCTCCTCCCGGACGGGAGCGAGCTCCTCTTCGCCGCGTCCAGCCGCGACTGGGACTTCCAGGAGCTCCATCGCGTGCCGCTCGACCTCTCCGCGCCGCCGCAGCGCCTGGCGGGGCTGGTCGTGGGCGACGAGAACCTGGTGGACCACCGCATCGAGCCCGCCAGCGGCCGGGTCGTGTACCGGCTGCGCGTCCCGGACGCGGCCTTCGCCTGGTGGCTCTACAGCGCCCCGACGGACCTCTCCGCGCCGCGCATACGGCTCGACACGGGCGAGCCGCGCGTCCTCGACTACGCGGTCGCCGGCGGGCGCGTCCTGTTCCGCAAGTCCTCGGACCCGGATCGCGAGCGCTTCGAGCTCTACTCCGTCCCCGCCGACGGCTCCAGCCCGCCCCGGATCCTGAACGGCGTGCTGCCCGTGAACGACGGCCGGGTCTACGCCTACGGCGCGAGCCCGGACGGCTCCCGGGTCGTCTACCTGGCCGCGCAGAACCACTCGAACCGGGCCGAGCTCTTCTCCGTGCCCACGGACGGCAGCCAGGCCGCGGTGCAGCTCAATCCGCCGCCCGCGCCGAACGGCGAGGTCTGGCGCGGGCCCTTCCGCATCACGCCCGACAGCGCGCGCGTCGTGTTCGCCGGCGACCTCGCGCAGAACAACGCCTTCAGCCTGTACGTGGCGCCCCTGGCCGGCGGCGCGCCGGCCCAGGTGCTGTGGACCGCGACGGGGGGGCGCGAGGTGGAGCGCCTGCTCGTCACGC
>DASVAP010000295.1:0-3832 GCA_036376275.1 Planctomycetota bacterium | reverse complement strand
GCGTGACGCGCAACGCGATCTTCTACGGCGTGACCACGCTCGGTGGCTTCGGGGCCATCGACCTGACGAGCGGCGGGCTCGGCGCGCCGCTGCCGCTGATCTTCATCGACCAGGCCGACTCGATCTCGACTCCGGGCACCGGCGTGGCCAACGTGCCGTTCCTGAGCGAGATCGTGCTCAACCTGAATCACTGAGCCCAGCTGATTCATGAAGCCCTCGGCTCCGACGTCGCGACTGGCCTCATCTGCGGCCTTTCGCTCCCTGCGAGTCCTCACTGACCAGATGAATGGTCAGTTCCGGTCCTCTCGGTCGCGAAAGCCCCCATCTGAGGCCATTCGCGACGTCTCGCTCGAGGTCTTCATGAATCAGCTGGGCTGAGAGACCGAGCAGGATGCCGCGGCCGAAGGCCGCGGTGTCCTGCCGGGCTCTCTGGATCGTCCTTGGCGCGCAATCCTCGCGCGCCCCCCTGATCCTTGCTCAGGCCCTGGGTGCGGTCGGCGCGATCGCGCAGTCTCACTTCTGCGCGGGCTCGGCCTCGCGCGGCGTCAGCGTGCGACCCTTCAGGGCCGGGTGGTCCGGGCCGTGGCGGGTGGCGCGGAAGAGCGCGAAGCCCGAGACCCCTGCGTCCTTCAGGTTGCCCTCGATGTCGCTGGCCCAGTCCCACACGACCTCGCCGTCGGACGTGACCTCGAACACGCGCCCCTCGGGGCCCTCGCAGATCAGCGTGTTGCCGTTCGGCAGCCGCTGACAGCCGGAGATGAAGGCGGCGTAGAAGTCCGGCCGCGAGGTGTAGCGCCAGACCGGCTCCTCGGGGCCGAAGGCGGCGCCCGTGCGGGTGAAGCCCTTGCCGGGCTCGAGCGGCAGGGCGAGCTCCTCGACCGACGAGTACTCGCCGTCGGGGCGCTCCTGGCCGTTGTTGAACACCAGCAGGTGCCCGGCCCCGGGGTGTCCGGGCGGGATCCACTGCACGTTGTGCTGGTAGAAGAGCCGCCGGTCGGCCTGCGTGCCGGCCCCGTGGTTCCGCGGGTTGCCCCAGCGCCACAGGATCTCGCCGCCCTGCCTGTAGCGTCCGCCCGACCTGCCCGCGGCCTGGTCCGTGGTGGTCGAGTGGTCGATCACGAGGATCTCCGAGAGGTGCGGGCTCGAGAGCGCGATCAGGTCCAGCTCCGGGTTGTAGTCGAGCGCGTTCGTGTGCAGCCAGTCGCTGCCGTGCCCGCCCGGCTGGGCCAGGGCCGGGACACCGCCGACGACGGGGCTCGGGGCGTCGTCCTCCTCCTCGCCGCCCGCGTAGCCGAGCGCGCGCATCTCGGCCTCCAGCTCCTCGCGCCTGCGGCGATCCTCCTCGGTCTCGGGCGCCGCGTCGCGGTGGTCGTAGTTGATGTCGATGCGCCCGGGGTGCGCGGCGATCGCGCCGTGGTTGTCGAGCGCGGGGTCGAGGTCCTGAACCAGGTGGTCCCAGACGTGCCACTCCCACACGATCTCGCCGCCGTCCGCGCCCACGGGCTGGATCTCGAGCACCGCGTCCGGCCACAGGCCCTTGTCGGGCGTCACCTTCGGGTCGCGCCCGGCGGCGATGCAGTCCTCGCGGTAGCGGTGCTCCCAGGCGATCACGAGCACGTTGCCGTTCGGCATCGCGATCGCGTCGTGGTGCGTCATCTGGTCCTCGTTGGCGAGCTCGTAGGACCACAGGAGCTCCCCGTCCCAGCCGATGCGCTCGATGCGCCCGCAGATCCCGCCCCCGGCGAAGACGTGCGTCCCCTCGAGGCGCGCGTGGCGCAGGATCGAGCCGTCCGGCAGGAGCTGCACCGACGACGGCCCGTGCTGGCTCTCCCAGCGGTGCACCTCGCGGCCCTGCATGTCGATCAGGTAGGTGGTCTTCGAGGCGAGCGGCGCGATGAGCGTGTAGCCCTCGAAGGCGCCGGGCTTCGCGAGGCGCAGCCCGCGCGTCTGGTCCTGGCCGGGGACGGCCTGGGGTGCGGCCTGCGGGGCGAGGGCGGCGAGGAGCGGGAGCAGCATGGCGGAGACGATAACGCCCCCACGCGGCTCGCGCCTTGTCCGGGCCGCCGCGACCGTGGACGATGGGGGCATGCAAGCCCTCCTGCTCGCCCTGCTCGCCGCGCCACTCCAGGAACCCGCGGCCGCCGCCGGGGCCCAGGCCCTGGCCCCCGCCTTCCG
This sequence comes from Planctomycetota bacterium, assembly GCA_036376275.1. GTDB lineage: Bacteria > Planctomycetota > UBA1135 > UBA1135 > JABFRZ01. The sequence goes on along the minus strand of DASVAP010000295.1, from coordinate 1,657 downwards.
TCACGAGCCCGGCCGCATCCCGGTCGGGCGCGTGCATCTCTACCGCAAGGCGAACCGCGACGGCTCGAACCCGAGCCAGATCGCTCTGTGCCTGGCCAGCGAGACGCGTCTCGAAGCGCTCAAGTGGCACGCGGGCGAGCCCGAGGCGACCCTGGTGGTGGCGGAGATGGACTGGCACACGGCCTCGGTCTCCTCGTTCCACTCCTTCCAGCTCGACGCGCACGGCGAGCGCACCCTGCGCGCGTACCTGACCACCAGCCCCGATCGCAAGCGCATCGGCGGCAAGGTGGGGGACCTGGAGGTCGGCTGCGAGCTCGCGCGCTTCCCCTGGCACAGCTACGACTTCGACCTCGCCAGCCTGAACGTCGCGCTGCGCTTCCTGGTCGATCCGGTGGGCGAGACCGAGCTCGAGATCGTCGACTTCCAGCCCGGCCCGAGCGGGCCGTTCTTCGGGCCGAAGGGCCCGGTGGTGCTCGCCTACGAGGGCGAGGAGGAGCGCGGAGGGCTCCCGTGCCGGCGCTACGTGATCGACGGGCCGGGGCTCGAGGAGCGCGGCGGCTCGCTGTGGGTCGCCAAGGGTGCCGAGGTCTTCCTGGTGGCCTACGAGATCGCGCTCCCGGACGAGCCGGGGATGAGCTCCGGCCTGCTCGAGTGGGTGCGCAACGAGACGATGGCCGCGGACGAGTGGGCGGGCTTCGTGCGCACGCGCGAGCGCCTCGGTGGGAAGTGAACCGGCGCGCGCGGCCGGCTCGCTACCATGCCCGGGAACCCGCAGCGCCGCGACCATGAACCACAAGCACGCCCCCCTGGCCCTGGCCCTCTTCCTCGCGCTCCCCGCCTTCGCCGCGCTCGCGCGCCAGGAGGACCCCGAGGAGGCCCAGGAGCAACGCGAGGAGGCCTTCGCCGAGCTCCTGACCGGCGCGCGCCTGGTCGGGTGGTTCACGGACGACACGCGCCCCGACGCCGCGCCGACGAAGGACAGCTACGTGATCTCGCGCTGCGAGAAGGCCGACGGCGGAAAGTGGCTATTCGAGAGCCGGGTGGGGGACTCGCAGGTGACGATCCCGCTCTACCTGCCGGTCGCCTGGGCCGGCGACACCCCGGTGATCACCCTCGACCAGTTCCCCGTGCCGCAGATGGGCACCTTCGACGCGCGCGTCCTGTTCCATGGCCAGAGCTACGCCGGCACCTGGCGCGGCAAGGACCACGGCGGCGAGATGATGGGGCGGATCGAGCGCGTCGAGACGCGCTAGGCGATCCAAGATCGCCTACTGACTCCGCCGTCAGCGTGACCGCACCGGTTCTCCGGGCGGGCGCGCGCCCGCCCGGTGATCCGGTGCGCCGTTTCCCGGACCGGCCCACAGGCGCTCGAAGATCACCCGCTGATCTCGCCGCCCGCCGGCGCTGGCGCCCGGCGCCCTACTCCGAGCACCAGAACAGCGCGCGCTCGGTTCCGGCGCCCGCGCCCACGCTGAAGACGGTCGGGTGCAGGCACACCAGGCGGCAGTCCAGGCGCGCCAGCTCCTGGTGCGCGTGACGCAGCTCGCTGCGGTGGGCAGAGCACAGGGCCTCCAGCTCGGCCAGGGGCCGGCGCTGCGGGGCCGGCTGCTCGCGCTCGACCAGCAGGCCCTGCAGGGCGTCGGTGCGCTCGCGCAGC
>DASVAP010000274.1:0-6292 GCA_036376275.1 Planctomycetota bacterium | reverse complement strand
GTCTCCTCGCGCCGGTACTTGGAGAGCTCGGCGTAGGACTCGAACCACTTGCCGTCGTAGCCGTGGTGGCGCAGGGCCTTGCGCGCCTCGGCGTGGTTGGGATCGATCTCGACGATCTTCTTGTAGGTCTTCTTGGCGGCGTCGTCCTTGCTCGCGGAGGAGAAGGACTTGGCCAGCTCGAGCAGCTTCGCCACGTCCGTGCCGGCGGCGGTGATCTGGGCGTCGATCTCGGCCTCGGCCGCGTCCTGGCGCGGGACGGAGGCGGGAGCGGGAGAGAACGCGGGAGCGGGCAGGACGGTGAGGAAGAGCGCGGCGATCATGGCGGTGGGTCGGGACTCGGGTGGAATCGGTCGGGGTCCCCGGAAGGCCCCTAGCCTATGCGCTGTCGCCGATCCGGCGAAGCCCCCGGGCCACCGGCCGCTCGAAAAGGTATGGCAAGGGCCGACGCGCCGGGCTTACGGCCGTCAAACCGCGTCCCGCGCGACCGCGCGCGGCACCCGCGCGCGAAGCCCGCCGCTTCAGCCCGCGACGGGCTCGCTCGGACGGTCCTCGGCCAGGGCCTCGGCCAGGCGCTGGATCAGGACCTGGATCAAGCCCCGCTCCTTGCGCGGCAGGGCGTCGAAGGCGAAGCCGGCCTCGGTCGTGCCGACCGGCGAGGCCCGCATCCACACGAAGCGTCCGGGCAGGTCCAGGCCCGGGCCGAGTTCGAGCCAGCGCGGGAAGACGATCTTCAGGCGCTGGGTCCCGGCCAGGTCGAGCTCCTCGCGGAAGCGCACGCGCAGGCCCGTCTGGGACACGTCGATGACGCAGCCCGCGGACCCGCTGGGCGCGAGCACGTCGAGCCGGTAGGTGACCGTCTGGCGCGCGGCTCCGCGGCGATCGTGCTCGGAGGGGGTGCTGGACATCCGGCACGTTCCATCGGCCTTCGGGGTCGTCCGCCCTGACACCCGAACCGGACAATCCGCCGCGAGCCGAGAGGACCTCGCCTTGGAGGGCACGGGCACCTCAATCCAGGGACTGGATCCGCCGATGAGGGACGAACGCCCTTGCCCAACCCTCCGCCTCCCGAGCGACCGGCCGGCAAGCCCGCCCCGCCGCGCCGCTCCGCCACGCGCTTCACGCTGCGCCGGCGGCTGACGGTCTCGCTCCTGACGGTCGGCCTCGCGAGCCTGTGCCTGGCGGGGTTCGTGTACGGCACCTGGGACCTGCTGAGCCTGCGTGCGGCGATGGTCGAGCGCGGCGAGCTGCTGGCGGAGAACGCGGCCTTTCGCTGGCAGTCGGCGCAGGGTGATCCCCTGGCGAGCGGCGCCTGGCTCCAGGGCCTGATGGGCGACGAGCGCGTGCACGCGGCGCGCGTCCTGGGCCCCGGGGGCGAGGAGCTGGCGCAGTGGGGCCGCGCGCAGGCCCGGCCAGAGGCGGAGGGCTCCAGCCCCCTGCACGCCTTCGTGCGGCCGGTCGTGCGGCGCGACGTGTTCCGTGCCGGGCGGCCGCTCGGCACGGTCGAGATCGTGAACGCCTCGGACGAGCTGGACGCGCGCCTGCGCCTGCACCTGGGCCTGTTCCTGGCGCTGGTCTGCTCGTCGACGCTGATCACGCTGGTGCTGTCGCGCCGCATCCACCACCGCTTCTCGGACCAGCTCCTCGACCTGGCCCACGCGGCCAACGCGATCTCGACGCGCAAGGACTACTCGATCCGCGCCGTGCGCCGCTCGGACGACGAGATCGGCCTCTTGGTCGACACCTTCAACAACATGATCACGCAGATCGAGCTGCGCGATCGTCAGCTCAAGGACCAGGTCCAGCGTGCCGAGGCCGCGCGCATCGCCAAGTCGCAGTTCCTGGCCACGATGAGCCACGAGATCCGCACGCCGATCAACGGCGTGCTGGGCATGACCCAGCTCCTGCTCGACACGCCGCTCTCGGGCGAGCAGCAGGAGTTCGCCACCACGATCCACAGGTCGGCCGAGAGCCTGCTGGCGATCATCAACGACATCCTCGACTTCTCGAAGGGCGAGGCCGGGCGCTACGAGGTCGAGTCGATCCCGTGCTCGATCGCGAAGATCGTGCACGAGTGCCTGGACACGGTCTCGATCGTGGCGGCCGAGAAGAAGCTCGAGCTGTGCCTGGAGCTGGACGAGCGCGTGCCGGCCACGATCAAGAGCGACCCGACGCGCCTGCGCCAGGTGCTGCTGAACCTGCTCAGCAACGCGCTCAAGTTCACGCCCAAGGGCGAGATCGTGCTGCGCGTGCAGCTCGAGGAGTCGCCGGGGGCGCGCCCGCGCCTGCGCTTCGAGGTCCAGGACACCGGCATCGGCATCCCCCAGGACCGCGTCGACCGCCTGTTCCAGTCCTTCTCGCAGGTCGACGCCTCGCGCTCGCGCAAGTACGGCGGCACGGGCCTCGGGCTCGCCATCAGCAAGCAGATCGTCGAGGCCCTGGGCGGCTCGATGTTCGTGCGCACCGAGGAGGGCGAGGGCTCGACCTTCGGCTTCCGCCTGCAGCCGGAGATCCTGGTCGAGCCGCTCGAGCTCCAGCCCGGCGCGCAGGGCTCGCCGCGCGGCCAGCGCATCCTGGTGGTCGATCCGAGCCCGACCAGCGGCGCAGCCCTGGCCAAGCTGCTGGCCGAGGGCAACACCGTCGAGACCGCGGTGGACGGCCCGGCGGCGCGCATGCGCCTGATGGAGGCCGCCAACGCCCGGCGCGGCTTCGACCTCGTGCTCTGCGACCTGCGCATGACCTCGGCCTTCGAGTCGCTCGAGGTCATCGGCGCGGGCGCCCTGGCGCAGGCCCCGATGATCGTGCTGGCGCCGGTCAACCAGCTGGCCCAGGCCGCCGCCGTGCCCTGGTCCGGGCGCAAGGCGGCCCTGGCCAAGCCGGTGAAGCGCAACGACCTCTACTGGTGCATCGGCGAGGTGCTGCGCGGCCCGCTGCCCACGGCCGCACCGGCGCGCGCGAGCGCGACGCGCACCGAGGAGCTCCCCCCGGGCCTGCGCATCCTCGTGGCCGAGGACCACCCGGTGAACCAGCGCATCACGACACGCTTCCTCGAGAAGCTCGGGGTCGAGTCGGTCGTGGCGGCCAACGGGCAGGAGGCGCTCGAGGCCTTCAAGAAGGGCGGCTTCGACCTGATCCTGATGGACGTGCAGATGCCCGTGATGGACGGGCTCGAGGCCACGCTCGCGATCCGCAAGCTCGAGGGCCTGAGCGGCACGCACGTCCCGATCGTGGCCCTGACGGCCAACGTGCTCGAGGAGCACCGCAAGGAGGCGCAGCAGGCCGGCTTCGACGACTACCTGCCGAAGCCGGTGCACCTCGACGAGCTGCGCGGCAAGATCCTGCGCTGGACGGCGAAGACGCCGGCCGGGGCCGCGTCGACCTGAAACGAGAGCGGGCCCCGGCCGCACTGCGGCCGAGGCCCGCCCGAGGAACGTCCCCGGATCAGGGGATGCTGTCGGGGATGCGCGTGCGCCAGTTGGAGATCGTGCAGCGCATGCGGTTCTGCTGGTTGGGCGAGAACTCGTACATGCAGTTGTCGTCCGAGTAGTCCATGAAGTTGTGGATCGGATCCGGGTTGCCGCAGGTGGCCGGATCGACGCACGGGCTGAAGTGGGCCGAGCCCTCCGGCGGCGTGTCGCAGATCAGGTCGCCGTTGTTGGCGCAGCCCGAGGCGCTCGCGCAGCCGCCCTGGAACGTGTGGTAGAGGCCCAGGTAGTGGCCGACCTCGTGCACGGTCGTGTCGCCCTCGTTGTAGGGCGCGCCGTAGGTGCCGGGAACACCCAGCGCGCGCCAGTAGATCACGATGCGATCCCACTTGTTACCGACCACCCCGCCGCTGTTCGGGACGTAGGCGTAGCCCAGGTTGCCGCTGGCGGTGTTGGTGTAGATGTTGATGTTGTTGTGCACGTCACGCGCGAGCGTGTTGTAGTAGGTGCCCGTGTCGTTGTACCAGTTGTTGTTCTTCGAGAGCGTCGTGCCGGCCAGCGTGAACTGGATACCGTGCGCCGCGAAGGCGGAGTTCAGCGAGGTGATCTGCGAGGTGATCTGGCCCGCGACGAGCGTCCCGAGCGTGCCCGTCTTGCGCCGGATCTCGTGCACCCACACGGGGATCGTGTAGGTCACGCCGCCCGAGGCGTTGTACTCGGCCTTGATCGTGGTGTTCGACGAGCTGCAGTCGGCCGTCGTGCCGAGCGCGTAGAACTGCGGCAGCCGGTCCGAGCCGCAGCGCAGCCCGTGGGCCTGGAAGAAGCTCGACTGGACGTAGGCGCCGAAGTCCTGGAAGACGTGGGTGCCGAGGTCGTCGGCCGCCAGGATCGAGCCGTCGTCGAGCTCGTGGAAGAAGTAGTCGAGGGACAGCTCGTTCGACTGGAACGGGTTCTGGAGCGCGCTCTGCGCGCTCGCCGCGCCAGCCAAGACGAGACCGAGGACGGTGGAACGTACCGGGAACGATCGCATGGGACCTCCGTGCAGGGATTGCAGGGGTGAAGAGGTCCGTGAGGCGGCCCCGACCCCATGTCGGGGTCGTCTCCCGGATTCGAGGGGACGCCAGGGTTCTATCCCCGGCCCGGAACGCCCGCCATGGGGTTTCGTGGATCCTCCCCGCGGCCGCGCTCACCAGCGGAAGGTCGCGCGCGCGGCGTTGCGGGCCAGCCGGCGCCGCAGCCGCAGGGCGACCCGCAGCGGGAGGAAGGGGATCAGGAAGCGTCCCGAGCCCGTCGCCCCGGCCGTGTCGACCGCCAGGTGGGCCATGCGCGCCCAGCGGTCGAAGGGGCTCTGGCGCAGGTCGAGCGCCTGGATCTTCTCGAAGCGCACGCAGGCCGCGCGCCGGCCGAAGAGGCCGTCGCGCACCAGCACGGCGCCGGGCTCGAGCGCCCAGCCGAGCAGCCGCGCGCGCCGCCGGCCGGCCCAGGCCGCGCACGCCAGGCCGAGGGCCGCGACGCCCGCCGCCGCGCCCCACGAGGCGAGGGCCGCGATCCCGACCAGCGGCAGCCAGGGCAGCGCCGCGCGCAGCGCCAGGCGCCGCGCGGCGCGCGGGTGCACGCCCTGCCAGTCGGCTCCGTCGAAGCGCGCCTCGGGCTGGATCTCGGCCAGCAGCGCCGGCACCTCCGCGGGCCGGCACAGCGGCACCAGCCACTTGCGCGCCACCTGCGTGTCGCGCGTCGAGTCGCCGCCGGCGCTGACGGCGCGCAGCGAGACGCGCCGCGCCAGGCGCGCCAGCCAGCCCTGGCGCAGCTCGAGGCGCTGGATGCGCGCGCGCGGCAGCGAGGCCGTCTGGCGCGTGAGCAGGCCGCAGGTCGTGCGCAGGTCCTCGCCCTGGCGCTCCAGGCGGAAGCCGAAGAGCGTCAGGTAGGCCCACAGCGCCGAGCCGAGCTGCAGGACGACGAACAGCGCGAGCACGGCCAGGGCCCAGGCCCAGGTCGGCAGCCCCGCCGCCTCCTCGGTGGCCTGCTCGAGCCCGGGCCCGAGGCGCTCGCGCAGGCGCTCGAGGTCGCCCAGCTCGTGCAGCGCCACCAGCGCCCCCCCCACCAGGACCAGGCCGCGCTGCGTCAGGAGGCCGTAGAGCAGCACGTCGCCCGTGCCCATGCGGAAGAGCGCGGCCCCGTGCCCGCTCTCGGCGCGCGCGAAGGCCTCGTCGGCCGTGCGCGCCGCCGCGCGCGGCCCGAAGACGCGCTCGCGCAGCTCGGCCAGCTGGGCCAGCGTGATCACGCGGAAGACGGCCTCGGGCTCGCTGCCCCCGGCGGTCTCGAGGCGCACCTCGACCACGCCGAGGAAGCGGTGCAGCGGCCCCTGGACGGTGTCGAGGTTGGCGATGCGCGCGTAGGGCACGTGGCGCACGCTGCGGAAGAGCCAGCCCTCGCGCACGACGAGCTCGGCGGGCTCGAAGGCATAGCGGAAGGAGACGTAGCGGATCAGCGCCTCCAGGAAGGGCGGCACCAGGAAGAGCAGGAACCAGCCCTCGTCCGAGCGCGCCGCGAAGAACAGGACGGCCACGGCCCACGAGAGCAGCGCGAACAGGCGCCGGCCGGCGTCGAAGAGCAGCGCCGAGGGGTGCAGGCGCCGCGCGCGCGGGTCCTCAGGCTCCCGGTTCGTCATGGGTGCCCTCGCCCGACAGCAGGCGATCACGGATCGCGACGGCGGTCGCGTGCGCCAGGCCCTCGAGGCGCACCTCGCTGTCCTGGTGCCCGGCGGTGTAGACCACCAGCGTCGCCAGCCCGAAGCGCCGCTCGATCGGGCCGCGCTCGACGTCGGTGTGCTGCACGCGCGCGCGCGGCACGCTGCGCAGGTGCTGGAACCA
>DASVAP010000273.1:0-20497 GCA_036376275.1 Planctomycetota bacterium | reverse complement strand
ACGGATCAGTATGACTCCCGCTCGCCCGGGAAGTCACCCCCGCGCACGTCCTTGGCGTAGCGCTCGAAGGCCTCGCGCATCTGGGCGCCGAGCTCGGCGTAGCGGCGCACGAAGCGCGGGTGGAACTTGCTGTAGAGCCCGAGCATGTCGTGCGAGACCAGGATCTGGCCGTCGCAGCCGGGGCCGGCGCCGATGCCGATCACGGGGATCGCGACCGAGCGCGCGACCTCGGTGGCCAGGAGCGCGGGCACCTTCTCGAGCACGATCGCGAAGGCGCCGGCCTCCTCCAGGATCCTGGCGTCGCGGCGCACCTCGTCGGCCTCCTCGGGCTCGGTCGCGCGCACCTGGTAGGTGCCGAACTTGTGGATCGACTGGGGCGTCAGGCCGAGGTGCCCCATCACGGGGATGCCGGCCTCGACGATGCGCGTGATCGTCGGCGCGAGCGCGCGCCCGCCCTCGAGCTTGACGGCCTCGACGTGGGCCTCCTGCACCATGCGCCCGGCGTTGCGCAGGGCCTCGTCGGCGTTGATCTGGTAGCTCATGAAGGGCAGGTCCCCGACCACCAGCGCGCGCTCGACGGCCGAGGAGACGAGCTCGGCGTGGTAGAGCATCTCGCTCATCGTCACCGAGACCGTCGTGTGCCGGCCCTGGACCGCCATGGCGGCCGAGTCCCCCACCAGGATCAGGTCGACCCCGGCCTGGTCGAGCAGCTCCGCCATCAGGTGGTCGTAGGCGGTCAGCGCGACGATGCGCTCGCCGCGCTCCTTCATCAGGCGCAGCGACTTGGTCGTGACCTTCTTGTCGCGCCGCTCGGGCTTCGACTCGCGGCCGTTGCGCTCGCGGGTCATGGGAGACGAGCCGAGCGCGGAGGACAGGCCGACGAGCGCGGGACCAGGCCGGCTCCCCCTCCGCGCCCCTCCGTCCCCTCGGGGCCTCCGCGGTCCTGCTTCTTCCTCATGGGCGCGCCCGGGGCTGGACGGTGCCGGGCGCGATGCGCGCGCCCTTCGAGTAGTCGATCAGCTTGGCCAGCGTGGCGCGCATCTCGGCGCGCTTGACGATCGCGTCGAGCATGCCCTTCTCCAGCAGGAACTCGGCGCGCTGGAAGCCGGGCGGCAGCTCCTGCTTGAGGGTCGTGGCGATCACGCGCGGGCCGGCGAAGCCGATCAGCGCGCCCGGCTCGGCCAGGATCAGGTCCGTGACCGAGGCGAAGGAGGCGGTCACGCCGCCCGTGGTCGGGTGGGTCATCACGCAGATCGAGAAGCCGCCGTGCTCGTTGAGCGTCTGCAGCGCGGCGCAGGTCTTGGCCATCTGCATCAGGGACAGGATCCCCTCGTGCATGCGCGCGCCGCCGGAGCTGGTGAACAGGAGCAGCGGGCGCTGCTCGCGCACGGCCAGCTCGGCCGCCAGGGCGATCTTCTCGCCCACGACCTCGCCCATCGAGCCGCCCATGAAGTTGAAGTCGAGCACCGCCAGCACCACCGGCCGGCCGAGGATCGCGCCCGTGCCGAGCAGCAGCGCCTCCTTCTGCCCGGCGCGCTCGGTCGCGCGGCGCACCTTCTCGGCGTAGGGCTGCGCGTCCTGGAAGTGCAGCCGGTCCATGGCCTCGATCTCGGCGAAGTGCTCGTGCCAGGTGCCCTCGTCGAGCGTCAGGCGCACGCGCTCCTGGCCCGGCAGGGTGAAGTGGAAGCCGCAGGAGGGGCACACGCGGCCCTTCTCCTCGAGCTCCTTGCGGAAGATCACCTGCGTGCAGGACTCGCACTTGAGCCACAGCCCGCCGGGCATGTCCTTCTTCTTCGAGAAGCGCAGGCGCGCCAGGCGCCCCTCGCGCTTGGGCTCCTCCTCGGGGCGCTCGGTCACGTCGTCCGCCAGGCGCGCCGCCTCCTGGATGCGGCCGCCCGCCTTGCGCTCCTTCTCGGCCGCGCGCGCCTTCTCGAGCGCCTTCTCCTGCGCGCGACGCTCCTTGGCGGCCTTCTTCTCGGCCTTCGGGTCGGGCTTCGGTCCCGGGACCGGCGGCCGGGGCCCCTCGGGAGGCCGGGCGTCGGAGCGGGGATCGGACTTCGGTTCTTCGGCCAAGGAGCGTCCTTCCATGGTCAAACCCTGGGTTCAAGCCGGGCGGCCTCGCCGGCCGCGCGCAGCTCGGCGATGCGCCGGCCGCGCTCGCGCACGCCATAGATGGCCGAGCCGGCCACCAGCACGTCCGCCCCCGCCGCGGCGCAGCGCGGGAGCGTCTCGGGATTGAGCCCGCCGTCCATCTCCACGTGGCCGCGATAGCCGCGCCGGCGCAGCCAGGTCACCTTGGGCAGCACCTCGGGCATGAACTTCTGCCCGCCGAAGCCGGGGAAGACGCTCATCACCAGCACGAGGTCGAGCTCGCCGAGAAGGCCCGCCAGGCGCTCGACCGGCGTGTCCGGGTTGAGCGCGACGCCGACCTTGGGCACGCCGACCTCCCGGAAACGCCGGATGACGGCGCGCGCGGCGGTGTCGTCGGGGCACAGCTCCAGGTGGAAGGTGAGCACGTGTGCCCCGGCCCGGGCGAAGGCCTCGGCGTAGCGGGCCGGCTCGGTGATCATCAGGTGCACGTCGAGCGGCTTCCGGGCGGCGGCGTGGATGCGCTCCACCACCGGCGGCCCGATGGTGAGGTTGGGCACGAAGTGCCCGTCCATGACGTCCACGTGATGCCAGTCGGCCTCCCCGTTCTCGACTCCGTTGCCCTCGACGGTCGCCAGCTCCTCCGCCAGCCGCGCGAAGTCGGCCGACAGGAGCGAGGGTGCGATCCGGAGCGGGAGCACCGGGCTGGGCTCTGCAGGGGGACTGGACACGCGCGGGCGCTCGGCGAGCGGCATCGGGGGGGCCTGGATTCTACGGTGCCGGCCGGATGGCCCCCAGCGCAAGCGCCTGGGCGGGTCCTGGGGGGCCTTCGCCGCCGTCCGGGCCTCTCAGGTGCGCACGGGCTTCTTCAGCAGGGCCTCGATCCCGGGCAGGGCCTTGCCGCCCAGCAGCTCGAGCGAGGCACCGCCCCCGGTGGAGATGTGCTTCACCTGGGCCGCCACGCCGAGGAGCTCGACCGCCGCCACCGAGTCGCCGCCGCCGACCACGGTGTAGCCCGGGGCACGGGCCACGGCCTCGGCCACGGCGGCGGTGCCGGCGCGGAAGGCCTCCCACTCGAAGACCCCCATCGGGCCGTTCCAGACGATGGTCTGCGCCCGGGCGATCTCGGCCGCGTAGCGCCGGCGCGTCTCCGGACCGATGTCGAGGGCGAGCTTGCCGGCCGGGATCTTCGCCACGGTGCCGGGCGGCGCGTCCGCGGCGAAGCGCTCGGCCACGACGTGGTCGCTCGGGAGCAGGATCCGGCAGCCGCGCTTCTCGGCCGCCGCCAGGGAGGCCTTCACCGCCTCGAGCTGGTCGGCCTGGAGCTTCGAGGCGCCGACCTCCTCGCCCTGCGCCTTCAGGAAGGTGTAGGCCATCCCGCCGCCGATCAGGATCGCGTCGCAGACCGGGATCAGGTTCGCCACCACCGGCAGCTTGTCGGAGACCTTGGCGCCGCCGAGGATCGCCACCAGCGGGCGCGCCGGGTTCTCGAGCACGCGCCGGAAGGCGGCCACCTCGCGCTCGAGCAGGCGCCCGGCCGCGGACGGCAGGAAGGCCGCCGGCCCGGAGACCGAGGCCTCGGCGCGGTGCGAGGTGCCGAAGGCGTCGTTGACGAACACGTCGCCGAGCCGGGCATAGGCCTCGGCCAGCTTGGGGTCGCCCTTGGTCTCGCCCTTGTGGAAGCGCACGTTCTCGAGCAGCACGATCGCGCCGGCGGGAGCGTCCTTCACCGCCTTCTCGACCGCCGGACCGGTGCTCTCGTCGAGCCGGATCACCTTGCGTTTCGTCAGCTCCTCGAGGCGCTTCCCGATCGGCTTCAGGCGCATGGACTCGACCACCTGGCCGTCCGGGCGGCCGAGGTGGCTCATCAGGATCGGCTTGCCCTGCCTGCGCAGGATCGCCTCGATCGTCTCGAGCGAGGCCCGGATGCGTGTGTCGTCGGTGATGTTCCCGGCCTCGTCCTGCGGGACGTTGAAGTCCACGCGCACGAGCACGCGTTTGCCCTCCAGCGCGAGGTCGTCGAGGCGCGGGACGTCGAAGCGCACGGTTACTTGGCCTTGACGGTGGCCTTGGCCCCCTTGCCGGCCAGCGCGTGCGCGTACAGGACCAGGTCGACGACGCGGTTCGAGTAGCCCCACTCGTTGTCGTACCAGGCGACGACCTTGACCATGTTGCCCTGCATGACCATGGTCGACTGCGCGTCGAACAGGGCGCTGGCGGGGTTCTTGACCACGTCCATCGAGACCAGCGGGTCGTCGGAGTACTCGAGGATGCCGGCCAGCGGCTTCTTCGCGGCCGCCTCCTTGAAGGCGTTGTTCACCTGCTCGACCGTGACGGTCTTCGACAGCGTGGCCACCAGGTCCACCACCGAGCCGTCCGGCACCGGGACGCGCAGCGAGCAGCCGTCCAGGCGTCCCTTGAGCTCCGGCAGGATCTTGCCCACGGCGCGCGCGGCGCCGGTCGTGGTCGGGATGATGTTCAGGGCCGCGGCGCGCGCGCGACGCAGGTCCTTGTGCGGCAGGTCGAGGATGTTCTGGTCGTTCGTGTAGGCGTGCACGGTCGTCATCAGGCCGTGCTGGACGCCGAAGGCGTCGTGCAGGACCTTGGCCACCGGCGCCAGGCAGTTCGTGGTGCACGAGGCGTTCGAGATGATGCGGTGCTCGGGCTTCAGCGTGTGCTCGTTGACGCCCATCACGACCATCGCGTCGATCTCGTCCTTGGCCGGCACCGTCAGGATCACCCTGGGGGCGCCGGCGGCGCAGTGCTTCTCGCAGCCCTCCTTGCTGGCGAAGACGCCGGTCGACTCGATCACGAAGTCGACCTTGTTGGCGGCGTGCGGGAGCTTGGCCGGGTCCCGCTCGGCCGTGACCTGGATGCGCTTGCCGTCCACGATCAGCGCGTCCTTGGCGGCCTCGACCTTGCCCGCGAAGCGCCCGTGCACCGAGTCGTAGCGCAGCAGGTACGCCAGCGTCGCCGCGTCCGTCAGGTCGTTGAGCGAGACCACGTCGAGGCCCTTCTGGTGGCAGACGCGGAAGACGTTGCGGCCGATGCGGCCGAAGCCGTTGATGGCGATGCGCATGGGGAGGCGGGTGGGACGGACGGAGGGGGTGGAGCGGGAGGTCCGGCGGGGCGCCCGGGGCGGGAGCGCACGGACGCCGGGCCGCGCCGCCCCCGGTCAGGATGACCCAATCCGGCCGACACGCCCCACGCCCGGCCCCGGCCGGGTTTTCTGCGGAAACCGGGCTGAGAGTAGCGGTCGCGGCCGATGGCTTCAATCGGCCCGGACGTAGACTCGACGCCCGCCCCATGACCGCCCCCGCCCGCTCCCGCGACGACTGGTCCGAGCGCTGGCCGCGCCTGGCGCGGGCGGCGGGGATCGCGCCGCAGGAGAAGCTCCTGCTGGCGCTCTCGGGAGGAGCCGACAGCGTGCTGCTCCTGCACTGGCTGGCGGCGGCGCGGCCCCGTCCGGACGTGCGTGCGGCCCACGTCGACCACGGCCTGCGCGGCGCCGAGAGCGAGGCCGACGCGCGCTTCGCGGCCGAGCTCTGCCGGGCCCTGGGCGTGCCCTTCACGTGCCTCGCCGCGCGCCTCGATCCGGCGCCCGGCGGCCTCGAGGCGCGCGCGCGGGCCGAGCGCTACCGGCTGCTGGCCGAGGAGGCGCGCCGCTCCGGTGGACGCACGCTCCTGACCGGGCACCACTCCGACGACGCGCTCGAGACGGTCCTCCTGCGCTGGATGCGCGGGACCGAGCTGGCCGGCCTGCGCGGCCCGCGCGCCGCCTTCCACTGGCGCGGCGGCGCGAGCAGCGCCGAGCCGGTGCGCATCGTGCGCCCGCTGCTGGCCCTGCGGCGCGAGGAGGTGCGCGCGCTGCTCTCGGCGCGCGGGCTGACCTGGCGCGAGGACGCCAGCAACGCCGACGCGCGCTTCACGCGCAACCGCGTGCGCCGCGCCTTCCTGCCGCTGGTGCGCGAGCTGGGTGGCGACGAGGCGGTCGAGGACCTGCGCGCCTTCTCGCGCGCGGTCGAGGGGCTCGAGCAGGAGCTGGCGCGCGCCACGGCGCACCTCGCCTGGCGCGTGCCGCCCTACGCGGCCGCGGCGCGCGCGGCCGACGAGCGCGCCCTGGGCGGCGTCCTGGCGCGGGCCGAGCTGATGGCGCTGGCGCGTCCGCTGGCGCGCCGCGCGCTGTGGCGCCTCCTGACCGAGGGCACCGGGGCCGCGCCCTCGCGCACCGTGCTGGAGCGCCTGGTGGACGACCTGCGCGCCGGGCGCACGCGCCGCCACGCCCTGGCGGGCGGCTGGAGCCTGGTCCTGCGCGCGCGCGAGCTGGTGCTCGTCCCCCCGCGCCGGCCGGCGCCGGCGCCGGCCGAGGCGTCGCAGCCCTGGCTGCCCTTCCCGGCCCCCGCGCCGGTCGCCCTGCCGGCGGCGCGCCTCGAGCTCCCGCTGCCGGGCATCGTGAGCCTGCCGGACGGCCGCCGGCTCTCGGCCGAGCTCGTGCGCGCGGAGACGGCGCGGGCCGTGCCGCGCGGGCCGCTGACGGTCGAGCTCGACGCGCGCGAGCTGGCCGGTCCGCTGGGCGTGCGCTTCCCGGCCCCGGGCGACCGCTACCATGCCCTGGGCGCCCCCGGCTCGAAGCGCCTGGTGCGCTACCTCGCCGACCGCGGCGTCCCGCGCGAGGAGCGCGCGCACGTCCCGCTCGTGACCGCCGGGGCCGAGATCCTGTGGGTGGCCGGCTTCGCCCCGGGCGAGCGCCGGCGCGTGCGCCCGGAGAGCGCCTGGCGCCTCGTCCTCGCCCTGCACGAGTGACTTCCCGCGCCTCCACGGGTACCCTCACCCGTCTGGCGACGCGCCGGCAATGGCCCCCGGGAGGCACCCCCGTCGTTCCGGCGCGCCCTGGCAGGGCGCGGAGGCAGCGGCGGTCGCAGCAGGCTCGATCGAAGTCTTGGAAGCGCGACTGAACGAGAGACTCAACGAGAACCGCTCGCGCGTGCTCGACCGCATCGCCCGCGCGGCGCGCGCGGCGAGCCGCGATCCGGCCGAGATCGAGCTCCTGGCGATCACGAAGTCCGTCCCGGACCGCCTGGCCATGGCGCTCTTCGACCTGGGCTGCCTGGACCTCGGCGAGAACCGCGCCGACGACCTGGTCGCCCGGCAGGCGGCCTTCCTGGCCAGCGGCCGCGTCGCGCGCTGGCACTTCGTCGGGCACCTGCAGCGCAACAAGGCGCGCCGCGTGCTGCGCGTGGCCCACGCGATCCACTCGGTCGACTCGGAGGAGCTGTACGCGACGCTGGCCCGCCTGGCGGAGGAGGAGGGGCGCCGGCCAGGGATCTTCCTGCAGCTCAAGCTGGCCGAGGAGGCCAGCAAGGGCGGGCTCGCGCCGGAGGCGCTGCCCGCGCTGGTCGAGCGCGCGCGCCAGGGCCCGCTGCCGCTCCTCGGGCTGATGACGATGGCGCCGCTGCACGACGACGCCCTCGCCGCCCAGCGCGCCGCCCGCACCGTCTTCGAGCGCCTGGGCGGCCTGGCGCGCAGCCTGCCGGCCGCGGCCTTCGCCGGCGGACACGCGCGGCTCTCGATGGGCATGAGCGGCGACCTCGAGGAGGCCGTGCGCGCCGGGGCGCACGTCGTGCGCGTCGGCAGCGCGCTGTTCGAGGGGGTCGCGCAGGACGAGGCCGGCGCAGGCGCCGAGCGGAGGCGCGCGTGAGCGAGACGCGCTGGATCCTGGAGCTGCTCGGCGGCGAGGGCCACACGGCCGAGCTGCCCCAGGGCGGCACGCTGGTCATCGGCTGCGACCGCGCGCGGGCCGGCTTCGTGGTCGAGGGCCAGGGCGTGGACGAGACCCACTGCGTCGTCGGGCGCACGAAGGAGGGCGACTGGGCTGTAAAGGACCTGGGCTCGAAGTACGGCACCTTCGTGAACGGCCAGCGCGTGGCCGCCACGCGCCTGAAGCTGGGCGACCAGCTCGTGCTCGGCTCGCGGCGCCTGGAGGTCAAGCCCTTCCGCGTCGAGGCCGCGCGCGCCGCCGTGGCCGCGGTCGGCAGCGCGCGCCCCAGCGAGGCCCCCCAGCGCATCGGCGGCTATCGCGTCGAGCGCCTGGTGGGCAAGGGCGCGATGGGCGCCGTGTACCTGGCGGTGCAGGAGAGCCTGCGACGTCCCGTGGCGCTCAAGGTGCTGGCCCCCAAGCTGGCCGGCGACCGCGACTTCGTGCACCGCTTCCAGGCCGAGGCGCGCGCGGCGGCCGCGCTCTCGCACCCCAACGTGGTGGTCGTCTACGACGTCGGCGAGGAGGGCGGCCAGCACTACCTCTCGATGGAGTTCATGGCCGGCGGCAGCCTGGAGCAGAAGCTCGCCGCCTCCGGGCCCCTGCCGTGGAAGGCCGTCCTGGCGGTGCTGCAGGACGCCGCCGCGGGCCTGGCCTACGCCGAGTCGCGCGGCATCGTGCACCGCGACGTCAAGCCGGCCAACCTGATGTACTCGGGCACGGGCACGGTCAAGCTCGCCGACCTGGGCCTGGCGACGACGCTCGAGCAGGAGGCGATCGAGGCCGACGCCGTCCCCGGCAGCGGACGCAAGGTCTACGGCACGCCGCACTTCATCGCGCCCGAGCAGGCCCGCGGCGAGCCGGTCGACAACCGCTCGGACCTCTACGCCCTGGGCGCCACGGCCTACCGCCTGCTGTCGGGCAAGACGCCCTTCGAGGGCGCCTCGACGCGCGAGATCCTGCGCGCGCTGCAGAGCGAGCAGCCGCGCCCGCTGCGCGAGCTCGTGCCGGACCTGCCGCCGGAGCTCGACGCGCTGATCGCGCGCCTGATGGAGAAGGACCCGGCCGCGCGCTTCCCCACGGCCGAGGCCCTGCGGCGCGAGTGCGAGCGCCTGCGGCTGCTGGCCGAGCACGGTCCGACGCTGGAGGCCGCGCGGCCCGGCGGCGGCCGGCGCCTGGCCGCCGTGCTCGCGCTGCTGCTGGTCGGCGGCGCGGGCGCGGGCTGGTTCCTGCTGCGCGAGCCGCCGCGTCCGGACCCGGGCCCGCCGCTCGCGCGCGGACCGGAGGTCCCGGAGGACGACGCGCCGGGCGAGCCCGCCGACGAGACCTTCCTCTCCGGTCCGAAGGCCACGGTGCCCGAGGTCGACGAGGAAGCCCTGCTGCGCGAGCGCGAGCGCGCCGCCGGCCAGGCCCTGCGCGACATCGCCCCGTTCCTGGCGGGCGCCGAGCGCGCCACGGCCCTGGCGCGCATCCCGGCCGAGTACCCGGGCACCGCGGCGGCGCGCGCGGCCGAGCAGGAGATCGCGGCCCTGCGCGCCCAGCCGGGCGCGCTGCGCGCGGGCTCGCTCGAGGAGGCGGAGCGCGAGCTCGCCGAGGAGCTCCAGCTCCTGGCGCGCGCCGGAACGGGCCTGGCCGAGCGCGTGCGTGCGATCGACGGCTTCCGCGTGCCGCCCGAGCTGGTCCAGGAGTTCGCCGCGCGGCGCGCGACGCGCGTGCAGGCCGAGGTGCGCGCCACCGAGGAGGACCTGAAGGCCGAGCTGGGGCGCGGCGAGGCCCTGGCCCTCGACGGACGCTTCGACGACCTGCGCGCGCACCTGGCCGGGCTGGCGACGCGCTTCGACCAGCTGGGCGAGCTGCCGGGTGATCCGGCGCGCTACGCCGCCCTGCGGGCGCTCGGCGACGAGCTCGCGCGGCGACGCGCGCGCGTCGACGAGGAGGAGGGATTCTGGCACGCCAACGCGGAGCGCAAGCGCCAGCGCCAGGCGGGCGAGACCCTCGGCCCCGGCTCGGGCCTCCTGGCAGAGCTGGCCGGGCTCGAGCTGGCGGCCGTCGAGGCGCGTCTGGCGGCCCTGCCCGAGGAGCTGCGCGCGCGCCCGGCCGCCACCGCGCTGGCCGGCGAGGTGCGCCAGGCGAGCCTCGCGCTCGCGCGCCTGCAGGCGGAGTTCGCCTCCGGCGGCTGGAAGCGCAAGGCCCTGACCGACCCGCGCACGCGCAAGGTGCGCGAGGTGCGCGACGTGCGCCCCGAGGGCCTGGTGTTCGAGTCCGAGGGCGGGCTCGAGACCCTGACCTGGCGCGACACGGGCAGCGACCCGGACTGGTGGCACCTCCTGTTCCAGCAGCGCCTGGCGCGCGAGTGGACGGCCGAGGAGTCGCGCGCGATCGCGGCGCTCCTGCGCCTGGCCGCGGCCACGCGCGGGGCCGAGCTGGCGCGTGCGCTGCTCGCGCCCGGCGCGCGCAGCGTGCTCGGGCCGGCCGAGCTCGCCGCCCTGGCGCGCCTGTTCGAGCCGGCCCTGGGCTGGCTCGGCGCCGCGCCGGACCGTCCGGCCTTCGAGCACGAGGACGCCTGCGCGCGGCGCCTGGCGCGCGCCCTGGAGCAGGCCCAGGCGCGCGCCTGGACGGCGGCCGCGGCCGAGCTCGAGCGCCTGCTTGCGGAGGACGACACCTCGCTGCTCGTGCGCCTGCTCTCCGACGGCACCGACTGGCATGACCCGCCGGCGCCGCCGCCCTCCGACACGCCCCCGGCTCCGAGCAACGGCCCCTCGGACGGGAAGTGAGCTCGCCCGAGGCGCTCCAGCCCGAGCCCGACGGGAAGGCGGTGCGCCTGACGGTGCGCGTGCAGCCGAACGCGCGCCGCGCGGCGCCGGCCGGGAGCTGGAACGGGCTCCTCAAGCTGGCCGTGCCCGCGCCCCCCGAGGGCGGACGCGCCAACGAGGCCGCGCTCGCGCTCGTGGCCGAGCTCTTCGGCCTGCGTCCTTCCGCCGTGACGCTCGTTCGTGGACACTCCGCGCGCACCAAGGTCCTCCGCCTCGCGCTCGCGCCCGCCGCGGCCCGCGCGCGCCTGACGGAGCTCCTGAGTACCCGATGAGCTCCGCATCCTCGACCACCGGCCTCGACGAGACCGTCTTCCCGCTGCGCGAGCGCCTGCGCTCGGCCGGCGTGCCCGATCCGCGCGTCCTGTTCCTGATGGGGACCGGGGCCGGCTTCCTGCCCGGACGCCTGCGCGAGGCGCGCGAGCTCGAGCTGGGCGAGCTGTGCGGCGACTGCGATCCCTGGCACGACCAGGTGCTGCGCACCGGGCGCCTGGGCGCGCTCCCCGCCTGGTTCCTGGAGGACGTCTCCGGCGATCCGCCGCCGGACGAGCCCACCAGCCCGTGGATGCGCGCGCTGCCGGTGTGGCTGGCGGCCGCCGCCGGGGCGCAGGTGCTGGTGCACACCTCGGCCGGCAGCGCGCTGGCGGGCTTCCCCGGCCGCGCGCCGGGCTTCGCGCTGGTGCGCGACCACCTCAACCTGAGCGGCCAGACGCCGCTGCTCGGCCTCGGCGAGAGCAAGCTCGGGCCGCTCTTCCCCGACCTCTCGCTGCTCTACCACGCCGGGCTGCGCGCCGCGGCGCTGGCGCGCGCCGAGGCGCTCGGTCTCGCCTGCTGCGAGGCGATCGCGGCCGCGACCCTGGGTCCCGCGCTCGAGACCCCGGCCGAGCGCGCGATGCTGGCGCTGCTGGGGGCCGAGGTGGCGGTGCCGAACCTGGCCACGCCGCTGCTCGCCGCCGGCCACGCGGGCCTGGCGGCGGTCGCGCTCGTGGCCGTGACCGACGCCGGCGCGCCCGCCAGCCTGGCCAGCATCGTCGCCGCCGCCGGAGCGCTGCAGCCCGCGCTGGAGGACCTCCTGCTCGCGCTCGTGCCCGACCTCGAGGCGACCCTGGCGCGCTTCTCGGCCGAGGGCGAGGCGTGAGCGCGCCGGCGCGCCTGGCGGTGCTCGCCTCGGGCGGCGGACGCTCGCTCGAGAACCTGGCCGAGGTGATCGCGCGCGGCGAGCTGGCGGCCGAGCTCGCCGTGCTCGTGTGCGACCGGGCCGGCATCGGCGCGCTGGAGCGCGCGGCGCGCCTCGGGCTCGAGGCCCTGGTGCTGCCCTACGCCGACCTGGGCGGCGCGGCGGGCTTCGGCGCGCGCTGCTTCGCCGAGCTGGAGGCGCGCAGGATCGACCTGGTCGTGCTGGCGGGCTTCCTGCGGCTCCTGGCCGTGCCGCCGGCCTGGGCCGGGCGCGTGATCAACATCCACCCCGCGCTGCTGCCGGCCTTCGGCGGCAAGGGCTTCTACGGCGAGCGCGTGCACGCCGCCGTGCTGGCCGCGGGCGTGCCCGAGACCGGCTGCACGGTGCACTTCGTCGACGAGCAGTACGACCACGGCGCCCCGATCCTGCAGCGGCGCGTCCCGGTCGAGCCCGGCGACGACGTGCACACCCTGGCGGCGCGCGTCTTCGAGATGGAGAAGCGCGCCCTGCCCGAGGCGATCCGGCTGGTGCTGAGCCGGCTGCCGCCGCGCTGAGCCGCGCCCTACCCGCTGCGCCGCTGCAGCACGAGGTTGGCCTCGTAGACCTGCTTCAGCATGCCGAGCTTGGCCACGCGCCCGGGCTCTTCCGCGAGCAGCCCCTGCACCGTGCGGTAGATCGAGGGCAGGCCCGGATCCAGCTCGGCGCGCCGCGCGAGCTCGATCAGGGCGCGCTCGCTCTCGGCCAGGATTGCACGCAGCTTGGCCAGCCGTCGCTCGAGCAGGTCGATGCGCTCCGCCGTGCGGCGCGCCTCGGCCTCGAAGGCGGCGTCGCGGCGCGCGCGCTCGCGCGCCAGCAGGTCCGCCAGCTCGCCCTCGCGGCCCGGCCCGAGCAGCGCGCGCAGCTCGGCCTCCAGCGCGAGCGTGAGCTCGCTGGCGCTGGCCGGCGAGGGCACGCTGGGCGCGCCGCCGGCGCGCACGCGCCCGACCTCGCGCTCGAGCAGGCGCAGCTCCTCGACCTGCCCCAGGCGCTCGCGCAGCAGCGCGCCGTGGGTGCGCTCCAGCTCCGCCAGGCACTCGCTCTTCGTCAGCGCGCGCACGGGCCGCGTGCGGGCCATGAGCTCGGAGGCGAAGGCCGCCAGGACCTGGCGCCGCAGGGCGCGCGCGACGCCCTCGCCGAGGCCGGCCTCGGTGCGGAGCACGCGCTCGATCGCGGCCCCCATCAGGCGCGCGAAGGCCGGCAGGGACAGGCGCCGCAGCCAGCGAACGGGCGGCACGGAGGGAGCGCCGAGGGCGGGTTCCAAGGGTGGCCTCAGGGGGTGCGCGGGGATGCGCCAGCTGGAACCTACCCCTCCCTGGCGCGCGCGGTCGGCGCGCCCCGGGCTACTCGGCCGGCAGGCCCACGATGCGCCCACGGCCCTCGGCCACGAGCAGCACCCCCACCCAGGCCCCGTCCGCGCGCGCCAGGGCGGCGGCGCCGTGCCAGCGCTCGTCGAGCGGCACCTCGGGCGCGACCAGCAGCTCGGCGCCCTCGGGCTGGAGCCGCCCGGCGGACACGGCCAGCGGCGCCAGGGCCGGATCGGCGCACAGGAGCAGGTCCTCGGGAGCCCCCAGGGCGCGCCGCGCACCGCCCGGAGCCGGCCCGCCGGGCAGGCTGCGCCGCGCGAGCTTCCCGTCGCTCCACTCGGGGGCGCCCTGGAGCGCCATGCGCTCGCCGCCCAGCTCCAGCCAGGCCTCCTTGGCATCCTCGGGCGCCACCAGCAGGTCCTGCGGCGCGAGCCAGCCGCCGGCGACGCGCACGAGCCAGCCGTCGCGCGCGCGGCTGCGCGCGAACCAGCCGCGCGGCTCGAAGGAGAGGCGCCCGAAGGTGCGCGGCGGAGGCTCGAGCCCGGCCGGCAGCCAGGCCGAGCCGAGCGGGAGCGCCGGGCACCAGGCGGCCCACTCCTCGGCCGCGTGCTCGGCGAGCTCGAAGCGCTGCCCGGTCGAGGCGCGCGGCCCCGGGTGGGTCGGGGTCGCCAGGGCGACCCCGCCCAGCCACAGGGACTGCAGCGAGTCGAGCCGCAGGGCCAGCCCGTCGAGGCCCAGCGAGAGCCCGACGCCGCCGACGCGCGCGAAGCGCGAGTCCGTACGCACGAGCTCGGCGAAGGGCGCGTGCACGCGCGCGCGCAGCTCGACCGCGCCGGCGTCCTCCGCCAGGGCGACCGAGACCAGCGCACCGATGGCGATACCGCGGTAGAGGACCGGCGCGCCGCGCGCGAGCCCGCCGCGCTCGCGCGCGTGCAGCACGAGCTCGAGCGCGTCGGGCTCGTCCGCGGCCGGGAGCGGCGGCTCGGGCAGGGCCACGAACTCGGCGCGCTCGGCGGCGCCCTCCGGCCCCGGCAGGACCGCCAGGTAGCGTGCGCCCAGGGCCGTCTCGAGCCCGCGCACGCCCTCGATCCCCAGCACGGGCCGCGCGACCCACCAGCGCGTGCCCGCGCGCAGCGCCGCGCGCGCCGAGCGCTGCAGGCGCACCGCGACCTCGATCCCGCCGCCGTCGGGCGCCAGCGCGACGCGCTCGACGCGCCCGATCTCGATCCCGAGCGTGCGCACGCCGTCGCCCGGCGCGAGCCCGTGGCCCTCGGCCGCGCGCACGCGCACGAGCGGCCCGCGCTCGCTCCAGGCGCGGCGCAGGAGCGCGGCCGCCAGCAGCAGGGCGACCAGCGGCAGGATCCAGGTCCAGGCCGCGCGCGGCGCGCGCTCGACGCGCGCGCTGGGGAGCTCGGGCGCGCTCATGCGGCTTGCGGCTCGCCGTCCTCGGCCGCCCACAGGGCATGCGGGTCGAACCAGGCGCTGGCCAGCAGGCTGAAGCCCACGCAGACCCCGAAGGCCAGGGCGGCCGGGCCCGAGCGCACCGAGACCAGCGAGCCGAGCTCGATCCAGGCCACCAGCACCGAGACGAGCAGGACGTCCAGCATGCCGAAGCGCCCGATGGCCTCGAGCAGACGCCAGGCGCGCGCGCGCGCGGCGGGCGGCAAGATCCCCGGCCGCCGCAGCAGCACCACCAGCGCCAGGAGCTTCGCGAGCGGCAGCACGATCGAGCAAAGGAAGACCAGCCCGCCCAGGGCCAGCTTGCCCTCGGCCACCAGTCCCAGGCTTCCCGACCAGACCGAGCTCTCGTGCACGTGGCCCAGGCGCTCGAGCGTGAGGATCGGCTGCGTCACGGCCACCGGGTAGAGCGCCATGGCCGCCAGGGCGGCGTGCCAGGCGCGCAGGTTGCGTCGCCCGCGCGGGTGCGTGTCGAGCAGCACCAGGTCGCAGTGGACGCAGCGCGCCACCTGGCCGGGCGCAAGCGCCGGCAGGCGCTGCACGTGGGCGCAGCAGGGGCAACCGCGCAGGGTCGGAGGAGCCTCCACGGCCATCAGCGTAGCGTGGAGCCTGCGCGGCTTCAGTGCGCGTCGCGCACGAGCGGCTCCAGGAAGTCCGCCAGCGCGCGCGCCGCGATGGCGTGCCCGCGCTCGTTCGGGTGCTGGTCGAGGGCCGAGACCCACAGCGCGGGCGCGTCCTGGCCGAGGAAGGCCGGCAGGAGCGAGTGGTAGACGAAGCCGTGCTCGGCCGCGAAGCGGTCGACCTCGGCGCACACGTCGGCCAGGGGATAGTGCTCGTCGAGCTCGAACAGGACCGGGAACAGGACCAGCGCGAAGCGCGCCCCGCGGGCCTCGCTGGCGCTGCGCAGCGCCAGCAGGTTCTCCTGCGCGCGCTTCCACTCGAAGGTCTCCTGCGCGCCGCCGAAGTAGGCCCGGCGCATCAGCTCCAGGTACTCGCCCGAGAACTCGCGCTGCGCCCGGCGCTCGCGGAGGTACCGGTAGGCGTGGCTGTGGCGGAAGAGCCAGCTCGTGCGCGCCAGCTCGGCCATCTGGGCCCCGATGCGGCGGATGTGGGCACGCGAGCCGCCGATGAAGCGCGTGCCGTCGCGCAGGAAGAAGACCGCCACCACCAGGTCGGGCCGGTAGGAGTCGCCGGCGGCCTCGAGCAGCTCGACCCAGCGGTGCGTCAGGCTGCCGGGGATGCCGCCGTTGAAGTGCTCGATGCGCGCCGCGCCGGCCGCGCCACGCGCGTCGAGCTCGGCCGTCACCAGGCTCGGGAAGATGCGCGTCGCGTCGGCCACGCCCGAGCCGAAGGTGAAGGAGTCGCCCAGGAACAGGATGCGGTAGGTGCCCTCCCGCTTGGGCGGCTGCGCGAGCGCCGCGGGGATCCCGAAGGGTCGTCCCTCGACCTTCTCGCCCTCGCCCTCGCCCTCCCCGGACGCCGTGGCGCCCTGCTCCTCCTCCAGGCGCTCGTACCACGGCTCGCTCGCGCGCAGGCGGAACCCGAGCTCGACCAGTGCCGCCAGGAGGAGCAGCGTCGCCACGACCACGCCCAGGCGGCGCAGGCCGGGGCGCGCGACAGGAGTGCCGGCATCCATCGCCAGCGCGGGAGGGTAGCGATCGGGCGCGCGCTCCAGGAGCACCGGTCCCCGGGCGGCACCGCTCGCGTGCGCGGGAAAACGCCAACCCTTGACGCCCGCCCGTGCGAGCGGCTCCGTAGACTGGCCGGTCGCGGTCCACCCCCTCCCCTGCGCCATGCCGATCCCCCACCTCGTCCTCGCGTTCCTCGCCGCCCCGCTCGCGCTCCAGTCCGCCCCCGGGCCCCGGGCCGCGGAGACCCTGCGGGCCCCCTTCACGGCCGACGCGGCTGGCCCGGGCACGCTCGCCCTGACGCTCGCCCCGGACGCCTACGCGACCCTGGCCCGGCGCCACGCGGCGGGCACGGGCTTCGTCCTCGAGCGCTGGCCGCTGCCGGAGGGCCGCACGACGCGCGCGCACCTGCGGCCGGTCGGCGCCTTCGAGCCGGGCGCGCGCGCGCGCGTGGTGGCCGAGGACGGCAGCGAGTCGTGGCTCGCCCCGAGCGTGGTGTGCTTCTCCGGCTGGCTCGACGACGGGAGCGAGCTCTTCTTCGGCCTCACGCGCGAGGCCCTGCACGGCTACTTCCGCCTGGACGGCGAGCTCCACTTCCTGTCGAGCGGTGGCCTCGCGGCGGGCCAGGCCCTGCTGGCGCGCGCGTCGGCCCTGCCGGACGGCCCCGGCGACGCCTGGGCCTGCGCCACGCCGGCGCCCGGCCCGCGCGAGCGCGCCGACGACGACACGGGCGGCGAGCGCGAGCGCATGGTCACGCCGCGCCTGCGGACCGCCAGCGTCTTCATCGAGGCCGATCCGGCCTTCCGCGGCCTGTTCCCCTCGAACCAGGCCTGCATCGACTACAGCGCGCTGCTGGTGGCCGCGACCAGCGAGGTCTATCGGCGCGACATCGGGGTACGCCTCGCGATCCCGAACGGGTACCTGCGCGTGTGGAACACGACCCCGCCCTGGGGCGTGATCACGACCTTCAACCACATCGCCAACGTGCGCGACTGGTGGGTCAGCTTCGCCAACCCCGATCGCAGCATCCCGCGCGCGGCCGTGCACGTGTTCACCTCGCCCGTCTTCGGCGGAGTCGCGAACTCGATCGGCGGCGTGTGCATCAACGGCAACGGCTACGAGATCTCGAGCCTCTACGGCAGCTTCCCCTCGCCGCGCGTCCACACCAGCTCCCAGAACTGGGACCTGTTCGTCGTGGCGCACGAGTTCGGGCACAGCTTCGGCTGCATGCACAGCTTCGAGTTCCAGCCGCCGATCCAGTGCCAGGACGGCTCGGGCCCCGACAGCGGCACGATCATGAGCTACTGCCACCTCAACTTCGGGGTCGGCGGGGTCGGCATGCGCTTCCACGTGCGCGAGCAGAACGTGATCCGCCAGCACGTCACCTTCGTCGGCTGCATGCTCGACCAGCCCCTCGTGCTGGGCGACTACGACGCTGACGGCGGGCTCGACCTGGACGACCTGGTGGCCCTCGACGCGGTCCTCGCGCAGGGCTTCCGCTCGGTGGCGGCCGAGGAGGTGCTGGACCTCGACGGCGACGGGCGCGTGGACGTGGACGACCGCACGCTGCTGGCGGCGGCGATCGGGACGCCCCCGGCCTCGGCCACCTTCCGCAACGGCCGCGGAATCAACAACGAGTGCCTGTTCGTGAGCGGCAACCCCGTCCTGGGGCGCCTGTGGACGCCGAGCGTGGTGGCCGGCGCGGCGGGCCGCCCGACCTCGCTGTTCTTCTTCGACCTGCCCCACCCCGGCATCCGCACGGCCTATGGCGAGTTCCTGGTGCTGCCGCCCAGCCTGGGCGGGCGCCAGCTCTTCGCGGCCACGCGCATCTCGAGCGGCGTGGTGGTCGACTTCCCGCTCAACCTGCCGGCCGACGTGAGCCTGATCGGGCTTCCGTCCACGCTGCAGGGCCTCGTCTCCGGCTCCCAGGGCACGGAGCTCTGCAACGCCTTCGACGTCGTCTTCAGCACCTACGAGTGATGCCGGCCCGCGCCGACGCGCTCGCCGCCGAGCTGTGCGCGTTCCTCGACGCCGCGCCCACGCCGTTCCACGCCTGCGCCGAGGTCGCGCGCCGGCTCGAGGGCGCCGGCTTCGTGCGCCGCACGGAGGCCGAGCCCTGGAAGCCGGGACGCGGCGGCGCGCGCGCCTTCGTGCAGCGCGGCGCGAGCCTGATCGCCTGGGCCGAGCCGGAGGGCGCCGAGCCGGCCTGTGGCTGGCGCATCGCGGGGGCCCACACCGACAGCCCGAACCTGCGCCTGCGCCCCCAGCCCGACACCGGTCGCGCCGGGCTGCGCCAGCTCGGGATCGAGGTCTACGGCGGCGTGCTCCTGAACTCGTGGCTCGACCGCGACCTGGCCCTGGCCGGGCGCGTCTTCGTGCGCGCCGAGCGCGGCCCGGAGGAGCACCTGTTCGCGCTCCCGGCACCACTCCTGCGCGTGCCGCAGCTCGCGATCCACCTGAACCGCGAGGTCACGACGGCCGGGCTGCTGCTCAACCCGCAGGTGCACCTCACCCCGCTGGTGGCCAGCGAGCGCGAGGGCGCGCACGACTTCCGCACGCTGCTCGGCGCGGCCCTGGCCCTCGATCCGGAGCGCATCCTGGCCTGGGACGCGATGCTGCACGACGTCCAGCCGGCACAACGCGTCGGCCAGGACGGCGAGTTCCTGAGCTCGGCGCGCCTCGACAACCTGTGCTCCTGCTTCTGCGCCCTGTCCGCCCTGCTGGCGCGCCTCGCGCGCAAGGAGCCGCTGCGCGGCGTGGCGGCCCTGGCCTTCTTCGACCACGAGGAGGTCGGCAGCGTCTCCTCGCGCGGGGCCCAGAGCAGCTTCCTGCGCGACGTGCTCGAGCGCGCGGTCTTCGCGCGCGGCGGCACGCGCGACGACGTGCACCGCGCGGTGGCGCTCTCGGCCTGCGCCTCGGCCGACATGGCCCACGCCACGCACCCGAACTACCCCGAGAAGCACGAGCCCGACCATCCCGTGCGCATGAACGGCGGGCCGGCCATCAAGACCAACGTGAACCAGCGCTACGCCAGCGAGGGCGAGAGCGAGGCGCTCTTCCTGGAGGCCTGCGCGCGCGCCGGCGTGCCCTGCCAGCGCTACTCGCACCGCGGCGACCTGCCCTGCGGCACGACCATCGGCCCGCTGACGGCCGCGACCCTGGGCGTGCGCACGGTCGACGTCGGCAACCCGATGCTCGCCATGCACTCGGCGCGCGAGCTGTGCGGCGCCGAGGACCCCGAGCTCATGACCCGCGCCCTGGCGGCCTTCTTCGAGTGAACCTCGGTCTCGCCGGCAAGGTGGCGTGGATCACCGGGGCCTCGGGCGGCATCGGGCGCGCCCTGGCCGAGGTCCTGGCCGGGGAGGGCGCGCGCCTCGTCCTGCACGGCCACGCGGGCTTCGCGGGGCTCGAGGAGTGGGTCGCGGCCCAGCCCTGGCGCGCGGAGTGCCTGTGCGTCGCGGCCGACGTGCGCGACCCGCTGGCGCTCGAGCACTGCGCCGAGCAGGCGCTGGCGCGCTTCGGGCGCCTGGACGTGTGCCTGGCCAACGCCGGCAAGTGGCCCAGCGAGCCGCGCGCGCTCGACCAGCTCGCCCCGGAGCGCCTGCAGGAGACCCTGGCGGTGAACCTCCTGGGGGCGCTCTACACCGCGCGCGCCTTCCTCGGCGCCCTGCGCCGTACCGGCCCGCGCCCCGACGGCCACGGCGCCGCGCTGGTCTTCACGGGCTCGACCGCCGGCCGCTTCGGCGAGCGCGGCCACGTCGACTACGCCGTCGCCAAGGCCGCCCTGCACGGCGCGGTGCGCACCCTGAAGAACGAGATCGTGCTGCTCGACCCCTATGGCCGCGTCAACGCGGTCGAGCCCGGCTGGACCGTGACGCACATGGCGCGCCCGGCCCTGGCCCAGCCCGGCCACGTCGAGCGCGCCCTGCGCACCATGCCGCTGCGCCAGCTCGCGCGCGCGCGCGACGTCGCGCGCACCGCCGCCTGGCTCGCCTCGCCGCTGGCGGCCGCCCACGTCTCGGGCGAGATCGTGGCCGTCGCCGGGGGCATGGAGGGACGCTGCCTGTGGGACGAGGCCGAGGTGGACCGGCGCGCGGTGCTGGAGCGCGTGGCGCGCGAGGACTGACCCGCAGGCGACGAGGCCCTGGGCCTCGTCGCCTGCGGGTCAGGACCTCCGTCTCCGCGTCCTCCGCGTCTTCGCTCCGCGTCTCCGCGTCACTCCGCTGCTTCCTCGGAGT
>DASVAP010000267.1:0-25857 GCA_036376275.1 Planctomycetota bacterium | reverse complement strand
AGACGCGGAGGACGCGGAGGACGCGGAGGAGGGACTTGGAGAGCCGAGCCACGGCGCGAGGAGCCGTTCAAGTCCGTTGCACCGGGCGAGCCCGCACCTCCCAAATCCCCCCCTTCTTCCCTTCTTCCCCCGCGCCCTCCGCGTCTTCCCTCCGCGTCTCCGCGCCCTCTCCTGCCGCTCCTCTTCTCAGCGCGCCCTGGCCGCGCCGGACGCGCCTCAGTACCCCAGATCCTCCAGCAGCTTGCGCGTCCCCTCCTGCAGCTCCGCCTCGCTCGCCTTCGGCCCCAGGGCCTCTGCCAGGGCGCGCAGGTGCTCCTGGAACCCCTCGAGCTGCGCGCGCAGCTCCGCCAGGCGCTCCGGCTCGCGCGCGGCGAGGTCCTGCGTCTCGCCCGGGTCGCGCTCCACGTCGTAGAGCTCCCACGGCCGCTCGCTCGGCATCACCACCTCGGAGTCCGGCGGCCCGTGCACGAGCTTCCACGCCCCCACGCGCAGGCAGCTCTTGTTCACGAAGCGGTCCTCGACCTCGGCCCACAGCGGGCGCGCGCGCGGCGAGCCTGACAGCAGGTCGAGGCCCTGCATGCGCGGGTCGAGCGGGAGCCCGAGCGCGGCCAGGATCGTGGGCGTCACGTCGACCTGCATCGCCGGCGTCTCGATGCGCCCCGGCGCGCGGCCCGGCAGGCGCATGATCCAGGGGATGCGCAGCAGCTCCTCGTACAGGGTCTTGCCGTGCTGCAGGCGCCCGCGCTCGAACCACTCCTCGCCGTGGTCGCTGGTGACGACGACCAGGGTGCGCTCGCGCAGCCCCAGGCGCCGCAGGTCATCCAGGATCGCGCCGAGCTGCGCGTCCACGTGCCGCAGGGCCGCGTCGTAGAGGTGCACGAGGTGCGCGCGGTCGGCCGGCGTGCCCGGGAAGGGCTCGCGCTGGCGCGGGAACAGGAGCTCGCGGAAGTCGCTCATCTCCGAGGTGCAGCCCTCGGCCGCGCACGCGACCGTGCCGGGCGGCGGGTCGTAGTCGTGCACCTCGTAGGTGTGCAGGAACAGGAAGAAGGGCTCGCGCGCGTGCTCGGCCAGCCAGCGCCGCACCGGGCTCTCGCCCGGCTCCGGCGTCCAGCGCGAGAGGTCCTGGTCCGGGTAGTGGCGCGCGAAGTCGTCGAAGTAGCGCGAGCCCGGGTGGCGCAGCGGATCGGCCACCGAGAAGCCGTCGAAGCCGGCATGGAAGCCGAGCTCCGGGGACAGGAACCCGCCCGCGGCGAAGGCCTGCGTGCGCCAGCCGCGCTCGGCCAGCTCGGCCGCCAGCAGCGGCGTGCGCCGCGGCGAGAGCAGGACGTCGCGGTTCTCGACCCCGTGCACGCTCGGGAACTGCCCGCTGAAGAGCGTGGCATGGGCCGGCAGCGTGTAGGGCGCGTTGGCGGTCATGTCGGTGAAGACCAGGCTCTCGCGCGCCAGGGCGTCCAGCGCGGGCGTCAGGCCCGCCGGCCCGCCGTAGGCGCCCACGCGGTCGGCGCGCAGCGTGTCGATCGAGACGAACAGCACGTTCCAGCCCGGCGCGGCTGCGCCGCGCGCCACCACCTGGGGCGCGCCGAAGACGCCCGGCAGCTCGCCCTCGACGCCCAGCTCGAGGCGTACACGGCGCCCCGCGAAGCGCGCCAGGTCGAGCGCGACCTCGCGCCAGCGCTCCTCGACCAGCGCCCCGGCCGGGGCCCCCACGCGCAGCAGCTCCTGCCCGTCCACGCGCAGCCAGTGCGTGATCGTCCCGCGCCGCTCGGCGTGGCCCGCGGGCCAGGGCCCGAGCCCCAGCACGAGCTCGGGCGCGGCCGTCGGGACCTCCAGGGTCAGCTCGAGGCACTCGCCCGGCAGGCACAGGAGCGCCGGCCGGTGCTCGCCGCCCAGCATCACCCCCACGCGGCGCCGCGCGCGCCAGTCGCCCTCGGACGGCAGGCGCTCGCCGCGGTGGGCCTCGACCACGGCCTCGGCCGCCAGGAGCTCCCACAGCTCGCGCTCCTCGATGCGCTCGAGCTGCAGGCGGTCGAAGTCCACCGCGCCGGCCTCCAGCTCCTCGTCGACCGCCAGCAGGCACGAGACGATCAGGGTGTTCGTCGTCGGGCGCGTGCGGAAGGCCTGGCGCACGTCGCGCCAGCCCGCGTCGCTCTCGGCCATCGGCAGGCGCAGCAGGCGGTCGAAGTGCTTGTCGTCCGAGAAGAGCTCGGACGGCGCGCCGCGCTTGCTGGTCTCGGCGACCCAGAAGCGCGCCCCGTGGAAGGGCCGCTCGGCCGGCACGAGCCCGCGCGCGCGCAGCGTGCCGCGGAAGAGGTAGGGCGTGTCCGGCTCGACCTCCACGAGCTGGTAGAGCGCCCCGAGCCGGCCGGTGAGCGTCATGAAGCTGCGTCCGTCCGCCTGCCCGATCTCGCGGCGGAGCTCGTCCGCGGAGCCGGCCAGGACCTCGGTGCTGCGCGTGATCGCGTGCCAGCCCTCCGGCAGCGCGTCGAACTCCTGGCGCAGGAGCTCGCGCGGGGCCGTGCGCGGCAGCTCGTGCAGCGTGCCGGGGAGCTCGACCAGGCGCACGCGCGTCGGGCGCGCGACCTCCTCGCGCCCGCAGCCGGCCAGCGCCAGGGCGGCCAGGGCCGCGGCGGCACGGGCGCGGGGAGCGGCGCTCATCCGGGCGATTCGAGCACAATCGAGGGTGAAGTGGAAGGCGCGCAGGGCGCCGGCGGGGTAGGCTCCGCGCCCCATGCGGGCCCTCGCTTCGCTGGCCCTCAAGGACCTCGCCGCCATGCTGGGGCGCGAGGAATCGCTGCACACCGTGCACGCCACCGTCCTGCGCGCCGCGCACGCGATCCGGCCGGTGGTCGAGTCCGGCACCGTGCTCGCGGCCTGCTCGGACGAGTTCAACGGCGAGGTGCGTGCGGCCTTCGATCGCGACGTGGCGCGCCTGCTCTCGGCCCCCGAGATCCCGGGCACGCGGCGCGTCTTCGCGGTCGCGAACATGGGCGGTCGCATCGAGCCCGGCGCGATCGCGCTGGCCAACCAGCACTTCAGCGCGCGCTCGACCCGCAGCGGCGAGAAGCTGCTCCTGATCGAGGTCACCGGGCACGTCGGACGGCGCGAGACGAGCGCGGGCGCGCGCTGGGGCGAGCTCGACCGCTTCGGACTGCCCTCGCCCTGCTGCGGCGCCCTGCGGCTCTTGCTGGACGCGCCGGAGAGCGCGCAGGCCGTGCGCTTCCCGTGGTTCGACCAGCTCACGGCCTTCTTCGGGCCCGCGCGTCTGGCGGCCCTGCGCGCCGACGCGAGCCCCTACGCCATGCTGCGCGCCGCGATCGTGCACGCCGTGCTGCAGGCCGAGACCGCCATCGTCGACCTCCTGCGCGAGGCACCCCCGACGCCCACCCACGTGCTGCTCGTCGCGCTGGTGGTCGTGAACCGGCGCGGGACCGACAACGCGATCCCGGTGGCGCTGCACCACCTGCACTTCACGGACGGCGAGCCGGATCTCGTGGCCGGCAAGGCCCTGCGCTCGACCCCCGGCGCGCTCGAGGTCGACGCCACGCGCGCGCACCTCGTCGTGCGCTCGCCCTTCGGGCCCGAGCCGGAGCCGGGCGCGGCGCCGCGTCCGGCCCGCACGCCGGTCGCGCTCGCCGGCGCGGCCCACGCGCCACCCCCCCCGACCGAGCCGGTGCGCAAGCAGGTCGCGCGCGCGCGCCGCCAGCACGCCCAGCTGCACCACCACCACGGCCTGAACGTGCACGCACGCGCCGTCCTGCGCGCGCTCCTGCAGGGCCTCTCGCTGGTCGCCCCGGAGGTCGGCCTGGCGGCCCTGGCGCTCGAGAGCGGACGCGAGGTCTTCCGCGCCCACCGCCTGGACGAGCTCCTGCGGCGCGGGCCCTCCAGCGCCGAGGCGCGCCGCGTCCTGCACGACCTCGAGCCGACCCTGCAGCAGCTCGGCCAGCGCGAGGCGCGCGAGGTGCTCGAGATCCTGCTGGCGGAGCACCACCCGGTGCTCGGCCGCTGAGCCGCAGCGTGGCGCTCCCGGCGGCGCTCCGGACCCGCCTGTGCAGGGCGGGGTAGGTTTCGGTCGCGGACCCAGCCACTCCCGTGCTCCGGAGGCCCCGGGGCCGTCCGCGCTCGCATGTCCGGAACCCTCCGCGCGTCCCTCGCGCCCGCCCTGGCGCTGCTCGCCGCCTGCCACGGCAGCCTCGACGAGCCCCTGCCCTCCCGTCCGGCCCCCGGCGGCCCGCTGGCGGGGCTCACGCGCGCCGAGCGCGCGGCCTTCGAGCGCGGCAAGCTCGTCTTCCAGCGCCGCTTCCGGCCCGAGGACGGCCTGGGACCGCTCTACAACGCGACCTCCTGCGAGGGCTGCCACTCGGTCCCGACCGTGGGCGGCTCGGCCCAGCTCTACCGCAACTTCTTCCTGGCGATGGAGGGCCCGCCCGGACGCCAGACGCCGCTCGCGGGCCTGCCGAGCGCGGTCGTCCCGGCCTTCGGCGCGGGCGACGACTTCACCACGGCGGCCGGACGCATGACGCTCGACGGGCACGACTTCGGGCTCACCCTGGCGCAGCGCAACTCGCCGCCGCTCTTCGGCGTGGGCCTGTTCGAGTTCGTGTCCGACGCGACGATCCTGCTGCGCGCGGACCCGAACGACGAGGACGGCGACGGCATCAGCGGCCGCTTCAACACCGACGCCGGCGCCATCGGACGCTTCGGCGTGAAGGCCCAGTCGAACAACGTCGAGGTCTTCACGCGCGCACCGCTGCGCAACCAGATGGGCATCACGACCGACCCGTTCCTCGGCTCGGCCGGTGTGGTGAGCCTGGCGGGCCCGCCGCAGGCCACCACCGACCCCGACCTCCCGACCACGGACCGCGACGACCGTCCGGATCCGGAGCTCTCGGAGCGCGACCTCGGCGACCTGATCGCCTTCACGCGCTTCCTGGCGCCGGTCGAGCCGCTCCAGCCCTTCAGCGCGGCGGCCGAGCGCGGCCGGGCGCACTTCGGCGAGCTCGGCTGCGCGCTCTGCCACGTGCCGGAGCTCCCCTCCGCGCGCGGCCCCGTGCGCGCCTACACCGACCTCCTGCTGCACGAAATGGGTCCGGGCCTGGCCGACGGGCTCGCCTTCGGCGTGCCGCAGGCCGCGGCCCTGGCGCCGCCCACCAGCGCGGGCGAGTTCCGCACCCAGCCGCTGTGGGGCGTCTCGCTCTCGGCCCCCTACCTGCACGACGGCCGGGCCGAGACGCTGCGCGCGGCGATCGAGGCCCACGACGGCGAGGCCCGCGCCAGCCGCCAGGCCTTCGCCTCCCTCCCGGCGGACGCACAGGCCGACCTGATCGCCTTCCTGGAGCACCTCTGATGCCGCTGCGCACCGTCCCCGTCCTGGCCACGCTGCTGCTCGCGCTGCAGGCCGCGGCCCCGCGCACCGTCCTGGCCCCCGAGCGCCGCCCGGCGCGCCCCGACGCGGGCACCCTGGGCGGCCCGCGCACCGTCCTGGCCGGCGACGCGGCCGAGCGCTTCGAGCGCGGCCGGGCCCTGTTCGAGCGCGACTTCCACCGCAGCCAGGGCCTCGGCGCGCCCGAGATGAACGCCGACTCCTGCCGCGCCTGCCACCAGGACCCGGTCGTGGGCGGCGCCGGGGCGCTGGAGCTCAACGTCTCGCGCTTCGCGCGCGACCACGGGGGCCTCGGCCCCTTCGAGAACCTGCCCGGCGGCCAGGTCCTGGCGCGCCTGCGCCCGCCCTGGACCCCGGCGCGCGAGGAGTACGTCGCGGCCGAGGCCGACGTGTTCGAGCAGCGCCAGACGCCGGCGCTCTTCGGCGCAGGGCTGATCGAGCTCGTGCCCGAGGAGGCGATCCTGGCCCACGCCGACCCGCTCGACGCCGACGGCGACGGCATCCGCGGCGTCGCGCGCTGGCTGCACCTCGATGGTCCGGGTGAGCTCGGGCGCTTCGGCTGGAAGGCCCAGGTCCCGAGCCTGCTCGACTTCGTGCGCGACGCGCTGGGCAACGAGCTCGGCCTGACGAGCGCCGACGGCGGGCGCGGCTTCGCCCTGGCGGCCGACGCCGACGCGCACCCCGATCCCGAGCTGGACGACGGCGAGGTCGAGGACCTGACCTTCTTCCTGGCCCAGCTCGCCCCGCCGGAGCGCGTGGGCTCGCTCGCGCCCGAGGTGCTGGCCGGCGAGCTGCTCTTCGAGCGCCTCGCCTGCGCGCGCTGCCACGTGCCGGAGCTCCCCAGCCCGGCCGGGCCCGTGCGGCTCTTCTCCGACCTGCTGCTGCACGAGGTGTGGCCGGCCGGCTTCCGCGGCATGGGCGAGCCCGACGCGCCGTCCGGTGTCTACCGCACGCCGCCCCTGTGGGGCGTGCGCGCGAGCGCCCCGTACCTGCACGACGGACGCGCCTCCAGCCTGCGCGTCGCGATCCTGCTGCACGACGGCGAGGCCCTGGCCAGCCGGCGCGCCTTCGAGCGCCTGCCGGAGCCCGACAAGCAGGCGCTGCTCGCCTTCCTCGAGGATCTGTAGGCCCCGCGCGGATGCCGCTCGCCCCGCGCCACGCCGTGGCCTTCGTGGTGCTGGCCGTCGCGCTCGTCCATCCGCCGACGGCGCGCGGCGCGGCCGAGCCGGCGCCTTCCTGCTTCACCGTGCGCGGACGCTGGCCCGGCGAGCCGGTCCTGCGCTACCGGATCGAGCCCCGCGGCGGCCCGCTCGCGCCCGCCGTCTTCGGGGCCGCGCTGAGGCAGGCCATGGACGAGTGGCAGGCCACCGGCTGCGTGCGCTTCGAGCCCGCCGCGGCCGAGCCCGACCTGGTCCTCGCCTGGGGCGCGGGCGAGCACGGCCCCTGCCTCCCCTTCGGCGTCGACCCCGGCGTGGCCCACGCCGGCCCGGTCGGACCGGGGACCTTCGTGCACTTCGACGCCGAGCGCGCCTGGGAGCGTGACGCGCTGCGGCGCGCCGCGCTGCACGAGCTCGGGCACGTGCTCGGGCTCGGCCACAGCCCGGACGAGGGCGCCGTGATGCACGCGCAGCCCGGCGCCGAGCGCGCGCACCTGGGGACGAGCGACCGCGCGGCGCTGCACTCGCTCTACGGCGGCGGCGCGCCCGGGCCCGGCGACCTCGAGGTCGGCATGAGCGCGCGGCTGCACGGCGTGGCGCCGCCGGGAAGCAGCGCCTGGACGCTCCACGACACGGACGGGGACGGCGACGCGGAGGTCGTCCTGTGGCGCACCGATCCCGCGGGCCACGGGCTGCGCCTGCACTTCCACTTCGGGCCCGGTCCCGTGCTCGCGCGCACCGAGGGCCCGCTGTACGGCCCGTTCGTGGCCCCGGCCCCCGTCGAGCACGCCCTCGGCGACCTCGACGGGGACGGGCGGCCCGAGCGCGTGCGGCAGGCGAGCGTCACGCGAGGAGCGCGCTGAGGCTGCGGCGCTCCTCGGGCGCCAGGAGCGGCGCGAGCTCGGCCTCGAGCCGCGCGAGCGGCGAGGGCGCCGCGCTGCGCAGGCGCGCGCCGCGCACGTCGACCAGCGTCACGCCCGGCAGCCGGTTGCGGCGCGCGCCGGCCGGCTCCTCCTCGCACGCGCCTCCGCCCGGCGTGACCCACAGGTCCGCCAGCGCGAGGTCCGGCAGCTCGACCCCCGCGCGCCGCAGCGCCGCCAGGGTCCGTCCCAGGGCCGCCAGCCCGCGCGCGCGCTCGGCCCCGACCCCGTCCGTGCGCAGCCAGCGCGGGAACGGGAAGGCGCCCTCCGGCGCGCGCACGAGCAGGAACGAGCGCGACGCGACCAGCCCCGCGCCGCGCGCGCCGACCAGCAGCGGCTCGGGCGTGCCGATGCCCTGGGCCCGCAGGTGGCACAGCAGGTTCCACTCACGCTCCGCCAGGCTCGCGCTGCGCGGCGCGCTGAAGCGCGCCCCGAGCAGCGCGGCCCAGTCGCCGCGGAAGGCCGTCAGCCACAGCCAGCCGGTGCCGAGCGGTCCCGGCCGGCCCGTCAGGTTGCCGCGCGCGTCGGCCGTGCCGGGCAGCGGGAAGGCGACGCGCGTGCACTCCGGGGCCTCCTCCAGGAACTCGAGGCGCGCGGAGAGCTCGCGCGCGGGGGCGAAGAGGAGCGCGCTCGTCTCCAGCCCCAGCGCGGACAGCGGCTGCGCGGGGCCGGACCACCGCAGGCGCTCGCGAGCGGGGACGGGGGGCGGGCTCATGGGGCGCGCGAGCTTACCCGCCCGGCGCGCGCAGCCGTGGCCCGGCGCGCCGGGCGGGTACGATCGCGCGATGGACCTGCGCATCGCCACCTGCCGGCCACTGCCGGAGCCCGATCCCGACGAGGGCCCGCTGCTCGCCGCCCTGGCTGCGCGCGGCGTGCGCGCGCGCATGGCGGCCTGGAGCGATCCGCGCGAGGACTGGGCGGCGCCCGTGCCGACCGTGCTGCGCTCGACCTGGGACTACCCGCACCGGGCCGAGGCCTTCCTGGCCTGGGTCGAGCGCGCGGCGCGCGTGGCCCCGCTGTGGAACCCGCCGTCGGTCGTGCGCTGGAACCTGCACAAGCGCTACCTGGTCGAGCTGGCGGAGCGGGGCATCGCGGTCGTGGCCACGGAGTGCCTGGAGCGCGGGGCGGAGGTGCGCCTCGGCGAGCTCCTGAGCGCGCGCGGCTGGGACGACGCCGTGCTCAAGCCGGCGATCTCGGCCGCCTCCTTCGAGACGCTGCGCGTGCGCGCCGGCGTGCCCGGCGAGCTGGCGCGCGGGGCGGCGCACCTGACGCGGCTCCTGGCGGAGCGCGACGTGCTGGTGCAGCGCTACGCCCCCGCGGTCGAGACCAGCGGCGAGCGCGCGCTGGTGTGGATCGACGGCGCGCTCTCGCACGCCGTGCGCAAGTCGCCGCGCTTCGCCGGACAGGAGGAGAGCGTCTCGGCGGCGCTCCCGATCGCGCCCGACGAGGCCGCGCTGGCCGAGGGCGTGCTCGCGGGGCTCGCCGGGGAGCTGCTCTACGCACGCATCGACGTCGTGCGCGGCGCGCACGGGGCGCCCGAGCTGATGGAGCTCGAGCTGATCGAGCCCTCGCTGTTCCTCGTGCAGCATCCGCCGGCCCTCGCACGGCTCGCGGACGCCCTCGCGCGTCGCCTGGGGGGCGCATAGAATCGGCACAGGTCTTCAGGCCGGAGGCCCCTCCCCCACCCCGCGGCTTCGCCCCACCATGCTCTCGACCCTGGCGCTCCTCCTCCCGCTCGCCCAGCAGGCCCTCCCGACCGAGGCCGCGCCCGTCGCGGGCCTGGTGCGCGTGCCGGCCGGGGTCCTGACGCTCGACCTCGTGAACGCGCTCGAGCTCGACGTGGCCGCCGTGCGACGCACGGGCGAGGTCGACGTGATCGCGGACGACGCGAAGCGCGCGGCCCTGGGCGAGGCCGGCGTGCCCTTCACGCTGGTGCACGCGGACCTGGCGGGCTTCTACGCCGCGCGCCTGACGCCGCGCGAGGCGATCGTCGGCACGCCGCCGCTCGGAGCCTGGCTCACGCCGCCCTTCGGGGCCGGCTCGATGGGCGGCTACTACCCCTTCAGCGAGGTCGTGGCGGTGCTGGACCAGATCCACGCCGCCTACCCGACGCTGACCACGGCCAAGTTCTCGATCGGCACGACGATCCAGGGGCGCACGATCTGGGCCCTGAAGGTCTCCGACAACCCCGGCACGGACGAGAACGAGCCCGAGGTGCGCTTCGACGCCATGCACCACGCGCGCGAGCCGCAGAGCATGCAGTCGACGATCTGGACGATGCTGGCCCTGCTCGAGCGCTACGGCAGCGATCCGCTCTCGACCTACCTGGTCGACAACCGCGAGATCTGGTTCATCCCCTGCGTGAACCCGGACGGCTACGTCCACAACCAGACCACCAACCCCGGCGGCGGCGGCCTGTGGCGCAAGAACCGGCGCGCCAACGCGGGCGGCTCCCTCGGCGTCGACCTGAACCGCAACTACGCCTACGAGTGGGGCTTCGACAGCTCCGGCAGCTCTGGCTCGGCCACCAGCGAGACCTACCGCGGCACCGGCCCGGCCAGCGAGCCCGAGGTGGCCGCCATGCAGGCCTTCATCGACACGCGCGACTTCCAGGTGGCGGTCTCGGCCCACACCTACTCGGACCTGTGGCTGTGGCCCTGGGGCTACATCGCCGCCGGGCCGGCCAACAACGCGCAGTACGTCGAGATCGGCGACCTCTGCATGCAGGAGGCCGACTGGCTGCGTGGGCCGGCCGGGGCGGTGCTGTACCTCGCCAACGGCGTGACCGACGACTACGACCACGGCGTGCACGGCTCGATCGCCTTCACGCCCGAGATCGGCAACGACTCGGACGGCTTCTGGCCGCCGACGTCGCGCATCGTGCCGCTGGCGCAGATCTCCGAGGCGCCCTTCCTGCGCTCGGCCTGGGCCGCGGGGGCCTGGGTGCGCGAGGAGGCGCGCGCGACGAGCGAGCTGGGTGACGGCGACGGCGACCTGGAGGCGGGCGAGTCCTTCCGCGTGGTCGTCACGGCGCGCAACAGCGGACGCCTGACCTCGGGCCCGGTCGAGGTCGAGCTCTCCAGCGCCACGCCGGGCATCACGGTCACGACCGGGCTGGTGGCGCTCGGTCCGCTGGCGCCCTTCACCAGCGCCTCGCACGCCGGCACGCCGCTCCAGCTCGCGATCGGCGCGGGCGTCGCGGACGGGACCACGGTCGACTACGTCGTGACCCTGCGCTACGAGGGCTTCGAGCAGGAGCTGCCGGGCTCCTTCGCGGTCGGGACGGAGCGCCTGATCCTGAGCGACGACCTCGAGGCGAACCTGGGCTGGACCGTGGGCGCGCCCGGCGACGCGGCCACGAGCGGGATCTGGGCCTGGGGCAACCCGGTCGGGACCCTCAACGGCAGCGCGCCCAGCAACCCGGAGGACGACGCGACGCCGGGCGCCGGCGTGCGCTGCTTCGCCACCGGCAACGGCTCGAGCACGGCCGGCGGCGACGACGTCGACGGTGGGCCGACCACGCTGATCTCGCCGCGCTTCGACCTCTCGGGCGTCGGCAACGCGCGCCTCTCCTACCAGCGCTGGTTCTACAACGCGACGACGCTGAACGACCAGCTCACGGTGGCGGTCTCGGACGACGACGGCACGAGCTGGACGACGCTCGAGAGCGTCAGCGGCGGCTCCGCCAACGCCTGGAACGAGGCCAGCTTCGCGCTGCAGGACTTCGTGGGCCTGACGGACCGCATGCGCCTGCGCTTCCGCACCGCCGACGCGCCCAACGACTCGATCCTCGAGGCCGCGCTGGACGAGCTCGCGATCGCCACCTTCGGGCCCGGGCCCCTGCTCAACTTCTACGGCCGCCCGCAGCTCGGCTCGAACCTCGTGCTGCACCTCGCCGCCGAGCCGGGGCAGACCTACTCGGTGCTGACCAGCGCCGACGCCCAGGCCCTGGCGGGCCCGGCCGGGACGAGCGGCCTGCGCAAGACGCGCGTCTACCGCGTGGCCAGCGGCACGATCCCCGCCTCGGGCCTGGCGCGCGTCACGCTCGCGCTCCCCAGCGACCCGGCGCTGCTGGGCTACACCTGGCACGCGCGCGCCGTCGTCCACGCACCGCGGGCGCTGTCCAACACCGTCCGCGTGACCTTCGAGTAGGACCGAGCCGGATGGGTGGCCCCGCGAACGGGCTTGGCCTCCAGGCTCCTTCTCCTTCCCCGCTGCCCGCTCTCCTCCAGCTCGGCGTCCTCCGCGCTATTCCCCCCTCCCGGACCTCCCCATGCAGCACCCCCTCTTCGACCTCACCGACAAGATCGCCCTGGTCACCGGCGGCACCACGGGCATCGGCCGCGCCACCGCGGTGGCCTTCGCCGGCGCCGGCGCACGCGTGGTCGTCGCCGGCCGCAACGCTGCGGAGGGCGAGCGCACGCTCGAGCTGTGCCACGCCGCCGGCGGCGAGGCGCGCTTCGTGCGCGCCGACCTGTCGCGGCCCGAGGAGGCCGAGCGCCTCGTGAGCGAGGCCGTGCGCGCCTTCGGGCGCCTGGACTGCGCCTTCAACAACGCCGGGGTCGAGGAGGACATCGGGCTCCTGGCCGACAAGGACGCCGAGACCTACGCCAAGGTCTTCGACCTGAACGTGCGCGGCGTGTTCGCCTCGATGAAGCACGAGATCCGCGCGCTGCTGGCGACCGGCGGCGGCGCGATCGTCAACAACGCCTCGGTCGCGGGGCTGATCGGCTTCGCCGGCGCGGCCCTCTACAGCGCCAGCAAGCACGCCGTGGCCGGCCTGACGCGCGCCGCCGCGGTCGAGTACGCAGCCCAGGGCGTGCGCATCAACGCCGTGGCCCCGGGCGCGATCGAGACGCCCATGATGGCGCGCTTCACGACCCAGGTGCCGCGCGAGAAGATCGTCGCCCTGCACCCGATCGGCCGCCTCGGCCGCCCCGAGGAGATCGCCGCCGCCGTGCTGTGGCTGTGCTCGCCGGGCGCGAGCTTCGTCACCGGCGCGGTGCTGCCGGTCGACGGCGGCTTCACGGCGCAGTAGCTGCGCGCCGGGGCGTCCCGCGGGGCGTCCCGACCGCGCGCGCTTCGCTATCATCCGCGGCCCGATGCCGCGCCTCTTCCTGCTCGACGGGACCGCCCTCGCCTACCGCGCGCACTTCGCGCTGATGGGCTCGCGCCTGGCGACGGCCGATGGCCGGCCGACGGGCGCGACCTACGGGTTCACGACCACGCTGCGGCGCATCCTGGAGGAGGAGCAGCCGGATCTCGTGGCCGTGGCCCTCGACGCCAAGGGGCCGACCTTCCGCCACGAGCGCTTCGCCGACTACAAGGCGACGCGCGAGAAGGCGCCGCAGGAGATGCTGGACCAGCTCCCGCTGATCCGGCGCGTGATCGAGGCCCACGGGGTGCCGCTCTTCGAGGTGCCGGGGGTCGAGGCCGACGACGTGATCGGGACGCTGGCGAAGCAGGCCGAGCGCCTCGGCCACGAGGTCTTCATCGTCACCGGCGACAAGGACTTCCTGCAGCTCGTCAGCGAGCACGTGAAGCTCTACGACGTCTTCAAGGCCGGCGAGCCGCCCGAGATCAAGGGCCTGGCGGCCACGCGCGAGAAGTTCGGCACCGATCCGGCCCACGTCGTGGACGTGCTGGCGATCATGGGCGACAGCTCGGACAACGTGCCGGGCGTGCGCGGGATCGGGCCCAAGGGCGCGATCGAGCTGATCCAGCAGTTCGGCAGCGTCGACAACCTCCTGGCGCACCTTTCCGAGGTCAAGGGCAAGGCGCGCGAGAAGATCGAGGCCAGCCGCGAGATGCTGCTGCTCTCGCGCGAGCTGGTCACGATCCACACCGACGTGCCGCTCGAGCGCGGCGTGAAGGACCTCTCGCGGCCGCAGCCGGACACCGCCGCGCTGCTGGCGCTCTTCCGCGAGCTCGAGTTCCGCCTGCTGGTGGAGAAGGTCGGCGCCCAGGCCCCCGCGCCGAGCCGCAGCGGACCGCGCGACTACGTGCTGGTGCGCGAGCGCGCCGCTCTCTCGGCGATGCTCGCCGAGCTGCGCGCGGCCGGCTCCTTCGCGCTCGACACCGAGACGACCGGGCTGTTCCCGCTCGACTCCGAGCTGGTCGGGCTCTCCTTCTCGGCTCGCGAGGGGCGCGCCTTCTACGTGCCGGTCCGGCCCGAGGTCTTCCCCGAGGGCCGCGCGGCGCTGCTCGCGGCCCTGGAGCCGCTCCTCGTCGACCCGGGCCTCGCGCGCTTCGGCCAGAACACCAAGTTCGACTGGCTCGTGCTGGCCCACGCCGGGCTGCGCCTGCCGCCGCCGGCCTTCGACACGCTGGTCGCGAGCTTCTGCGTCTCCGGCGGCGACGCGCGCACGCACGGGATCGACGCGCTCGCCCTGCGCCACTTCGGGATCAAGAAGATCCCGACCAGCGAGCTCCTCGGGAAGGGCAAGACCATGGTCACGATGGACCAGGTGCCGCTCGAGAAGGTGTGCGAGTACGCCTGCGAGGACGCCGACGTGGCCTTCCGGCTGCGCGCCGTGCTGGAGGCCGAGCTCGAGGAGGCCGGGGCCACGCGCCTCTTCCACGAGCTCGAGCTGCCGCTGGTGCCCGTGCTGGCGGCCATGGAGGAGCGCGGCATCCGCCTCGACACGGAACTGATCGCGCGGCTCGCGACGGAGATGGAGAAGGAGCTCGTGCACCTGACGCACGAGGTCCAGGGCCACGCCGGCGAGAACTTCAACGTCAACAGCACCAAGGCCCTGGGCGAGATCCTGTTCGAGAAGCTGCGCATCCAGGACCAGGCCCACGTGAAG
Organism: Planctomycetota bacterium; assembly: GCA_036376275.1. Classification (GTDB taxonomy): domain Bacteria; phylum Planctomycetota; class UBA1135; order UBA1135; genus JABFRZ01. The sequence continues at coordinate 11,591 of DASVAP010000267.1, read as the reverse complement.
CGCGTCAAGAAGACCCAGACCGGCTGGGCCACGGACTACGACACGCTCTCGCTGCAGTACGGCGACGTGCCGATCGTCAAGGCCCTGCTCGAGTACCGCGAGGTGCAGAAGCTGAAGAGCACCTACGTCGACGCCCTGCCGCAGTACGTCAACGCGGCCACCGGGCGCATCCACTGCTCCTTCAGCCAGGTCAGCGCCGCCACGGGCCGCCTCGCCTCCAGCGACCCGAACCTGCAGAACATCCCGGTGCGCACCGAGCGCGGGAAGCAATTGCGCGCGGCCTTCGTCCCGCGCCTCCCGGACGCCCACGGCGAGTGGCTGCTGGTCTCGGCCGACTACAGCCAGATCGAGCTGCGCGTGATGGCGCACCTCTCGGGCGACGAGCACATGCGCCGCACCTTCGAGCGGGGCCAGGACGTGCACGCCGCCACCGCCGCGCGCGTCTTCGGGGTCATGCCCGAGCTCGTCACGCGCGAGATGCGCGACAAGGCCAAGGTCATCAACTTCGGTCTCCTGTACGGGATGGGCCCGCAGCGCGTCGCGCGCGAGACCGGCATGACCCTGGCGGAGGCCAAGGGCTTCGTCGAGCGCTACTTCGCCTCCTTCCCGACCATCCGCGCCTGGATGGACCGCCTGCTGGAGGAGGCCCGACAGAGGGGCTACGTCGAGACCCTGCTGGGGCGGCGCCGCAAGGTCCCGGACCTCAACTCGACCGACAACCGCGTGCGCGTCTTCGCCGAGAACGCCGCGCTGAACACCCCGGTCCAGGGCTCGGCCGCCGACATCATCAAGCGCGCGATGATCGACCTGGAGCGCGCCCTGGCGGGCTCGAAGCTCCAGGCCCAGATGCTGCTGCAGGTCCACGACGAGCTGGTCCTGGAGTGCCCGGCGAGGGAGCTGGACGAGACCAAGGCGCTGCTGAAGCGCTGCATGGAGCAGGCGGTGAAGCTGTCCGTCCCTCTGAAGGTGGACGTGGGCGCCGGGAAGAGCTGGCTCGAGGCCCACTGAGGGTGAGGTGGGAGGCTCGCGCGCCGGGGTCCGGCTGAGCACCGGGCGCGCCCGGACGCCCGCTCAGGACGACGGAGCGCCCTCCGAGCGCAGCCCGAAGTGCGCCCGGCTGCGTCCGCGCTCGTAGCTCGCGATCGAGCGCACGAGGACGAGCGCCAGCATGCCGAGCACCAGCAGCACCGCGAACAGGCTGGCCCGGAGGCCGGACAGGACGAGCGGCACGGCCTGGCTGTCGCCCCAGGCCTCCTCCTGACCGAGCGGAGCCGAGGCCAGCAGGCCGAACAGCGCCGCCAGCACGAGCGTCGCCCCCCAGTAGGCCGACCAGAAGCGCGCGCGCGGCTCGTTGCCGCACAGCTCGACGAGGAGCCCGTGCAGCGGCCGGCGCAGGAAGAGGACGAGCAGGAGGGCAAAGACCGAGGTCAGGAGGAGGGAGACGAGGAGGGCGTTCAGCATGCTCATGGATCGCTCCGTCGGGGGTTGCTCATCGGTTCGCTCACGGCCCGCTCCGCCGGCGGCCCTGGCGCCGGGCCGAGGCCACGAGGACCTTCAGCCCGAGCTTCTGCACCATGCCGCCCTTCAGGAACGAGTCGGCCATCGAGTCGGCCATGCCGACCAGGGCCTCGATCGCGCCCAGGCGCTCGCGGAAGGTCTCGGCCTCCGCGCCGCGCTCGCGCGCCAGCTCCTCGATCCACGCGCGCAGCCGCGCGAGCAGCGGATCCCACTCGCGGCGCTTGCGCGTGCGCACGATGTTGCGGATCGCGACCTCGAGGTCCGTCTCGGCCCGGTAGAGGGCCTGCCGCGAGCCGGGCACGCGCTCGACGTGCACGAGGCCCCAGTCGCGCAGCTCGCGCGCCGCCATGCTGACGGCCCCACGGCTCATCCCCAGCCCCTCGACGATGGCCTCGGCCCCGCAGGGCTCGGCCTGCGAGAGCAGCCAGGCGTAGACGCGCGCCGTGGCCGGCGGGATGCCCCAGTAGCCCCCGAGGCTCCCCCACAGCTCCACGAAGTCCCGGCGCACGTCGGCGGTCCGTCCCATGCCCCCAGGCTAGCGACGCGCGGGTTCCCCATGGCTCGAACTTTCAGGCTTTTCTGAAATATCGACTCGTAACGTCCCCCGGACCATGACCCGTGTCGCCCGGCGAGGAGACCCGGGTGCCCGTCGAGCTCCCTGGCGGGGGCGAGACCTCCGTTCCGGAACGAGCGCGCCCGCACCGGGCTCGGGCTGCGCTCGCTCGCGCCCGACCGCGACCTACCCCCCGCGGCTCGCCGGGCTCACTCCTCGCCGCCGCCATACCCGAGCGCGTCGAGGGCGTTCCCCAGCCCCTCGCCCTCCTCGGCGCGCTCGCTCTCGGCGCGCGCGAGGGGTCGCGCGCCGAGCCGCGCGCGGTAGCCCTCCGACTCGGCCGGCGTGCGCAGGCGGTTGGTCGCCTGGTCCGCGTCCGCGGGCCCGTAGAGCTCGTCCGGCCGCTCGCCGGTGATGTACCAGCCGTCGGCATCGATCACGGCCAGCTCGCGCGGCAGGGCCAGCACCTCCGGCGAGGTGTCGCGCTTGCCCTCCTCCCAGCCGAAGTAGTGCTCCATCGCCAGCAGCGGCCGCGGGGCGAGCGGCGTGCCGTCGCGCAGGCTCGCGGCCAGGGAGCGCCCGTCGAGGTCGGGCGGGACGGGCGTGCCGGTCAGCTCGAGCAGGGTCGGCATCAGGTCGACCAGCGACACCGGCGCGGCCTCGGCGCGCGGGGCCACGCCGGGCACGCGCACGAGCAGCGGGATCGCGAGCTGGTCGGCGTGCAGGCGTCCGCCGTGGTGGATGCGGCCGCGCGCGGGCTCGAAGCCCTCGCCGTGGTCGGAGAGCAGCACCACGATCGCGTCGTGCCAGAGGCCGGCGCGCTCCAGCTCGGCCACCAGGCGCGCGAAGGCGTCGTCCAGCAGCTCGAGCTCGGCGCGGTAGAGCGCCTCCAGCGTCTCCCAGGTCTCCTCGGGGCAGCTCGTGCGGCCCAGGACGCAGTCCACGTAGGCCTTGCGCGAGGCGAGGCGGGTCTGGCGGGCGCGCACGGCGGCCTCGTCGCGCGCATCGTAGTAGTTGTGGACCGCGTAGGTGTGCAGGAACAGGAACAGCGGCCGCCCGTCGCGACGCGCGTCGAGGTAGTCCGCGACGCGTGCCAGCAGGCCCTCCGCATCCTCGGCGCGCTCCTGCTTGCCGTGGGTCTTGGCGGCGTAGCGCTCGAAGCCGCGCCCGAGGCCGTACTCCGGGTCCAGGAACCCGCCGCCGGTGAAGGCGGCCGTCTCGTAGCCGCGCGCCGCCAGGCGCTCCGCGAGCGTCGGCACCTGGCTCGCCAGCGTCACGCGCCGGTCGGTGGCCCCGTGGCGGTCCGGGTAGAGCCCGGTGAGGAGCGAGGCGTGCGCCGGCAGGGTCCAGGAGGCGCTGGAGAGCGCGTTCTCGAAGCGCACGCTGTCGCGCGCCAGGCGGTCGAGGGCCAGCAGCGGCCCGGCCTCCGGCGCGAAGGCCGCCAGGGCGTCGCGGCGCAGCGTGTCGATCGAGATCACGATCACGTGCGGGGGCGGCGCCGCGCCGCCGCAGCCCGCCAGGGCGCCGAGCAGCAGGATCGCGAGCCCGCCGCCGGCCCGGAGCGCGCCTCTCGTGGATTGCGATCGCATGCGGCGCGCCAGGGTAGCGGCCGCGCCTCAGCGCGGCACGGCCCAGGCGATCGGCGGCAGCGCGACCTCGGCCGGCAGCCCCTCCAGCGAGCCCGTCTCCAGGAAGGCGAGCAGCGCCTCGCGGAAGCCCGGCGCGAGCCGCAGGGCCTCGTCCAGGGCCGCGTGCGAGCCCCCGTCGACCGGGATGAAATGAACGCGCTCGAAGAAGGGCAGGCACTCGAGCGCGTTCTCGAAGGGCGTGTTCACGTCCCACAGGCCCTGCACGATGAGCGTCGGGACGGCGCTGCGGAAACCCTGGCGGAACTCGTCGCCGAGATCGGTGCCCCAGGCCGGACAGGTGGACTCGTAGAAGCGCGCGAGGTCCCCGAGCAGGGCGGTGGCAGGGTCGCCCTGGTACTCGGCCAGGCGCGGGCGCGTGATGCCCGAGCCGCAGTCGAGGCCGAAGAAGGCCGCGCCCGGCAGCGTCAGGGTCTCGGCCTGCGCGGCATGGATCGCGCGTGCGGCGGCCTCGAACTCGCCGCGGTGCAGGGCCAGGACGTCGGCCGGCCAGCTCGGCATGCCACTGCGCGAGCTGACGCGCGCGCTGACCCCGAGGGCGAGCCCGCGCAGGCCCTCGGCGTCGATGCGCACCTCACCGGCGCCGGGCAGCTCGACCTCGAAGGGCTCCTCCTCGACGCCCTCGATCACCGCGCGCAGTGCCGCGATCAGGCCGCCTTCGGGCACGTGCCCGGCGAGCTGCGGCGCGGCCTCGGCCGCGGCCGCCATGCGCTCGAGCGCCTTCAGGACCCCGCTGGGCCGGTCGTAGGTGTGGTCGGGGCCCTCCATCCCGTTCAGCACGGCACGCGCCACGAGGTCTGCGTGGAAGCGCAGCACCGCCATGCTCCAGTGCGAGCCGAAGCTGCCACCGTAGAGCTGGATCTTCTCGTGCCCCAGGAGGCGCGCCACGTCGGCCACGTCGGCCGCCGCCTCGCGCACGTTCAGGCCGCGCGTGTCGTAGCCCTGGGCCTCCCAGTGCGCCCGGCAGCGCGCGCTGGCGGCGCGCAGGAGCTCCGCTAGCGCCGCGTCGTCCGCATCCGCGGGCGGGGGCGGGCCCACCACGCTCGCGTCGCACGGGAGGTCGGTCGAGCTGCCGATCCCGCGCTGACCCACGTAGACGAGCTCGGCGAAGCGCGTGAACTGGGCCACCTGGCCCTCCCAGTCGATCTGGTGCTCCTCCACTCCGGGCCAGCCTGGACCGCCATGCAGGAGGAAGATCGGCGGCACGCCCTCCGGCGCGCCCGCCTGCGCCAGGAAGCGCCACACGTCGATCTCGATCGGCTTCGACTGCGGGTCGGCGCGCACGATCGGGACGCGCAGGCGGCAGCGCTCGGCACGCGCCACGCCGCCGTCGGCGCGGCGGTGCTCGAGCGACGTGCGCGCGAGCGTGGCCTCGCCCGCGCTGGCGGCGGGCGCGAGGGCGAGCAGGATCGGGAGCAGGCGAGGCGTGGAGCGCGGCATGGGACCTCGGACGGGACGGGAGCGACGACTCTAGGGAGGCGCGCGGCGCTACGCCCGCCGCGCCCTGGGCGTTACCCCGGTCCTACCGTTCGCCGCCCGGCGCCGTGCGCAGGCGGTAGAGCTGGTGGTTCGGCTCGAGCTCGGGCGTCGGCACGCGCCGGTAGGACGCGAGCACGTGGGCCCACACCAGCGGATAGGAGTTCGGGAAGCGCAGCCCCTCGCGCTCGGCGATGGCGTGGTCGACCAGCAGGACCCACTCGACGCCCTCCAGCTCGGCCACCAGGCGCGCCTGCTCGGCCTCGTCCGCGCCCTCGACGAAGAAGTAGATCCACCAGCTCGGCGAGCGCTTGCCGAGCAGGGCGTAGAACGAGGGCCGCGAGGGCGCGATGAAGATGCGCTCCTCGGGTCCGACGCGGCGCTGGAGCGCGGCCAGGAGGCGCGGGTAGTAGTCGGCGTGCTGCGGCAGGAAGCGCAGGCGCTCGTTGCCGAGCTGGACGCTGACGAGCCGGGCGCGCCCGACGTGGTTGAGGGCCGGGTTGTGCTCCACCGCGGCGTCCACGGCGCCGAGGCCGAGGACCACGGCCAGGCCCGCCGCCAGCGCGCGCCGGCGCTCCGCCAGGAGCGCCAGCAGCCCCGCGGTCGCCACCAGGGTCGGCTGGATCGACTGCGCCAGGTGCGAGGCGTCCGAGCGCACGCTCGCGTGGTGGAGGAAGAGCGTGCCCACCACGGCCGCCGCGCCCAGCGCGGCGCGGCGCGGCAGCTCCTCGGCCCGCGCGCGCAGGAGCACGAGCCAGCCGAGGGGCAGGACCGTCACCGGCAGCAGGTAGACCAGCGCCAGGCAGATCCGCGCCAGCGTCTCGCGCGCGCCGACGCCGGCCAGCTCGACGCGCCAGGGCCACAGCCAGGGCGCCTCGATGTTCGCGCCGAGCCGCAGGAGCAGGCGCAGCGACTCGACGAACTGCGCGAGGAAGCCCGGCGCGAGCAGCATCAGCGCGAGCATCGGCGCGTAGCCGGCCACGACCCCGCCCGCCAGCGCCAGGCCGTCGCGTGCGCAGCCGCGCTCGCGGCGCTTCCAGGCGCTCACGGCCGCCAGCAGCGCCAGCGCCACGGCCGCGTAGAGCCCGAGGTTGCGCCCGAAGACCGCCGCCAGGCCGGCCGTCACGCCGGCCGCGGCATGTCGCCGGCGCGTCGGGTGCTCGAGCAGGCGCGTCCCGCTCCAGGTGCAGGCCAGCGCCACCATGCCCTCGAAGACCTTGTGGCGCGGGAACATCCAGGCCCCGAGCACCACGCCGAGCGGCACGAGCACCCAGCTCGCGCGCGTCGCGCGCCGCGCCGCCAGGAGCCCGAACAGGATCCCGAGCCCCTGCACGCAGGCCTCCGCGCGCCGCAGCCCGAGCAGGCCGCCCCCGAGCACCTTCGCGAGCGCCGCGCACAGGTAGTAGCGCCCCGGGTCGTAGGACTGGAAGTCGCGCACCGGGATCTCGCCCAGGCCCGTGCGCCAGGTGCCGTACCAGAGGTAGCCCTCCTCGGCCGGGTTCAGGTGCGCGTCCCCGACCCACAGGTGCCACGCCACGGCGAAGCCCGCCGCGGTCAGGAGCGCCACGAGCCGCTGCCGCGCTACGGGATCCTTCGCCACCGCCCGGGATGGTAGCCATCCGCGCAGCCGGCCTCACGGAGCGCCGCGGCCCGGCGGAGGGCGCGGGCGAGCGGCGCGGCCCGCGGAGCGGTCCCCGCCCGTGGCCGGCGCGAGAATCGGCACAGGTGCTGGAGCCCGGCGCCACGAGGGGAAAGACTCCTGCGCTGCATGCCCCCCAGCCCGCTGCACGGCCGCCGCGCCCTGGTCCTCGGAGCCTCCGGGTTCCTCGGGCGCTGGGTCACGCGCGAGCTCCTGCAGCGCGGGGCCCACGTCCTGGCCCAGGTGCGTGATCCGGCGCGGCTCTCGCCCTGGCACACGGGCGGGGCCGAGGTCCTGGTGGCCGACCTCGCGCCGACGAAGGCCGGCACCGAGCTCCTGCGGCGCGCGTCGCCCGACGTGGTCTTCAACCTGGTGGGCCACGGCGTGGCCAAGGACGAGCGCGACCCGCTGCTCTACCAGCGGCTCAACGGCCTGGTCGTGCTCGAGCTGCTCTTCGCCCTGCGCGGCCCGAGCCCCTGGCCCGGGGCGCGCCTGGTGCACGCCGGCTCGGCCCTGGAGTACGGCGAGGCGCGCACGCTCGACGAGCAGGCCGTGCCGCGCCCGGGCGAGCCCTACGGCAAGTCGAAGCACCTGGCCACGGCCGCGATCGCCGACATGCGCGCCCACGTGCCGGCCGTCGTCGCGCGCCTCTTCACCGTCTTCGGGCCCGGCGAGCGCCCCGGACGCCTGGTCCCGACCCTGGTCGCGGCGCGCGGCACGACCGAGCGCATCCCCCTCTCCAGCGGGCACCAGAAGCGCGACCTCGTGTACGTCGAGGACGCCGCGCGGGCCCTGGTGGAGCTGGCCGAGCTCCCGGCGGAAACCCTGCAGTCCGGCCGCTATCCTTTCGACGCCCCGTGCCTCAACCTGGCCTCGGGCGCGCTGACCCCGGTGCGCGAGCTGGTGCTCGCGCTGGCCGACGAGCTGGGGATCGCGCGCGCGCGCCTCGGCTTCGGCGACCTACCCCCCCTCCTCGAGGAGATGCACCACCCGCCGGTCCCCGTCGAGCGCCTGCACACCGCCCTGGGCTGGACGCCGAGCCGCGACCCGCGTGACGGGCTGCGACGCCTGGCCGCGCGCCTGGCGGAGGGCCTGGCGTGAGCGCCTCGCCGGCCTGCCTCGCCTGCGGCTCGAAGGAGCGCGAGCTGGTGCTCGACCTCGGCACGACGCCGCTTGCCAACGCCAACGTCGCGCCGGAGCGGGCGCGCGACGCCGAGCCGCGCTACCCGCTGCAGCTCCTCTTCTGCCACGCCTGCGGCCTGGTGCAGCTCTCGGAGCTGGTGCCGCCCGAGGTGCTGTTCGCCGACTACGTGTACCTGACGGGCGCCTCCAGCACGATGGTCGCGCACTTCGCGGCCTACGCGGAGACGCTGGTGCGGCGCCTGGAGCTCGGGGGCGACGACCTGGTGGTCGAGCTCGCCAGCAACGACGGCACGCTGCTGGCCGCCTTCCGCGCGCAGGGCGTGCGCGTGCTCGGGATCGAGCCGGCCGCGAACCTGTGCCGGATCGCCGAGGCCAAGGGCGTCGAGTGCGAGGCGCGCTTCTTCTCCGAGGCCACCGCCCGGGCCCTGCGCGCCGAGCGCGGCCCTGCGGCCCTGGTGTGCGGCAACAACGTGCTGGCCCACGTGCCCGACCTCCCGGGCGTGCTGCGCGGCTGCCGGCACCTGGTGGAGCCCGCCGGCGTCGTCTCGATCGAGGTGCCCTGGCTGCTGCACCTGGTCGAGCGGCTCGAGTACGACACCGTCTACCACGAGCACCTCTCCTACTTCTCGGCCGCCGCCCTGGCCGGGGCCTTCGCGCGCGCCGGGCTCGCCATCTTCGACGTGAGCGAGCTCTCCGTGCACGGCGGCAGCCTGCGCCTCCTGGCGCGCCCCGGGGCCGGGCACGGCCCGGCCCTGGCCCCGTTCCTCGCGCGCGAGCGCGAGCTGGGCCTGGAGCGCGCCGAGACCTACCACGCCTTCGCGCGCCGCGTGGCCGCCAACCGGGTCGCCCTGCGCGCGCTGCTCGAGCGCCTGCGCGCCGACGGCAAGCGCATCGCCGCCTACGGCGCGCCGGCCAAGGGCAACACGCTGCTCAACTACTGCGGGATCGGGCCCGAGCTGGTCGAATACACGGTCGATCGCAACCCCTTGAAGGTCGGCAAGCTCACCCCCGGCGCGCACCTCCCGATCCGGCCGGTCCCGGTCCTGGCCGAGGACCGCCCCGACTACACCCTGATCCTGCCCTGGAACCTCGCGCCCGAGATCGTGCAGCAGGAGGCGGCCTACCGCGCCGCCGGCGGGCGCTTCCTCGTCCCCATCCCCGAGCCGAAGGTCCTGTGACGAAGCCGAAGAAGGGCGCCGGTGGCCCGCACACCCCGAAGGCCGAGCCGGTCGTGATCCTGTGCGGCGGCCTCGGCACGCGCATGCGCGAGGAGACCGAGTTCCGGCCCAAGGCCCTGGTCGAGATCGGCGGGCGCCCAGTGCTGTGGCACCTGATGCGCCACTACTACCACTTCGGCTACCGGCGCTTCATCCTGTGCCTCGGGTACCGGGGCAGCATGATCAAGCAGTACTTCCTCGACTACCGCTGGATGAACGCCGACTTCACCCTGCGCTTCGCGGACGGCGAGACGCGCATGCAGACCCACGGCGGCGAGGTCGAGGACTGGCAGGTGACGCTGGTCGACACGGGCCAGGAGAGCCAGACCGGCGCGAGACTCGCGCGCGTGGCGCACCTGATCGAGACCGACACCTTCCTGGCGAACTACTGCGACGGGCTCTCGGACGTCGACCTCGACGCGCTGGTCGCCTACCACCGCACGCACGGCAAGATCGGCACGATCACCGGCTTCCACCCGCACTCGAAGTACGGGATCGTCAAGGTCGACGGCTCCGGCACGGTCACCTACTTCCAGGAGAAGCCGCTGATGAACGACCTGACCAGCGGCGGCTTCTTCGTGTTCTCGAAGCGCCTGTTCGAGTACCTCTCGCCCGAGCCCGGCTGCATCCTCGAGCACGAGCCCTTCCACCGCCTGGCGACGGACGGCGAGATGGCGCTCTTCACGCACCGCGGCTTCTGGCAGGCGATGGACACCTACAAGGACGTGCAGGCGATGAACGCGCTGTGGGCGAGCGGGGAGGCGCCGTGGAAGAAGTGGCTCGCGTCGTGAGGGGAGGAGGAGGAGCGCGGAGACGCGGAGGGAAGACGCGGAGACGCGGAGAAAGAGGGTTGGGGTGTGAGGGTTCGGCGCGGCGGAGAGTCCCGGGCGAAGGTCTGGACGCGGTCGCGCACGGCTCGGAACGCTCCTCTTCCCCTTCCCCTTCCCCTTCCTCTTCCCCCTTCCTCCTGGCTCCTTCCTCCGCGTCTCCGCGTCTTCCCTCCGCGCCTCCGCGCCCCCTTCCTCCCTCCCACCAGCGAGGAGCGGCATGACCACACCGAGCCCCTGGCGCGACCGCAGCGTCCTCGTCACGGGAGCAACGGGCCTCCTCGGCTCATGGCTGACCGAGGCGCTGCTGGCGCGCGGAGCGAACGTCACCTGCCTCGTGCGCGACGCCGTGCCGCGCAGCCGCCTGGTCACGACCGGCGCGATCGAGCGCGTCAACGTGGTGCGCGCGCCGCTGGAGGACTTCCAGGAGGTGCTGCGGGCCCTCAACGAGTACGAGGTCGAGACCGTCTTCCACCTGGCGGCCCAGACGATCGTCGGCACGGCCACGCGCTCGGTGCTCTCGACCTTCGAGAGCAACATCAAGGGCACCTGGAACGTGCTCGAGGCCGCGCGCAGCCTGCCGCAGCTCGTCAAGCGCGTGGTGGTCGCCTCCAGCGACAAGGCCTACGGCGAGCACGCCAAGCTCCCCTACTCCGAGGAGGCCCCGCTGCTCGGGCGCTTCCCCTACGACGCCTCCAAGGCCTGCGCCGAGCTCCTGTGCGCCAGCTACGCGGCCTCCTTCCGCCTGCCCGTCGTGACCACGCGCTGCGGCAACCTCTACGGCGGCGGCGACCTGAACTACTCGCGCATCGTGCCGGGCACGATCCGCTCGGCGCTCGCGGGCGAGCGCCCGATCGTGCGCTCGAACGGCCGGCTCGTGCGCGACTACTTCTACGTCGAGGACGCGGTCGCGGCCTACCTGTTCCTGGCGGAGCGCATGCTCGAGCTCGAGCTGGCCGGCCAGGCCTTCAACTTCGGCACCTCCGAGCCGAAGAGCGTGCTCGAGATGGTCGCGCTGATCCTGGGCGCCGCCGGACGGCCCGAGCTGGAGCCGGTCGTGCAGAACCAGGCCAGCAACGAGATCGAGCGCCAGTACCTCGACTGCACCAAGGCCCGGCGCGTGCTCGGCTGGCAGCCGGCCTTCACCCTGCGCCAGGGCCTGGAGCGCACGGTGGCCTGGTACCGCCAGCAGCTCGGGCCGCAGCCCGAGCCCGGGGCCGGGGCGCGCGCGTGACCGGGCCGGCGGCGAGCCCCGACCCGACACGGCCCGAGCTCTCGCTCGTCATCCCCTGCTACAACGAGGCCGAGTCGATCCCCTACACGCTCCCGGCGCTGTGTGCGGCCTTCGCCGCGGCCGGCCGGCGGCTCGAGATCGTGGCCGTCGACAACGGCTCGCGCGACGACAGCGCCGCGCGCATCGCCGAGCTGGTCGCGCGCGGCCTGCCGGTCGTGCCGGTGACGGTCGCGGTGAACCAGGGCTACGGCTTCGGGCTGCTCTCCGGCATCCCCCACGCGCGCGGGACGTGGGTCGGCTTCATCCCGGCCGACGGCCAGGTCGACGCCGAGGACGTC
>DASVAP010000261.1:0-2744 GCA_036376275.1 Planctomycetota bacterium | reverse complement strand
GACGACCGCCGGCGCGAGAACGTGTTCGGCCTGCTGATGTCGCTGAACATGCTGATCGAGTTCGGCGACGCCTTCGACTTCACCGGCGCGGACTTCCGCAAGTGGTGCGGCGAGGTCGGCTTCCAGCGCTTCGAGGTGCTGCACCTGGCGGGCGCCTCGAGCGCGGCAGTGGCGTACAAGTAGCGCGGCGGAGGGCGAGCCGGGCGCGGAGCCGCGCGGCTCGCGTGCGCCGGGCTATCCTGGGCCCGCAGAGGCCCGATGGGATCCCGCTGGTTGTTCGCGTGCGTGCTCGGCTCGCTGGGGATCGCGCTCCTCCTCCTCCTGCGCACGCCGCGCGTGCGTGGGCCGGAGGCCGCGGTCGCGCCCACAGCCGGATCGGCCGCGCGCGAGGGCGCGGACGTCCTCGCGCCGGAGGCGCGTCCGGCGCGCGTGGAGAGCGCGGAGCGCTCGCCCGCAGAGCGCGCTCCCGCGGAGGCGAAGCCGGCGGCTCCGGGTTCCGGCGGCTGGCTGCGCGGGCGGCTGACGAGCGCGCTCCCGTTCGCGTGGCGCGGGTATCGCATCGGCGTGAGCGTCGCGGTCGAACCCACGGGTGAGCCCGAGGCCCTCGCGCGCGCGCTGGCCCGCGCGCGACCGACCCTGGCGCCGGTCGGGGACGACGGTCGCTTCGAGCTCGGGCCCGTGACCGCGGGGCTCGTCACGGTGTACCTGCACGGGCCGGGCAACGCCCTGTGGCGCAGCACGGGCCACGGCGAGGGCGACCGGCAGGGCATCGCGCAGGTCCGGATCGAGGACGGCGTCGTGCACGAGCGCGACATCGAGGTGGCCGAGCTGCCCGGTTCGCTCGCGGTCGAGGCGCGCGTGAACGGCGTGCCGGCGGCCGGGCTCGAGGTCGAGCTGGTGCGCGACCTGGGCGGGAAGCTGGTGGGCCTGACCGATGCGAACGGGCGCTTCGGGCCCGTGCCGTCCTTCGCAGCCGGCTTCCGCATCCAGGTCGCGGACCGCGACGCGGGCTGGAAGCACCTTCATCCGGCGCGCGTCGAGCTGGCGCCGGGCGGGCGCGTGCTCGCGCTCGTCCCGATCGAGGTCGTCCGCGCGCGCGTGCTCTTCGTCGCGCGGGCGAGCGGCGAGCCGCTGGCGCGCCGACAGGTGGCCGTGCTCGATGCCGCCGGCCTGCCGCTCATCTGGGGCCTCGCGACCGACGACCAGGGCGCGGCGGTCCTGGCGCTGCCCCTCGGCGAGTACCGCTTCGCGCTAAACCCCGGCGACACGCCGCAGTTCGCGATCGGCTCCTCGAACCGCTCCGCCGTCGTGCCCTGGTCCTACCAGGGCCCGCTCGTCGCGCGCGTCTCGCTTTGAAGCGATGCGCCGGGGGAGCCGCAGCTCCCCCGGCGCGGCGCGCTCACTCGCAGGTGTGACCGCCGATCGGGTCGTGCATCTGGAAGTTGCCGCCGTCCAGGTAGCCCTGCACCGCGTAGATCACCGGCGAGTCCGGGCTCGCGTCCGCGTGGATCTGGATGCGGTAGAAGTCCGGGCAGTCGCAGTTGCCGACGCTGCCCTCGAAGCCGCCCGAGGGGCAGCCCGGGCCCGGGGCGTCCTGCGAGCCGCCGTTGCCGGGCTCGCCCAGGTCCTCGCAGTGGGCCTCGAACCAGTGGTGGCTCACGCCCACGATCACGCGCGGATCGCTCTTGAAGGGACCGCTCGTCACGTTGTGGAACCGGCCGACGCCGCGGAAGGTGATCTGCTTCACCGGCGCGGGGTTGGAGGCCGGCTCGCAGTTGCCGGGGTCGCTGCACAGGACCTGGTCGATCTCGGTCTCGGGCGTGGCGCTGTTCGTGCCCGCGTGGAACGTGAACTTGCCCGAGGGGCCCTTGCGCTGCGTGTGGGTCCACTCGCCGCAGGGTTGCGGCTGCGCGTGCGTCGGGGCTCCGATCTGGCCGCCGACCGACCAGTGGTCCTGGTTCGGCGCCGGCGCGTTCTTGCACAGGCCGCCGGCAGTCAGGCGACAGCCGAGGTCCATGCCGTTGTAGCCGAAGTCGCAGGTCGGGTCGGTCGTGTCGTCGTAGGGCAGGAGCACGTACTTGGGCGAGCAGTCGTTGTCGCGCGTGTCGTCCGGGCCCACGTCGCAGGGCGAGGGCGAGAAGCCGGGCGGCAGCGTGCCGGTCTCGACCTCGAGCCAGTAGCTACCGGCGCACAGGCCGTCGAAGAGGTAATGGCCGTTCGCGTCGGTGGTCGTGGAGCGCATCAGGCCGTCCGGGCCGGCCAGCAGCACGAGCACGCCGGGGATGCCCGGCTCGCCCGGGTCCTGCAGGCCGTCGCCATTGAGATCGTTCCACACGAGGTCGCCGATCGAGCCCGTGCAGACCCCCACGCGGTAGCCGAAGTCGATGCGCAGCGCGCGGTGCGTGTCGTCCGGCAGGGGCACGTGGAAGGGCTGGCAGTCGCTGTCGAGCGTGTCGTCGCTGCCGGCGTCGCAGACCGTGCGCACGAAGCCGGGCGGCAGCGTGCTCTCGTCGACCAGGACGAGATAGTCGTCCGCGCACAGGTCACCGCCGAGGATGTAGTAGCCGTTGCCCTGCACGATGGCGTCGTCGAGCAGGTTGCCCTCCAGGTCCGTCAGGAGGACGCGCACGCCGGGCAGGCCGGGCTCGCCGGGATCCTGGATGCCGTTGCCATCCAGGTCGTGCCACACGAAGTTACCGATCCGGCCGGTACAGTCCGCCCCCGTGCCCTCGCGGGGCACGGCC
>DASVAP010000293.1:0-41387 GCA_036376275.1 Planctomycetota bacterium | reverse complement strand
GATGCACCCCTTGACGCCGGTGCCCGCCGGAGCCGAGGAGACCTCGCCGCTGCATCGCTCGCGGTACGCGCTCGAAGGGGATGCTCGGGCCCTCCGCGCGGCGCGCCAGATCGTGCGCGGGATCCGAGGCACCCCGTTCGTGCTGGCAGGAAACTCCGGGGCCGCGCAGGCCTACCACGCCGGTGCCTCGCTCCTCTGTGGGGGGCTGGTGGCTCTCTTCCATCAGACCGAGCGTGTCCTGGCGCGCTCGTTCGAGGACGCGGCCGAGATCCGGCCGGCTCTGGCCCACCTCGTGGGGAATACCCTCTGGTACACGTGGACGGCAGGACCGCAGCGGGCCCTCACGGGTGCCCTGTCACGAGGCTCCGAGTCCCTGGTGCTGGGCCACTTGCAGGCCCTGAAAGCGATCCCCGAGGCGCGCGCGCTGTACTGCCTGCTCGGCGAGACGATGCTGGAGCTCGCGCATGCGCGGGGATCGATCGACTCGGCCACTCGGCGTCGGCTCCTGCGCGTGCTGAAGCGCGAAGCTCGCGGACGCTAGGATCGCCGCGTGGCCATCGTCGTCTCGCACCTCGACTCCGACTTCGACGCACTGTGTGCGCGCGCGCTGCGGCAGGAGGCGCTGGCGGACCTGATCGAGCTGCGCCTCGACCACATCGGGCATCCGGGCAAGGAGAAGCTGCGGGCCTTCGTGAAGGCGGCGAAGAAGCCCGTCATCGTCGCCTGCCACGGGCCCGAGGCCTTCGGGACGCGCGCCCACGGCGTGGACGAGCTGTGCGCGCTCTACCACGACGCGGCCGAGGCCGGGGCGCGCTTCGTCGACGTCGACTGGACGCTCGCGCTCGAGGTGGGGGAGGTCAAGGCGCCCTGCCACCGCATCGTCTCGCGCCACGAGCGCGAGGGGACGCCGGAGGACCTCGACGCCGTGCTCGAGGAGGTGCGCGCCGTCCTGGGCGAAGGGGACGTGACGAAGCTCGTCGCCCACGCGGCGAGCTGCGAGGACGGCCTGCGCCTCCTCGCCTGGCTGGCGACGACGAAGGGCGTCGTCGCGTTCTCCTCCGGCGCCGCGGGGAGCTTCACGCGCCTGCTGGCGCCGATCTTCGGCTCGCCCTTCACCTACTGCGCCCCGGCCGAGCGGCCGGGCGAGGCGAGCGCGCCGCTCAGCGCGCCCGGCCAGTGGCGCGTGAACGACCTGCGCGCGGCCCTGCCGCCGGGCGGGATCAGCCAGGAGACGGCGATCCTCGGCGTGGTCGGGCGGCCGATCGGCCACTCGCTCTCGCCGCGCGTGCACGGCATGGCCCTCAAGGCCGCCAAGCTCGATGCGGTCTACGTGGCCTTCGAGCCTGCGGACCTGGCGGCCTTCCTGCGCCTCGCCGCGGCGCCGAACTTCCGCGGCTTCTCGATCACGGCACCCTTCAAGGAGGACGCCTTCCGGCTGGTCGCGGCGCACGACGAGGCCAGCCGGCGCACGTTCGCGGTCAACACGCTGCTGCGCGAGCGCGACGGCTGGCGCGGGGCGAACACCGACGTGCCGGCGGTGCGCGAGACGCTGCTCCAGGGGTTTCACCTGCACGCGCGCACGCGCGCCGGCGCGGCCACGCTGGCGGGCGCGAGCGTGCTCGTGCTCGGCGCCGGCGGCGCGGCGCGGGCCGTGGCCCACGCGGCGCGCACGCTGGATGCCCGCGTCACCGTCGCGGCGCGGGACGAGGCGCGCGCGCGGGAGCTCGGCGCGGTCCTGGGCTGCGAGTCGATCCCGTGGGACGGCATCGCTGCGTGGCCGCACGACGTGCTCGTCCACGCCACCCCCGTCGGCTCCCTCGCCGCCGGGCCTGGAACGCTGCCGATCCCGGCCGAGTGGTTGCGGCCGGGCACGCTCGTGCTCGACGCCGTCTACCGACCGATCCGCACCGCGCTCCTCGTCGCGGCCCACGCGCGCGGCTGCACGGCCGTCCCCGGGGCCGAGTGGTTCGTGCGCCAGGCCGCCCTGCAAAGTCGCCTCTTCACGCGCGCGGAGCCCGACGTGGCCCTGCTGCGGCACGCCTTCGAGAGCGCGCTCGCCGCCGATGGAGCCTAGCCCGAACCGGGGGGCGCTGGCCCTGCTCGGCCCGCGCGGCGCGGGCAAGAGCACGGTCGGGGCCGAGCTCGCGCGCCGGCTCGCGCTGCCCTTCGTGGACCTCGACGGGGAGACGCTGCGGGCCGGACGGTGGGCCGGCTGGCGCGCGGGCTCGGCCGGGGAGCTCCTGCAGCGCGCCGGGCAGGCCTGGTTCCGCGAGCTCGAGGCGGGCGCGCTGCGGCGCATCCTCGAGCCCAGCCCGCGCCTCGTGCTGGCCACGGGCGGCGGCGTGGTCGAGCGCGCCGATGCGCGCACCTGGCTCGCGCGCACGGCGCGCTGCGTCTTCCTGTCCGTGCCGCCGGACGTGC
Source organism: Planctomycetota bacterium (assembly GCA_036376275.1). Classification (GTDB taxonomy): domain Bacteria; phylum Planctomycetota; class UBA1135; order UBA1135; genus JABFRZ01. Next base: position 38,966 of record DASVAP010000293.1, on the reverse strand, counting down.
TGGCCCGCCGCCTCCGGGCGGATCCGGGCCTGCGCCCGGCCCTGCTCGGCGACGATGCCGTGGCCGAGATCGAGCCGCTCCTCGCGCGGCGCGAGCCCTGGTACCGGGCGCTGGCGGAGGCCGTGATCGAGTGCGGCGACGATCCGCCCGCGGCGGTGGTGGAGCGCGTGCTCGCCCACCTGTCCGCCGGCCCGGCGCGCTGACAGGCCTTTTTCCCGCTTCCGGTCCAGAAGCCGCGGGAATCGCCCGATCCCCATCCCTATCCTCGCGCGGATGATCGGCTCGCTGCCCTCGACGCTGCTCGCGCTCGCCTGCCTGAGCGTGGTCGGGTGCCAGGGACCGGTCGAGGCGCCGCTGCGAGCCTCGGACGAGGCCCGGCCGCGAGCGACGGACGGACCTGCCGTGATCTCGACGCGGGCGGAGGAACCGCCCGCCGAGGCCGAGGTGCCGGCCCTGCCCGCCGCGACCGAGCCGCTCGAGGTGCGCCTGTGGCGTGCGGGACGCCCGATCCCGCCCGGGCTCGCGGCGACGCGCGCCGCCGAGGTCGAGGCCGCGCGCGCGCGCGCCGGGGTCGAGCTCCGGCGCACGCTGACGCCGGAGGAGCGCGCGCGCCTGGCCGCCTGGCTCGCGGATGCGACGACCCCGCGCGAGCTGTGGGGTGCGGCGGCCCGCTGCGTGGTCGTGCTCGAGGCCTACGACCTCGCTCCGCGCGTCGCGCGCGCCCTCGCGCCCGAGGCGGACCTCGCGCGCGGCGCGGCGGCCCGGAACAGCCTGCACGCGCTGTACGGACGCTGGTTCCGGAGCCCGGAGGAGGTCGCGCCCTTCCTCGCGGCGGTCGAGGGCGGGCCCGGGACGCGGCTCCTGGTCGGGGCGCTGCTGGAGGAGGAGGCGCGCTCGCGCGAGCGGCTCCTGGCGGAGCTCGAGCTGCGTCCGGCGGGCGCCGCGGCCTGGCTCGCCGATCCGGATCCCGCCGTGCGCTCCGGCGCCGCGCGCGTGCTGGCGCGCTCGCTGGCCGGCGGGGGCGGCGAGGCCGCGCCCCTGGCCGCGCTGGTCGCGCACCTCGAGGGCGAGCCCGACCCGCGCGCGTTCCACGAGGCCCTGCTGGCCTGCGTCGCGCCGCTCGAGCGGATGGAGGTCGATCACGCCGTCTCGCTGCGTCTGCGGGCGCTGCTCGTCGATCTCGCGCGCGCCGGTGGCGAGCCGCGCGCCCTGACCCTGGCGCAGGTCCTGGCGCGGCTGCCCTGGCGCACGAGCGGGTCGCGCGACCTCGGTCACGTCCTGACGGCCGTCGATGCCCTGGGCGCGCTCGCGCGTGCCCTGACCGCCGCCGAGCGCGCACGCGGGACGCGCGAGACCGACGCGCTGGTGGCCGTCCTGGCCTCGACGCGCCAGCTGTGCGGCGTCGCGCGCGCCGGCGGCCTGCGCGCCGAGCTGCGCGGCGGCGTCACGCGCGAGGGGCTCCTGGCACTGTTGCTGGACGAGTCGCAGGAGAGCGCGGTGCGCGCGGCCGCGGCCGCGGCGCTGGGCCTGCAGGCCGAGCCCGCCGATGCGCTGGAGCTGGCGCGCGTGCTCTCGGACCCCGCCTCGCCGACGGCCGTGCGCCACGCGCTGCTCGGCGCGCTGGGCGAGATCCTCCCTGAGCTCGGCCCCCAGGCGGGCCGCGCGGAGCTGGCCCAGGCGCTCGCCTCCCAGATCGGAGCGGCCGACGCGGACCTGCGCCGGCGGGCGCTCGCGCTGCTCGCCGAGCCGGGGCTGGAGCCGGTCGCGCGTGCGCTCGAGGGCGAGCTCCTGGCTGCGCGGCTGGCGCTCGAGACGAACCGCGAGGCGCTGCTGGCCCTGCTGGCCCTGATCGGGCGCTACGGGCCGCCGAGCCTGCTCGTGCCAGCCCTCGCGGCGCCGGGCCTGGAGGCGCACTGCTGCGATCCGGGCCTGCTCGAGACGCTCGTTCCGGCCCTGGCGGCGGTCGCGCGGCGTGGCACGACGGGCCTCGTCGCCCTGGCCGAGCGACTGGCCGCCGTGCGCTGCGATGCGACGCGCCTGCAGTGCCTGCGCCACGCGCTCGCCCTGACGGCCGAGCTGAGCGATGCCCAGGTCCACGACCTCTCCGCCGCGCAGCACGCCGCGATCTCGGGCTGGGTCTGGCTTGCGCTGCGCGCCGGTGTCGCGCCGCGGGAGATCCTGGGGGCCGGGGGAGCCTTCGCGCGGCGCGTGGTCGAGGTGCACCTCCCGCGCGCCGCGGGCGCCGAGCCGATCCCGGGTGGCCTGGGCGCCTTCGAGTCGACGCATCTCGCCGCCGTGCTGCGCGCCGAGCTGTGCCTGGCCGCGGCCAGTGGCCAGGCGCCGGCCAGGCCCGCGGTCGAGGGCGCTTTCGAGGAGTCCTTCGCGCGCGCGCCGGACGCGCCCTCGCGCTGGCTCGTGCTGCGCGACCGGGCGCGCTTCCGCGCCGCCGCGGGCGAGGGCGTGAAGGCCCTGGCGGACTACCGCCGGCTGGTGGAGGCCGGTCCCGAGGCCGAGGCCCTGCTCGCGATCCCCGACCTGCGCTCGGCCTTCGCGCTGCTCGGGCGCCTCGACGTGACGGTGGGGGAAGGCAAGGGGACGAGCGCGAGCGAGGCCTGCGCGCTGCTCACGCGCATCGTGCTGCGCCCCGAGTGGCAGGCGGAGCCGGCCGCGGTGCGCCTCAAGGACCTCCAGGAGTGGGTGCGTGCCGGCCTGGCGGAGGGCCGGCCCGAGAGCCTGCGCCGCATCGAGGAGGCCCTGGCGGACCTGCCCCAGGCCCAGGGCGAGTCGGGCCCCGAGGGCGTGCCCCCGCCGCTGTGGCTGGGCCTCACCCGCGAGCCGGATGCCCTGCGCACCCTCCTCGACCTGCGCGCCCAGGTCCGCGCTCGGCTCGGCGAGGCCTCGCGCGGCTGAATCCGGGCCGCATCCCGCATCCCGCGACAGCGGACGGTTGACTCGCCACGCTTGCGCCCTACACTGCCCGACCGGCCGCGGGGTGGAGCAGTCTGGCAGCTCGTCGGGCTCATAACCCGGAGGTCGCAGGTTCGAATCCTGCCCCCGCTACCACCGCACAGAGAGGACCGGGCCCTCACGGGGCTCGGTCCTCTTCTCTTTGGCCCGTGCGTGGGGGTGAGGTCGCCGGTGTGGAGCGGACCCCGATGCGCAGCTCGACAGGGACCGGCCCAAGGCACCCGGTGACGGGCAGCGCACATGCCCGGGCTCATGGTTCCCCGATTCGGGCACGCCCGACACCGTGGTGAGGACCGACCGAAAGGGTAGCCGTCCCCCACAGCGGCCGCCCCCGCCCGCGCTGAGCAGGTCGCTAGACGCCCCTGATGTAGTGCTCGAGCTCGTCGATCGTCTGGGCCTGGTCGGAGATGATCTGCTTGACCACGTCTCCGATCGTGACGATCCCCACCAGCACCCCCTCCGCCAGGACCGGCAGGTGCCGGGCGCGCTTGGCGGTCATCAGCGCCATGCAGTCGTGGATCGACTGGCCCAGTCCGACGACCACGGCGGGGGACATCAGCTCGGCCACCGTCATGTCGCGCGAGGAGCGCCCGCGCAGGACCACGCCGCGGGCGTAGTCCCGCTCGGAGAGGACGCCCACCAGGCGCCCGTTGTCGACCACCGGCAGGCCGCCGATGTCGTGCCGCTGCATCAGGGCCAGGGCGTCGTAGACGCTGCTGCGCGGGCCGGTGGTCACGACGCCGCTGGGCTTGCTCCGTAGCAGCTCTCGGACGGTGATCATGGATCGAGGGAGCTCTGGCGCCCTCCCTGACCCCAGTCTAGCGGGGTTCGTCGGAGCCGCCAGGGGGCGGCCTGGCCTTCTCCTCGGCGGGCGCTCAGGCCGGGAGGCCGAGCCAGCGGCGCAGCTCGTGGAGCAGGGCCCGCCACGGATGGCGGCTGCGCAGGAAGGGAAGGGGCGCCCGGACGGGGGCGCGGGACTGGGCGTGGGACGAAATCGACATCGAGGGCTGCTACGCGTGCCGCGCCCGGACCTTCCAGCCCGATCACGAATCCACGGACCTCTTGCAGGCCGCCCTGGTCAGAGGATCTCGACCTCGATCAGCACGTACTTCGGGCTGCGCGCCCCGCGGATCGAGAACCGGCGCGGGCCTTCCCAGACGAGGTCGCTCTTGTGCAGGAAGCCGTCCCATCCGCCGGCGATCTCGAAATCATCGACGACGATCATCTTGCGGCCCTCGCGGGCAGCCACGAAGACCACGTGCTGGCCGTCGGGGGAGAAGTCGAGGGCGCTGCGCATGACCAGGTTGAAGGGGCGGCTCTCGACGCCGTCCACCGCGGCGACCCAGCCGGTGTCGCGCACGCCGACCCAGGCGGCGCGCTTGCCGTCGGGGCTGAAGAGGGGCGTGCGCTTGCCGAGCGAGGCGTAGGCCTGCGTCTCGTCGGGGCCGAGCTTGCCCCCCGGACCGTAACGCTCGCCGTCGACCACCACGATCCAGCGATCCGTGTCCAGCTCGGCGGCATAGGCGTAGCGCAGGCCGTCGGGGCTGAAGGTCAGCGTGCGGTAGGACTTCACGGCCGGACCCTCCTGGCCGTTGATCACGAGGGCCTCGCGCTCGCCGCGGCGGATCGAGTACATCACGCCCGGGCCGTTCGGGACGAAGGCCAGCGGCGTCTTGCCCAGGCGCCGGAAGGTCGGGCCCTCCTGGCCGTCCAGGACGACGCGCTGCTCGCCGCCGGTCTCCGCCAGGTAGGTCCAGTGCTGGCCGTCGTGGCTGAAGCGCACGCCGGGCTCGGCGATCGAGTCGTAGGCGGGGCCCTCCTGGCCGTCGACCTGGGCGAAGGTCCGGCCCTCGCGACGCAGGATGGAGGCCAGGCGCTTGCCGTCGGGGCTGAAGGACAGGCTCTGCATGCCCTCGCCGGGCTGCTCCTTGCCGTCGATCACCATCATCCAGCCCTCGCCGCGGCTGGCCAGGAAGGCCACGCGCGAGCCCTCCGGGCTGAGGGACAGGCCGGCGACGTTCTCGTAGGGACCGAGCTCCTGTCCGTCCACGACGACGAACCACTCCTCGCCGCGCTGGGCGACGAAGCCGACGCGCGAGCCGTCGCTCGAGATCTCGAGCACGTCGAGCATCGGCGCGTTGCGGCCCGCGCCCGTGCCCAGGGTGCGCAGCTCGTCGAAGGGGCCGAGCGTCTGGCCGTCGACGACGACGTGGCGCTTGCCGGCGCGGGAGGCGAGGTAGACGACGCGCCCCTTGGCCGTGAACTGCAGGCCGCCCACGGAGTCGAACAGGGGGCCGTCCTCGCCGTCCGTGACGACCAGCTGCTGTCCTCCGGTCGCGGCCGCGTAGGCACAGCGCCTTCCGTCGGGACTGAAGAGCACGCCAGGCGGCGCGATCGAGTCGTAGGGCGGGCTCTCCACGCCGTCGACGACCGCGAGGTGCTTGCCGTCCCGCACGGCCGACCAGCCCCAGCGCGTGCCATCGGAGGAGAACACGACCCCTTGGCGGGACACCGCCCGGTAGGGGTGGACCTTGCCGTCCAGGACCACGCACTGCTGCCCCGGGCGCGTGCCGACGTAGCCCAGGTGCTGGCCGTTCGAGCTGAAGACGATGCTCTGGTCGGCGATGCCCTCGAAGAGCTCGCCCTGCACGCCGTCGACCACCACTGCCAGCCCGTCCCCGGCCATGACCATGTAGGCGACGCGGCGCCCGTCCGGGCTGGCCACGAACGACTCCTCGTTCATGGCCGGGTCGTTGAAGCCGATCAGCGTCTCCTGGATGCGCACACGCGGTCGCCCGGAGGCGTCCTCGTAGGTGCGCGGACCCTGGTTCTCCTGGTCCGGGGTCTGGAGGAGGAGCGCGAGGGGCAGCAGGAGACTCGGGATCATGAGGGCCCGGCAGGGGCGAGGGGAGGACGGAGCCGTCGGCGGGCCGGCGGCGCGCTGGATACGCGCGTGGGCAGGCCCCGTGAGGCGCCGCGAGCACGGTAGGGGCGCGCGCTGGGAGTGTAAAGACGGCCCCTGGGCGCGCCGGAAGGAGCTTCCGGCGCGCGGCGCAACCAGCGCCCTACTTCCCGGCCTTCTCCAGCTTGGGGGCCTTGTCGAGCTTGGTCAGGTACTTGGCGGGCTCCTTGGCGAACTCGGCCGCGCACTTCTCGCAGCAGAAGCGCGTCAGGCGCACGCCGTAGAGCTGCTCGAAGCCCTCGCCCTCGATCGGCTCGCCGGACACCAGGCAGACCTTCAGCGGGTAGGTCTTGCGCTGCTCGGCGATCAGCGCCGCGTCGACCTTGGCCAGCGCGGCCGCGGGATCCTTCTGGAGCCCCTTGATGCAGCCCTTGCAGCACAGGCGCACGAGGCGCGTGCCCTGCACCACGTCGAGGGGCGCGCCCATCTCGGGCGCGCCGAGCTCCTCACCGCTGACCACGCACGTCTTCAGCGGATAGGTCGGCCCCTGGGCCTTGATCACGGCCTCGTCGATCGACTTCAGGGTCGCCGCCGGATCCTTCTTGAACTCCTTGACGCATCCCTTGCAGCACAGGCGCACGAGGCGGCCTTCGTGCACGATGTCGAGGGGCTTGCCCATCGCATCGAGCGGCTCGTGGCTGACGGGGCACTCGGTGAGCGGGTACGACGGCAGCTGCTGTGCGATCACCTTCGCGTCGGCGCCGGCATCCGCGCCGATGGGCACGGCCTTCTCCTTCTCCTGGGCGACGAGCGGGAAGGCACAGGCCAGAGCGAGCAGGGTCGGGACGAGGTTCTTCATGGGAGCAATGGGGTCGGGGGCCGAGGGCAGCTGGGACAGCCTACGCATCCCGACGCGCCGATGCGACCGCCGATCCCGGGGAAGAGGGCCCGCTCGCGGGGCCCCGGACGCGTGGCTTCCCCGCGGATCCGCTCCTATACTGACCCGCTTCGCGGCTTCCGTCCGCGAGCCTCCCGAGCGCCTTCTTCCCACGCTCCGGGAGCCCTCCACGTTCCCCGTTTCCCTTCCAGATCGATGGCATCGGACCTGGCCCTGCGCGGCTCTCCCCGCCCGACCCGCGAGCAGCTCCTGGCGGACTTCGGCGAGGAGTACCTCTCGATCCAGTCCCTGTTCCAGTTCTGCTTCGTGCCCGGCGGCCGCCTGAGCCTGCTCAAGGAGCTGACGCCGATCGAGGAGTGGGGCATGAACAACTTCGTGCTCCTCAAGTACCTGGCCGTGCACGTCCGGCTCGCGATCGAGCAGGGCCGCTACCTGTGGAACGGGGACCAGATCGTGCTGACCGCCGGACGGCTGTTCTCGACCAAGGGCGTGCCGCTCTACGTCGGCCTCGTGCGCAACAGCTCGCCGGACGAGAACCCCTGGGTGCTGAACTGGGTCGGCGAGCGCCCCAGCACGGCCGAGTTGCCCGAGCCCGCCGACCTCGGCGAGTGGCCCGCGCTCGACGTGCGCAACGAGGTCGTGATCGCCTGCGACCTCTCCTCCGAGGAGCGCCGCGCCAAGCTCGGGCTCCTGGCGGATGCGCCGATCGTCGCGCAGAGCTCGGCCCTGGCCGGCGCCGTGCACTGGTCCCTGCACCGCGGGCTCGCCGTGCGCCAGATCCACGGCGGTGGGCGCGGGTACTTCGTGCCCGTGTACCTCACCAGCCGGGAGGACCTGACCGTGGCGCCCGAGCTCGTCGCGCCGATCCAGGTGCAGTCGAACCGGCTGGTGGTGCGCACGCTGCTCGATCCGCACGTGGCCTACTCGCCTGCGCGGGCGGTCGTGGAGCGCTGGGAGCAGATCGCGAGCTGGCTGCTCGACGCCTGGGACCAGGCCACCGAGCAGAACCCCGAGCGTTCCACGGGGCCCGGTGCGGTGGTGCAGACCGAGGAAGGCCTCGAGGACGACGAGCGAGACGACGACGAGGGCGGCGACGGGGAGGTCGAGGAATAGGCGCGGCCGCGGGCACGCGCAGCCGGTTCCCGAGCCCCGCTTTCACCCGGGGAGCCCTGGCCGCCGCGGGCGGGCTGGTGCTGATCCTCGTCGCCTTCGCCCACGCTCCGCTGCTGGCGGCCGGCCTGCTGGCGCGCGACTACGCCGCGCTGCTCGGGCGCGAGCTCTACCCGCTGGCGCGCGCCTCCGCCTGGCTCGCGGACCGGGTCCTCGGTCTGCCACGGCCCGGTGAAGGCGCGCTGCCCCTGCGCCTGGCCCAGGTCGCGAGCCTGGCGGGCTGCGCGGCGGGAGCGTGGCTGCTGCTGCGCCGCCTGCTCGAGCCGCGGCTCGGCGTGCCGGCCGCGCGCCGCGCCGCGCTGCTCGCCGCGCTGCTCTTCCTCGTGCACCCCCGCACCCTGCTGGCGAGCGCCGCGCTGGGCGCGCGCGCCGAGCTCCTCGGGCTGGCCCTGGCGACCTGGGCGGCGGCCCTGTTCCTCGTCGGCCGTCAGGCCCATGCGGACGCCCTGACCTCGGCCAGTCTCGTGCTCTTCCTGGCGGCGGGCTTCGTCGCGCCGAGCGGTGCTCCCCTCGCGCTGCTCGTCGCGGTGGCCGAGTTCGCCTGCGTGCGGCGCCATCGCAAGCGCGCGCTGCGCCTGCGGACGGCGGCGACGACCGCGGCGGTCTTCGGGGCGGCGGCGCTGCTACCCCTGCTGCTGCTGCGGTCGCCGGACAGCGGCGGCCCGGCACCCTCGCGCTGGGCAGCCGCCGGCGAGACGCTCCTCGGGCTGGCGTTGCCGGTGGCCGAGCACGCGCGCTGGAGCACGGGCGCGCTGGCGGCCGCCGTTCTGCTCGCGGCGCTCTGGCCCGCCTTCCAGGCCGCGCGCCACGCGCCGCGCCTTTGGAGCGGGATGTCCCTCGTGTGGAGCCTCGCGTTGCTCCTCGCCCTGCTCGGGCCGCGCCCGGGCAGCGGCGGCCTGGCCGTGCTGGCCTGGTGCGCGGGACTGGGGGTCACGCTCGGCGCGCGGCTCCCCGTGGGGCTGCCCCTGCGCGCCGGGCTCGTCGCCCTGGGGCTCGCGCTGCTCGCCCACGTCGCGGCGCGACCGCTGGTCCCGGCCGCGCGCGCCGAGGGCCGGCGCTGGGCCGAGCTGGCCCCGCTGGTCGGCCCGCCCGCCGCGGCCGTGCTCGTGATCGACGCCGAGGCTCCGCGCGATCTCGGCTGGCTCTTCCACCCGCGCCTCGTGGGTCAGCGCGAGGGGCTCGCGCCGTTCGACCCGGGGCGCGTGCGAGCGCTCTCGGAGGCCGCCTTCCTCGACCTGGCCCGCAGCGAGGCGCTGGAGCCGCTCCGCGCGCGAGGCCTGAGCGTCGTCGCGCCCCTGGGAGCCGGGCCCGGGCCGAGGCTCGTGGCCCGGCCGCTCGCCGCACCGTCGGCCCGGGCGGAGCCCGAGACGCTCTCCTGGCGGGCCCTGAGCCACACGCCCGCGGCGCCGCTCGATCCCCTCGCCTGGGAGCGCGCGCTCGTCGTCGCGGACCTCGCCGGCTCGCCGCGGCAGATCGACCGCCTCGGCTGGGACGGGCTCCCGGGCGAGAGCGGGGTCCTGGCGGGCCGGGTCGAGGAGCGCGGCGGACGCTTCGTGGCCGAGTTCGATCTCTCGGCCTCGCTCGCCTGGCGCCTGGCCGGCGCCGTGCGCAGCCTGCGCGTCGAGCGCGGCGTGCGCGAGGTCGAGCGGGTCGAGCTCGCCGCGCGCTTCCCGCTCCTGTCCCTGGGCGGTCCGCCGCGACCCGCGGGGGCGGACTGGGTCCTCGCTTGCGCGCAGCCCGCCGATGCCGCAGGGCAGGGGAGCTACACGCTGACGCTGCTCGCGCTGGAGGGGTTCGAGCGGCTCGAGCTGGCCGCGCTCCCCGACGGACACGGCGCCCTGGTGGCCCGCGGCGCCGAGGCCTTCCGCCGGCGCACTTCACCCGCCGCCCTGGCCTGGATCCTCGACTATCGTGTCGGCCCGCGCGTGCTCCAGCGCGCGCGTGGCCTCGTCCCCTGATCGCCATGGCTCCCCGAACCCAGCCCCGCCTCGAGACCTTCGCCAACCCGGCGCCCGGCCGCGACTACGAGATCCGGCTGGAGGCGCCCGAGTTCACCTGCCTGTGCCCGAAGACCGGCCAGCCCGACTTCGCCGTGCTGCGCATCCGCTACGTCCCCGACCAGCGCTGCGTCGAGCTGAAGAGCCTGAAGCTGTACCTGTGGTCGTTCCGGGACCAGGGGCACTTCCACGAGGCCGTCACGAACCAGATCCTCGACGAGCTCGTGGGCCTGCTGGCGCCGCGGCGCATGACGCTGGAGGCCGAGTTCAACGTGCGCGGCGGGATCCGCACGGTGGTCGTCGCCAGCCATCCGCAGGCCGGGGTCGAGGAACCACGCCAGGCGCGCGGGACGTCGAGCGAGAGTCGGAGAGGGCGCGCGAGGATCGCGCGCCGAGGCCGATCCTGACCGGCGGAGTCGTCGGGGGCCTTGCGGCTCCGACGGTCAGTCGGGCTGACCGTAGCGGTGCCGCTGCGGCAGGCCGCGCTGCCCGCGCAGGTGCGCGTAGCCGCTCTTGACGCGCTCGTAGATCATGCGGCAGCGGTAGTCGTAGTGCGCGAAGGCCGACTTCATGCCGTTGATCGCGAGCGTCTCCAGGTCGTCGAGCGTGAGACCGAAGGTCTGCGCGGCCAGGTAGTACTCGGTGCTGAGCGTCGTCCGGCTCATCAGCCGGTTGTCGGTGTTCAGCGTCAGGCGGAAGCCGAGCCCCTGCAGCAGCGGGAAGGGGTGGGTCTCGAGCGCGCTCGTCGCGCCGGTGTGCACGTTGCTCGTCAGGCACACCTCCAGGGGGATGCGGTGGTCGAGCACGTACTGCGCCAGGGCGCCGATCTTGACCACCTTGCCGCCGTAGACGACCAGGTCCTCGACCAGGCGCGTGCCGTGCCCGATGCGGTGCGCGCCGCAGTACTGCAACGCCTGCCAGATGCTCTCGGGACCGAAGCTCTCGCCGGCGTGGAGCGTGAGCGAGAAGTTCATGCGCTTGGCGAGCTGGAAGGCCGCCATGTGCTCCTTGGCGGGGTGCCCGGCCTCCTCGCCGGCCAGGTCGAAGCCGACGCAGCCCTGCTCGCGGTAGGCCAGCGCCAGCTCGACCAGCTTGACCGACAGCTCGGGCGATTCGTTGCGCAGCGCGCACACGATCAGGCCGCAGCCGATGTCGAACTCCTCGCGCGCGCGCTGCATGCCGCGCAGGACCGCCAGCATCACGGCGTCGAGCCCGAGGCGCTCGCGCGTGTGGAAGTGGGGCGCGAAGCGCAGCTCCTGGTACACGACGTTCTCGGCCGCGGCGTCGGCCAGGCACTCGTAGGCGGCGCGCTCGAGCGCCTCGGCGCGCTGCAGGACCGCGATCGTGTGGCGGAAGCCCTCCAGGTACTTGGGCAGCGACTTGCGATCGGCGCCCTCGAAGAACCACTGCCCCAGCGCCTCGGGATCCTCGGTGGGGAGCTGGTCGTAGCCGCACTCCCGGGCGAGCTCGACGACCGTGGCGGGCCGCAGGCTCCCGTCGATGTGCTCGTGCAGCCCGACCTTGGGGATGGCGCGCGCCAGCTCGGGGGTGACGATGGTGGGGGCGTGGTTCATTCGGAAGGCCTCATCGGACGTTCCCGAGCGCCGGTCGAGCGGGGCGAGACAGCGCGCGGGGGCGGCCGTATCCTCTCCGCGCCCCACCCCCTCCGGCCAGCCGCTGCCCCGTGACCGAGACCCCGCGCCTCCGCTTCGCCCCCTCGCCCACGGGCCACCTGCACATCGGGGGCGCGCGCACGGCGCTCTTCAACTGGGCCTACGCGCGCCGCACGGGCGGCAAGTTCCTGCTGCGCATCGAGGACACCGACCGCGAGCGTTCGAAGCCGGAGTACGAGCGCTCGATCCTGGAGGGGCTGCGCTGGCTCGGCCTGGACTGGGACGAGGGCCCCGACGTGGGCGGGGACCACGGCCCCTACCGCCAGTCCGAGCGCCTCGAGCGCTACCGCTCCGCGACCGCCGAGCTGCTGGCGGGGGGCCACGCCTACCGCTGCTTCTGCCCGCCCGAGCGCCTGGAGGCCCTGCGCGAGGAGCGCACGCGCGCCGGCGAGAACCCGGCCTACGACGGGCGCTGCCGCGCGCTCGAGCCGGCCGAGGCCGCAGGCCGGGCGGCGGCCGGGGAGCCCTGCGTGGTGCGCTTCAAGGTGCCCGAGGGCCGCACGCACCTCACGGACTGGATCCGCGGCGAGGTGGTGTTCGACAACCGCGAGGTCGAGGACTGGGTCATGGTCCGCTCCAGCGGCGACCCGATCTACAACTTCGTCGTCGTGGTGGACGACGTCGACATGGCCATCACCCACGTCCTGCGTGGCGAGGAGCACCTGACGAACACGCCCAAGCAGGTCCTGCTCTACCGCGCCCTCGGACGCACGCCGCCCGTCTTCGCGCACCTGCCGCTGATGCTCGGCAAGGACAAGAAGAAGCTCTCCAAGCGCACGGGCGACACCTCGCTCCAGGACTACCGCGACAAGGGCTACCCGCCCGAGGCGGTGGTGAACTTCCTGTGCCTGCAGGGCTGGGCCCTGGACGACAAGACCACGCTGTTCTCGCGCGCCGAGCTGGTCGAGCGCTTCGATCCCCACGACGTGAGCCCCTCGGGCTCGATCTTCGACCCGGACAAGTTCCTGTGGCTGGCGGGGGAGTACGTGCGCCGCGACGATCCGGCGCACCTGGCCGAGCGCTGCCACCCCTTCGTCGTGGCCGCCGGCCTGGCGAGCGCCGAGACGCTGGCCGCGCGCGCGGACTGGTTCCGCGCGGTGGTCGCCACGGAGCGCGAGCGCATCAAGCTGTACTCCGAGCTTCCCGCGCGCATCGCCTACCTCTTCGCGCCGGACGCGGAGGTGCCCTACGCGCCCGAGGCCCTGGCGGCGGCGCGCAAGCACCCCGAGCGCGTGGCGACGCTCACCCGCTACCTGGCCTGGCTCGCCCCCCGGCTCGAGCCGCTCGACCCGGCCCGGCTGCGCGAGGACACCAGGGGCTGGACGCAGGAGCAGGGGCTGGCCCTGCCGGCGCTGTTCCAGCCGCTGCGCTGCGCGCTGATGGGGGCCGCCGGCGGGGCCGACCTGTTCGAGGCCATGGCCCTGCTCGGCGGCGCGAGCGTGGGCCGGCGCATCGAGCGCGCGTGCGCCAGGCTGGCCGAGTGAGCGTACCGGCCGGCAGCCTGGCCCTGGCGCGCGCGACCCTCTTCGTCGGGACGCAGGCCAAGACCGCGTACGTGCGCGCCTTCGACCTCGGCGGGCGCGAGCTCGAGGTCGGCTTCTCCTTCCGCGACGCCGCGGCCGGCCGCTCGGCCGTCGCCGGACTGACGGTGGACCGGGACCACACGCTGTGGGTCGCCGACCTGCCGGCCGACCGGCTGCGGCGCTTCTCGGTCTTCGGCCGCGAGATCGGCGGCCTGGGGCCATTCGGCGGCGGACCGGTGCTCCTGCCCGGCTCGCTGCGCCGGCCGCTGGACGTCGAGGCGCTCGAGGACGAGCTCGTGATCGCCTGCGCGGGCGAGAGCCTGCATGCGGTCCAGCGCTTCGATGCCGAGCTCGGCTTCCGCGGGCGTTGCCTGGCCCTCGGCGACCCGACCCAGCCCTTCCGCGGCGTGACGCGCGTCGCCGCCGCGGGCGGGCGCCTGTTCGTGGCCGAGGCGCTCGCGCGGCGCGTGCAGGTCTTCCGTGGCGATGAGTTCCACTTCGCCTTCCGGCTCGGCGACGCGCGCGGCCGGCAGCTCGAGCCCAGCGCCGTGGCCGTGCTCGAGGACGGGCGCGCGCTGGTCGCCTGCCGCTCTCCGGAGAGCGTGCTCCTCCTGGTGGACGCCGGCGGCCGTGCCCTCGGGGTCCTGGCGCGTCACGGCGAGGGCGAGGGCGAGGTGCACGAGCCCTGCGACGTGGTCGTCGAGCGCGGCGAGGAGGATCGGCGCGCGCGGGTCTTCGTGCTCGATCGGGACGGGCTGCGCCTGCAGGTCCTGACCCTCGAGGGCCGCTGCCTGGGCGCCATCGCTCTGGCTGCGCCGACCACGACGCCCGCCCGCGAGAGGCGGAAGAAGAAAGGGGGCCGGTGATCCTTGCCAACCACCGGCCCGAGGGAGAGAGAGCTTCTGTCGAGCTTCCCGGGCGGCATCGCGGCTCGCATCGCGAGGCCGCCTCTCGGCAGACGCTCAGGGTCCGAGGGTGAGCCCGGGCCCCGCTTGCGAGGATAAGGCTCGCCGGACGGGCCGCCAGGCCACCGGTCATTTTTTTCCGGGAAGGAGCGTCCGCCTCGGGAGCCCCGGGAAAGGGGGTGCGCCGCGGAGCCGCCCGGTCCCTATACTCCAGCCCGGCATGACCACCCCGGCCCTCGATGCCCTGGTTCGCGGCCTCCAGGACGAGTTTCGGGGTCCAGCCCGCCCGGCCCGGGTGGCCGACCTGCTGGGTGGCTATGCGCGCTCCCACCAGGACTGGCGCGAGTTCGCGCTCTTCTCCGAGCAGCAGTACACCCGCAACCTGGTCGCCCGCGAGCCGCGCTTCGAGCTGATGCTCCTCTGCTGGGGGCCCGACCAGGCCAGCCTGATCCACAACCACGAGGGGCAGGACTGCTGGATGGCGGTCCTGGAGGGGGAGATGGAGGAGGCGCGCTTCGCGATGCCCGCCCCCGGCGCCCGTGGGCCGCTGGCCTCGAAGGGCTCCCTGCGATTCGCCGCCGGCCAGGTCGCCTTCATTCGTGACGAGATGGGCCTGCACCTGGTTCGCCCCTGGCCCGCCAGCGGGGCGAGCGGGGTGACCCTGCACCTCTACTCGCAGCCCTACGACGACTGCAATTGCTACTGCCCGGACACCGGAGAGGTCACGCGCCGCAAGCTCGGACACTACTCCGTGCGCGGGCGGATCCTGCCGGCCGTCGCGAGTTCCTGAGCTCCTGGGGAGGGGTGGCGATCTCCCGTGCGGCTCGGGGAACGAAAAAGGGCGTACCCCAGGTTCCTGGAGTACGCCCAGCTCTCCCTTGACGGTTCCCCCTAAAGCCCCGACCTGCGTCGGCCCCTAGGCTGCTCTGGAGAGTTGCTCGGGTCAGGCGGTCGCAACCGCCTTCCACTGGTTAACAACAGCTCCCGGGGCCCGATCCGCAGCGGAATCTGGAAAAAAGTGCGCCGCGACGCGCGTGCGGCTCGGTCGCATCCTTGACCGGCGGAAGGGCCAGGGGCATCTTCTCGGCCCCCGCTTGGCGGTGTAGCTCAGTTGGTAGAGCAGCGGAATCATAATCCGCGTGTCGGGGGTTCGAATCCCTCCACCGCTACCACGCCCGTCCGGAAGCCGTCGGCCTGCGGGATCGACCACGCATCCCCGCTCGGGGCGCGGGTGCCCGGCCGCGCCGGGTGAGGGCTCCGAAAGCGGCGGGTCCGGGTGAAGGCCGGAGCGGGCGCGCGCCGATGAAAGCTTTTCCGAAGGCTTCCCCGCGCCCCGATGTCTCGTCGCAGTCCCAGGATTCGCCACTTCATCGGCACGGTCGTGGCCGCCTGCGCGGTCGGAGGGCTGCTGCTCGCCTTCGAGCTCGCCTTCCTGTTCCAGGACCAGGAGCGCGAGGCCGGCGCGCTGCGTGAGAGCTCGACGACGCTCGCCGCCGTCCTGACGCTGCACCGCAACGTGGAGGAGTGGCTCGGCAGCCTGGAGGAGGCCCTGGGCGACGCGGCGCGCCTGAAGCGCTCGGACAGGGAGAAGAACGAGCTGCTCGTGCGTCTCGAGGCGCTCAAGAAGATCAGCGGGACGGGGATCGATGCGGGTGTGATCGACACGTTGCACGCCGAGCTGCTCGACGCCTACGAGGGAGCCGCGCACACGCTGCGCACCCGGCCCGGTACGCAATTGCACGAGCAGGACCGCAACCTCGTCCTCGCCAAGCTGAAGGGCGACGCGCACACACGCATCCAGGACGCCCTGGTGCGCATCGACGCGGCCCTGCAGGCGCGCATCCAGGAGCGCGCGAGCCAGCTCGCGGCCGAGCAGTCGCGCCTGTGGCGCACGGCCGGGCTCCTGGTCCTGGCCTACAGCCTGCTGGTCTTCGGCCTCTGGCGCTGGGTCGCGGCGCGGCTCCTGCGCCCGCTGCGCGAGCTGACGCGCGCCTCGCGGCGCGTGCTGGGCGGCGAGACCGAGTTCGCCTTCGAACCGGACGGTCCGCACGAGCTCTGGCTCCTGGGGGAGAGCCAGGCCACGCTGGTCAAGAGCCTGGTGGGGGCGCGCGCGAACCTGGAGGAGAAGGTGCAGGAGCGCACGCGCGAGCTGGAGCGCGCCAACCAGGCCAAGAACGAGTTCCTGGCCAACATGAGCCACGAGATCCGCACGCCCATGACGGCCATCCTGGGCTACGCGGAGCTGTGCCTGGCACTCGACATCCCCGAGACCGATCGACGTCGTTACGCCGAGATCATCCACCAGAACGGCGAGCACCTGCTCTCGGTCATCAACGACATCCTGGACGTCTCCAAGATCGAGGCCGGACGCATGTCGGTCGAGCCGACGCTGTGCTCGCCGTTCGAGGTCGTCTCCGAGGTGCGCGCCCTGATGGACATGCGCGCGCGCGAGAAGGGCCTGGAGCTCGTGGTCGAGCGGCGCGGGCCGATCCCGGAGCTCGTGCGCACCGATCCGACGCGCCTGCGTCAGATCCTCCTGAACCTGCTCAACAACGCGATCAAGTTCACGGAGCAGGGGCACGTCTCGCTGCGCTTCGGGCTCGGGCGCGAGGACGGAAGTGGAGGCGGAAGCGAAGGCGAAGGCGAGCCCCAGGGCGAGCGCCTGGTCTTCGAGGTCGTCGACACCGGCGTGGGCCTGACCCCGGAGCAGGTCCATCGCATCTTCCGGCCCTTCGAGCAGGCCGACAACTCGACCACGCGCAAGTACGGCGGCTCCGGGCTCGGACTGGCGATCTCGCAGACCCTGGCGCGGCTCCTGGGAGGCGACCTCGCCTGCACGAGCGAGCCCGGCCAGGGCAGCACCTTCCGCGTGACGATCGACCCCGGGCCGCTGGACGGCGTGCGCCTCCTGGACCAGGACCCGGAGCCGGGCAGTGTCCCGCGCCCGACCCTGCCCGTGCTCGGGCCGGGGCCCGACCTGCGCGGGCGCGTGCTCCTGGCGGAGGACGTGGCCGTCAACCGGCGCCTGATCTCGACCATCCTGCTCCGCGCCGGGATCCGCGTGGAGGAGGCCGAGCACGGCCGCGTGGCCCTGGAGAAGACGCTGGCCGCGCGCGACGCGGGGCAGCCCTTCGACATCGTCTTCATGGACATGCAGATGCCCGAGATGGACGGCTACGAGGCCACCCGGCGCCTGCGCCAGGCCGGCTACCTGCGGCCGATCGTGGCCCTGACCTCGCACTCGATGAGCGGCGAGCGCCAGCGCTGCCTCGACGCCGGCTGCGACGAGTACATGACCAAGCCCATCGACCGATTGCTCCTGCTGCAGGTCCTGTCGCGCTTCCTGCCCAGTGGCGAGGCCGAGGAGCACCTGGCTGCCTGACCCGAAGCATGCGCCCTTCCCGAGACAACCCTCCGCGTTCGCGCCCCCCGGCGTTCCAGGCGATCCTGCTCCTGGCCCTCGCGCCGCTCCTTTCCGGCTGCGCGGCCGTCGCGGCCGCGGGCCTGGTCGGCGCTGGCGTGGTCCAGTACCACCGCAACGAGGCCCACCAGGACTTCCCCGTCGGCCTGGAATCGGCCTGGCAGGCCACGCTGGAGGGCCTGCGCGTGCTGGAGATCATCCCCACGACGAGCGAGCTCTCGCGCACCGAGGGCGTGATCCGGGGCGAGCGCCTGCTCGTGCGGGTCGAGCGCCACCCAGAGGGCTTCTCGCGCGTGCGCGTGCGCGTCGGCACGTTCCACACCGGCGGCCACATGCGTCGGGCCGGGATCCTGCTGCAGGAGATCGCCGCGGCCATCGAGAGCCAGGACGAGCTGCGGGCCTGGGCCGAGAAGTCCGCGGCCGAGCCGCGCCCGAACACGAAGAAGCGCTAGGGCGATCGAGGATCGCCCTGCGGATTCCGCCGTCAGCCTGACCGCACCGGATCAGCGGACGGGCGCCCGCCCGCTGATCCGGTGCGCCGATTCCCGGGCGGCCTCCAAGACCTTCCCGCTCCAGCTCTCCCTGCATCCGCCGCGCAGCGGTCTTCTCGCCCGGACAGCGGAAGGGTCGCGCGGAGAGCGTGGGGAAGACGTGTGGGGGCGAGTCAGCCCCGCAACCCCAGCTCGGCCGCGTGGGGCCGCAGGGCCTCGATCACGAAGCGCACGTGCTCGGCCAGGTCGACGCCCAGGAGCTCGGCTCCGTGCGTGACCTCGGGGCGCTCGACCTTGGCGGCGAAGCCCTTGTCCTTGAGTTTCTTCAGGACGCTCCGCGGCTCGAGATTGGCCAGGCCGTCGGGGCGCACCAGGGCGCAGGCGCCGACGAAGCCGGTCAGCTCGTCGCAGGCCAGCAGAGCCTTGTCGAGCGTCGTCACGTGGGGCACGCCCCAGCCGGTGTAGTGGGCCGAGATCGCGTGGGCGAGCTCCTCCTCGCCGCGCTCGCGCAACCAGGCCACGATGCGGCGCGGGTGCTCGTCGGGCCAGCGCTCGTAGTCGGCGTCGTGCAGCATGCCGGCCAGTCCGAAGCGCTCGACGTCCTCGGCCCCGCGGCCGTAACGCGCGGCGGCCGCGCGCATCACGAGCTCGACGGCGCGCGCGTGGCGCCGCAGGGCCTCGCCGGGCGTCCACTCGAGGAGCAGCGCCCAGCCCTCGTCGCGCGTCAGGGCCACGGGAGCGCCCGTCAGTGCACGAACAGGAGCTCGTGGTACTTGGGCAGCGGCCAGAGCGCGTCGTCCACCAGGAGCTCGAGCCGGTCGGCCTGTGCGCGCAGGTCGCCCATCGCGGGCAGCAGGTGGTCGCGGCAGTGCAGGGCCTGGGCCGGCGCGTCGCCGTTCTTCTCCTCCAGGCGCTCGTGGGCCGCCTTCAGGTGCACCAGCGCCGCGCGCATGCGCCCGAGGGTGGCGGAGACCTCGACCAGGAGCTCTTCCTCCTCGGCCAGGTCGGCCCTGGAGGTCGCGGCGCGAGCCGCGTTGATCGAGTCGGCGACGCGCTGCTGGTAGGTGATGGCGGCCGGCAGGATCGCGGTCGAGCCGAGCTGGACCATCGTCAGGGCCTCGACCACCACGCGGTGGATGTAGGCGCTGTAGAAGATGTTCGAGCGCGCGGTCGTCTCGCGGCGCGAGAGCACGCTGTAGCGCTCGAACAGGGACAGGTTCTTCTCGGTGGCGAACAGGGCCAGGGCGTCGGGCGTGTTCTTGGCGTTGATCAGCCCGCGGCGCGCGGCCTCGCGCTCCCACTCGCGGCTGTAGTTGTCGCCGCTGAAGAGGATGCGCTGGTGCTTCGCGAGCGTCTCGCGCACGACCTCCTGGATCACGGCGCGGCGGTCGCCGGCGCCCTTGGAGCGCTTCTCGATCTCGTCCGCCAGCAGGTCCAGCGACTCGGCCACGCCCGTGTTCAGGAACGTGTCCGGGTAGGCGATCGACTGGCTCGCGCCGACCGCGCGGAACTCGAACTTGTTGCCGGTGAAGGCGAAGGGCGAGGTGCGGTTGCGGTCGCTCGTGTCCTTGGGGATCGGCGGCAGGGTCGAGACGCCCAGCTGCACCGTGGCGCGCGCGCGCGACTTGGCCTGCCCGCCGGAGACCAGACCCTCGACGACCTCCTCCAGCTCCGAGCCGAGGAAGATCGAGAGGATCGCGGGCGGCGCCTCGTTGGCCCCCAGGCGATGGTCGTTGGCGGCGTGCGCGATCGAGACGCGCAGCAGGTCCTGGTGCACGTCCACCGCGCGGATCACGGCCGTCAGGCACAGGATGAAGCGCAGGTTCTCGTGCGGGGTATGGCCCGGGTCGAGCAGGTTGTTGCCGCGCTCGTCGGCCATCGACCAGTTGTTGTGCTTGCCCGAGCCGTTGACGCCGGCGAAGGGCTTCTCGTGCAGCAGGCAGGCGAGACCGTGGCGCTCGGCCACGATCTGCATGAGCTCCATCGTCAGCATGTTGTGGTCGTTGGCCAGCGAGACATGCTCGTAGAGCGGCGCCATCTCGAACTGGTGCGGCGCGACCTCGTTGTGGCGCGTCTTGACCGGCACCCCCAGGCGCCAGAGCTCGTCCTCCAGGTCCATCATGAAGTCGAGCACGCGCTCCGGGGTGGTGCGGAAGTAGTGGTCCTCCAGCTCCTGGCCCTTGGGCGGCCGGGCGCCGAACAGCGAGCGTCCGCTGATCAGGAGATCGGGGCGCAGGGCGTACAGCTCGCGGTCCACCAGGAAGTACTCCTGCTCGGGCCCGAGCGTCACGAACACGCGCTCGGGGCGCTCGTCGATCAGCGCCAGCAGGCGCCGCGCCGAGCGGTCGAGCGCCTCGCAGGAGCGTAGCAGCGGAGTCTTCGTGTCCAGCGCCTCGCCCGTCCACGAGCAGAAGGCGGTCGGGATGCACAGCGTCGTGCCGTAGGCCGTGACGCGCAGGAAGGCCGGCGAGGTCGGGTCCCAGGCGGTGTAGCCGCGCGCCTCGAAGGTCGAGCGCGTGCCGCCCGAGGGGAACGAGGAGGCGTCCGGCTCGCCCTTGATCAGCTCCTTGCCGGTGAAGGCCTGGATCGCGCCGCCCTCGACCACCGGTGAGAGGAACGAGTCGTGCTTCTCGGCCGTCAGCCCGGTCATCGGCTGGAACCAGTGCGTGAAGTGCGTCGCGCCGTGCTCGACGGCCCAGTCCTTCATCGCGTCGGCCACGGCATCGGCGATGCGCGGGTCGAGCTGCTCGCCGCGGTCGATCGTGCGCCGCAGGGCCTGGTACGCGTCGGGCCGCAGCCGGCGACGCTGCACCGAGTCGTTGAACACGCGGCTGCCGAAGACCTCGGTCAGGCTGGTGCGCGCGCGCGTGCCGGAGGGCGGGCGCGGATCGCGGCTGGCGATGCTGCGGAGGGCGTCTTGACGGGGAGTCGTGGTCATGGCGAGGACGGCGAAAGGGAGGGGCGGAAGCGCTGGAGGCTAGCGCGCACCGGAGCGGAGTAAAGCCGGGGCCCGAAATGGAGCCGGCGAGCTTCTCCGCCGTTGTGCGCGTACACCGGCGAGGACGTGCGACGGCCCGGAGTCGCTGTGGAGAACTCCCGTGAGCGGCAGGGGGGCGGGGGCTAGAATGCGCCCTCCGCTAGGGGTGGCGCCCAGGCGCCTGAGATCGAGCTCGCCCGTCGGTGCGCTCGAACCCTTCGAACCTGATCCGGATCATGCCGGCGTAGGAAAGCGATGACGAACGAGAGCACCCCCGTCCGACCCGCGGCGCCGAGCACCCACAAGACCTGGGTGGAGGTCGAGCACGGCGGCCGGCGCCTGCGCGTGCCGAAGCGGCGCGTGCACCTCACGAACGGCGAAGACGTCGACCTGTACGACACGTCGGGGCCGGCGGTCGCCGACGCGCGGGCCGGGCTCGCGCCGCTGCGCGAGCCCTGGATCCGCGCGCGCCTCGCCGCGCCGTCCGACGACGGCAACCGCTCGCAGATGCACTACGCTCGGCGCGGGATCGTGACCGAGGAGATGGCCTTCGCCGCCGCGCGCGAGGGGGTCGATCCGGAGGTCGTGCGCAGCGAGCTCGCGCGCGGGCGCGCGATCCTGCCGGCGAACATCCGCCATCCCGAGCTCGAGCCGATGGTGATCGGACGCCGCTTCCTGGTGAAGATCAACGCGAACATCGGGAACTCGGCGGTGCGCTCCTCGATCGAGGACGAGGTCGAGAAGCTGCGCTGGGCCACGCGCTGGGGCGCGGACACGGTCATGGACCTCTCGACCGGCGCGGACATCCACCAGACGCGCGAGTGGATCCTCAGGAACTCGCCCGTGCCGATCGGGACCGTGCCGATCTACCAGGCGCTCGAGAAGGTCAAGGGGCGCATCGAGGACCTCTCCTTCGAGGTCTTCCTGGAGACGATCGAGGAGCAGTGCGAGCAGGGCGTGGACTACTTCACGATCCACGCCGGGGTGCTCCTGCGCTACGTGCCGCTGACGGCGCGGCGCCTGACCGGCATCGTCTCGCGCGGCGGCTCGATCCTGGCCAAGTGGTGCCTGGCGCACCACGAGGAGAACTTCCTCTACACGAACTTCGAGCGCCTGTGCCAGGTGATGAAGAAGTACGACGTGTCCTTCAGCCTGGGCGACGGCCTGCGGCCCGGCTGCATCGCCGATGCCAACGACGACGCGCAGTTCGCCGAGCTCGAGACGCTCGGCGAGCTGACGCGCAAGGCCTGGGAGCACGACGTGCAGGTCATGATCGAGGGGCCGGGCCACGTGCCGATGCACAAGGTCCGCGTGAACATGGAGAAGCAGCTCGCGCTGTGCCACGAGGCGCCCTTCTACACGCTCGGGCCGCTGACGACCGACGTGGCGCCCGGCTACGACCACATCACCTCGGCCATCGGCGCGGCCATGATCGGCTGGCACGGCACGGCCCTGCTCTGCTACGTGACGCCCAAGGAGCACCTGGGCCTGCCGGACAGGGACGACGTCAAGGCCGGCGTGATCGCCTACAAGATCGCGGCCCACGCCGCGGACCTCGCCAAGGGCCACCCGGGCGCGCAGGCCTGGGACGACGCCCTCTCGCGTGCGCGCTTCGAGTTCCGCTGGCAGGACCAGTTCGAGCTCGCGCTCGACCCCGAGACGGCGCGCGCCTTCCACGACGAGACCCTGCCGGCCGAGGGCGCGAAGACGGCCCACTTCTGCTCGATGTGCGGGCCGCAGTTCTGCTCGATGAGGATCACCGAGGACGTGCGCGCCTACGCGGCGGCCCGCGGTGTCGAGGAGACCGGGGCCCTCGCGGCTGGCCTGCGCGAGAAGAGCGCCGAGTTCCTGCGCGCGGGGGGCGAGCTCTACCGCTAGCGCCAGAGGAGCCTGCCCCGGAGTCGCGCCTCGGATCACCGGGCGGGCTCGCGCCCGCCCGGTGACGTGGTGCGGTCAGGCTCGAGGGCTCGTCCCCGCAGGATGGAACAGGTCGAGGCCATGTCGAGGAGACCTCACCCCACGTTCATGCTCTCCTCCACGTCGATGGCCACGCCCGCCTTGCCGATGGTGACGACGAAGGCCGTGAGCCTGCAGCAGACGATCTCCCAGTGGTCGACGACCCACACCTGCTTGTACTGGGGTGCGAACGACTCCTCGCTCAGGGCACTGCCGTAGCGCAGGGTCAGGACGTCGCGAACGCAGTCGCTGGCCGCACCGCGTTCGATGGATAGAGCCAGGCGCAGCGCGGCGCTGACCTCGCTCACCTCGGGCAGGTCGAGCTCGCCCGGCTCGCTCGCGCCGCCGAGCGGATACAGCATGATCTTGCTCATCGGTGCCTGGAGTGGCGGAGTCCCGGCCAGGGCCCGCGGGGCGAGCACCAGGGCCGTGAGACCAGGCAGGAACAGGCGCAGCGCCTCCCGGCGCCGGAAAGTCCGGTACGACATCGGCATTCTCCCTTCTCTCGGCGGCCTCCGGCGCGCCGCAGTCGAGAGCGCGGCCTGGGGGGCGCGCGTCCTCCGTGGCGAGCCCGCTGCGATCCGTGGCCGCGGGTCCGCAGCTCCTTAGGACGCCGGACGGGCAGCGGAAGGGGGCTCGCGGCGCGAAGCGCGCGGGATCAGCGCGAGCGCTCGAAGGGGAGCTCCGCCTGGGCGCGGTAGGCCTCGGGGCGGTCGTCGGAGAAGACCAGCCGGAACCCGGGGCGCGTCCCTCCAGCGACCGAGACGAGGCCCTGTCGCGGGGCGTAGCGCAGCAGCGGCTCTGCGTCCGGCTCCAGGTCCTGGTGCTCGATCCAGGTGGGCTCCAGGCGGTTGCCGTAGCCGGCCAGGTCGAGGGTGAACTCGCCGCCGGCCTTCGGCCCGCTCGCCAGCTCGATCCGACCTTGCCCGATGGCCAGACGCAACTGGGCCCGAGAGGGCAGGCAACCCCCGGCCCAGGCCGCGAAGGCCAGGGCCGAGTCGTAGGTCACGATGGCCGGATCGTCCGGTCCCAGGTCGCTGGGCGGAACCTCGTCCTTGGGCGGACGATACCCGGTCTCGGCGACGAAGGCCTCGTACTCCGCGCGCGTGACCAGCCGGTCGAGGATGCGGAATCCGGGGATCCGGAGCTCGCCGTTTCCCGTCGCCATGGGGACCCGCGCGGGCTGAAGTCTCGTGGTCCCGGTCACCAGCTCGGCGCGGGGCGGCACGAGCTCGATCCTGCGCAGGGGCGGCCAGCCCTCGGGCACGTAGAAGACCACCTCGGCCCACAGCGTGCTCGCGCCCGGCAGCCAGGCCTGGAGCCGGTAGGTCCCGCTCTCGAGGTGAGGCAGGATCGGGGTCGGGCGGAAGGCGAACTCGAAGGTCTCGCCCGACACGTCGAGCTGCGCCAGCTGATCCAGGGCGGGCTCGAAGCCCGCCAGGAGCTCCTCGGGGTACTCCACCCGGCCGCGGCTGCGCGGCTCGGCGTTGCCCGTGCTCGTCGGCGCCAGGATCGCGTCGAGCACGAAGAGCGGTGGATAGAGGCCGACGGGGGGCGGCAGCCTCAGCAGGCCCCTGCGCTCCTCCTCGGCCGCGAGCAGTCGCCCCAGCTCGCGCGACCAGCGCTGCGCCAGCTCCTCGACGGGCGGGCTCGTCGCCCCGAACAGGCGCGCCCGCAGCCAGCCGGCGTCGAAGGCCTGGGCCCGGCGCTGGAGCTGGTAGATGGGCACGAAGGACTCGAAGAACGTGGCGGAGGCCGTGAACTCCTCCGGCCGGAGGGCCCCGGCGGACTCGAGCAGCGCAGCACGCTCGCGCAGGGCGAGCGTGCTCCAGCCGGCCGCGAGCAGGACGAGGGCCACGGCGAACGCCGCCGCTGCCACGGTGACCCCGCGCCGGTGTCGGCGCAGCCACAGACGCGCCAGGCGCGCCAGCGAAGGGTCCGCCACCGAGACGGGACGCGAGGCCAGGATCGCGCGCAGGTCGACGGCCAGGGCCGTGAGGCTCGGGTAGCGGGCCTGGGGCTCGCGCTCGTGCGCATGGCGGATCACGCGCACGAGATCCGGAGGCACGGCCGGGGCCCGCTGTGCGAGCGAGGGCGGGTCGGCGGCCTCGACCGCGTCCAGGGTGGCGCGGCGCGTCTTGTGCTGGAACGGGTTCTCGAGCGCGAAGCACTCGTAGGCCAGGCTCGCGAAGGCGAACTGGTCGCTGCGCGGGTCGGCGCCGGTCCGGTCGCTCGCCACCTGCTCGGGGGCGATGTGGGCGGCCGTGCCGACCAGCTGCTGCGTCAGGCCGAGCTGCGAGTCCTCGTCGGCGCCCTCGACGTGCGCCAGGCCGAAGTCGATCAGCCTGGGTCCTCCCTCGGCATCGAAGAGCACGTTGGCCGGCTTGATGTCGCGGTGGAGGATGCCGTGGTCGTGGCAGTGCCCCAGGGCCTCCGCCAGGCGTGCCAGGCACTCGATGCGCGCGGAGTAGGGTGCGAGGCGGTCGGCGATGCGCGTGACGAGCTCGCCGGCGGCCTCCGCGGACGGCCGCTCGCCGGACTCCTGCCGTCGCCGTCGCCACTCCTGGATCACCTCCTCCAGCGACGGCCCCGGAAGGTGCTCCATGGCCACGTAGGTCTGGCCGTCGGCCTCGCCCACCTCGAAGACCCGCACGACGCCGGGGTGCGAGGTGCGCGCCAGCGAGCGCGCCTCGTTCAGGATCCAGGCCGATTGCTCCTTGTCGAGCAGCTCGCGCTGCTGCAGCACCTTGAGCGCGATCCGGCGCCCGAGCTTCGGATCGTGGGCCAGGTACACGCGCCCGAGCCCGCCCCGGCCCAGGCGGCCGAGGATGCGGAAGCGCCCGAGGTGCTGGGCGTCGCCGGCGGTCTCGGGCTCGTGGGCCAGGGCGCGCAGCTCGCGCTCGGCCGCGATGCGCGCCGCCAGCTCGGCGCGCTCCTCGCCCGCGCGCTCCAGGAGCTCGGCGGAGATGTCGCGGCCCTCCTCGGCCGCCGCCAGGAACTCGTCGAAGAGGCGCGCGATGCGGCTCTGCTTGGCCTCGCTCGACCGGCCGGGGATCCCTCCCGTCATCCGTGCGGTTCCTCGGGTCGGGCGCGGCCAGCGCCATTCACAGCGGGGAACGCCATGCCGGAGCAGAGTCTAGCGAGCCGCCCGCGGAGGGGGTTCATCGCGCCGAAAGCCCCTCTGCCCGCTCCAGCGGCTCCTCGACGAAGCGCTGGTAGGCCGCGGGGGTGTCGGCCGCGAACACGACCCGGAAGCCGACGCGCCTGGGCGGGAGCTTGCGCAGCACGACGCGCAGGGACCCGAGCGCCAGGGTTCGCTCCCAGTACGAGCTGATGGTGTCGCCGTAGAAGGCCGCGCTCAGTCCCTGACGCGTGGGGTCCGCGTAGCTCTGCCACTGGGGCTCCAGGCCTTTGGGGCCCTGGCCGAGGTAGTACTCGCCTGCGGCCGGGCTCTCGTCCCCCTGCACCGGGAAGGCCACGCCCTCGGCCGCGCGGAACTCGAGCAACGTCGGCAACCTTCCGCCGGCCCAGCTCGCGAACTCCAGGGCCGTGTCGATGTCGCACCAGGCCGGCTCGTCGGGCGCGCTCGGGGCGCGCTGCGCCGGCGCGAAGCCCGTCACCTGCAGGAAGAGGTCGAGCTCGGCGGAGGTGACCAGGTGATCGAGGGCCCGGAAGCTCGGCACGCGCACGCGGCCGTGGGCGCCGATGGCCGCGTACGAGGCGGGAACCAGGGGCGCGCGGGCGACGAGCTCCGCGTGCGGTGGCGGGAAGCCCAGGATGCGCTCCGGCGGCCAGCCAGTGGGCACGCGGAAGACGGTCTCGCCGTGCAAGCGCTCGGCGCCCGGCTCCCAGCAGCGCAGCCAGTAGGTGCCGGGAACGAGCCAGGCGACCCTCGGCGTGGCGCGGAAGACGCTCGCGTAGGCGGGCGGCGGCACGTCCAGCAGCGCGGTCACGCACAGCTCCATCACGTGTCCCGCGGGCGGCTCCGGGAAGCGCACGGTCCCGCGCAGGCGGTCGGCGTCGTTCGCGCGCTCGTCCGGCCGGAGCAGCGCGTCGAGCTGGAACAGCTTGGGGTAGAGCCCGACCGGCTCCGGCAGTCCCAGGCGCGCGCGCTCGGCACGCTCCGCGGAGCAGGTCTCGCGCAGCGTGCGGGACCAGCGATCGGCCACCCGGTCGACCTCCGCGACCGTGGAGCCGATCAGTCCGCGACGCAGGAGCGAGCCGTCGAGCTCGCGCGCGCGCTGCTGCAGGCCGCGCAGGGGGTCGAAGGTCGCCAGGAGCTCGGCCGGCTCGCCGAAGCGCAGGGTGGCCAGGTCGGCGCGGATCGCGCGCCGGGCGCGCAGCGAGTCGAGCACAAACAGCGCCAGGAAGGCGACCAGGGCGAGGAACAGCGTGGCGGCGGCCACGGAGGCTCCACGCCGGTGGCGGCGGAGCCACAGTCGAGCCAGGTGCGCCAGCGACGGGTCCTCGGTCGACACCGGGCGGTTGGCCAGGATCGCGCGCAGGTCGGCGGCCAGCGCGCCCATCCCGGGGTAGCGCGCCGAGGGCTCGAGCGCGTGTGCGTGGCGGATCACGCGCGCGAGGTCCGGCGGCACGGCCGGCGCGAGCTGTGCGAGCGGGGGCGGGTCGGCTGCCTCGACTGCCGCCAGGGTCGCGCGCTGGCCCTTGCGCCGGAACGGGTTCTCGAGCGCGCAGCACTCGTAGGCCAGCGTGGCGAAGGAGAACTGGTCACTGCGCGGGTCGTGGCCGGTCTGGTCGCGCGCGGCCTGCTCGGGCGCGAGGTAGGCGGCGGTCCCGACCAGCGTCGTCGTCAGCCCCAGGCGCGAGTCCTCGTCGGCGCGCTGGTCGTGCGCCAGGCCGAAGTCGATCCAGCGCGGCTTGCCCTCGCCGTCGAAGAGCACGTTCTGCGGCTTCACGTCGCGGTGCAGCACGCCGCGGTCGTGGCAGTGGGCCAGGGCTTCGGCCAGGAGCGCAAGGCACTCGACGCGCGCCGAGTAGGGCGCCAGGCGCGCCGCCAGGGCCTCGGTCGTCGCACTCGGCTCCGGCTCGCTGGACTCGCCGTCGCGGGACTCCTCGCGCTGTCGCCGCCACTCGCGCACGAGGTCCGCCAGGGACGGCCCCGGCAGGTGCTCCATCGTGACGAAGGGCAGGCCCTCGGCCTCGCCGACCTCGAACACGCGCACCACGCCTGGGTGCGAGATGCGCGCCAGCGCGCGGGCCTCGTTCAGGATCCAGGAGCCCTGCTCCTTGTCGAGCAGCTCGCGCTGCTCGAGCACCTTGAGCGCGAGCTTGCGCGCGAGGCGCGGATCGTAGGCGAGGTGCACGCGCCCGACGCCGCCCTGGCCGAGCAGCCCGAGGATCAGGAAGCGCCCGAGGCGCGGGGCGTCGCGCGGGATCTCGGCGGCGTGGGCCAGCGTGCGCAGCTCGCGCTCGGCGAGGATGCGGGCCTCGAGCTCCGCGCGCTCGTCACCGGCGCGCTCGAGCAGCTGGGTGGCGTCGTCGCGCCCCTCCTCGAGGGCCGCGAGGTAGGCGTCGAAGAGCCGCTCGACGCGCGCCCGCCCTTCCTCAAGCCCCCCCTCGCTCACAATGGGCCTCAGGCGCTCATCCGGCGCACCAGCCGCTGCTGGGCCGCTGCGTAGAGCTCGCGCGCCTTCTCGCGCGAGCAGCCCAGGTTCCTGCCGATCGCCTCGAAGCTGAGCTCCTCGACGATGCGCTGGATCAGGATGTCGCGCTCCTCCTCCTCGAGCTGGCCCATGGCCTCCATCATGGCGATGCGCCGATTCTCGCGCTCGTCCCACTCCTGGGCGGCGCGCTCGGCCTGGTCGGCCAGGGCCTGCTCGGTCGCGCCCTCCTGCAGGCTGCCGGACCAGTTGGCCGCCAGCTCGTCGTTGCAGGTGTTGACCACCACCCGTGCCAGCCAGCGGCGGAAGGAGCCCTCGCCCTGGTACTCGAAGCGCTCGATCTGCTGCCAGGCGCGCGTGAAGGCCGCCTGCAGCACGTCGTCCGCGTCCAGCCGGCGCCGCGCGAAGCCGCGGATGCGCGCCTCGACGTGGGCCCGGAGCATCTTGCGGTAGCGCTCGAAGAGCCGTCGCCAGGCCTCCTGGTCGCCGCCCCGGGCTCGCCCCAGCAAGAGATCCGTCTTGGAGAGGTCGTCGGACGACTCCGGGACGGTCTTGGCTGTCTCCATGTTCGCGGCCTGCGCCGGTGCGCGTGCCCGAGTCTAGCGCGGCGCTGGCGGGAGCGGCGCGGGAGCTCGCCCGCCCGTGCCGCCCGGCGCCAGCGGTCGTGCGGGCTAGCGCTCCGCCGCGGCCTCGATTGCGGCGTCCTGGTCGCCGAGCCAGGTGCCGATCACGCCGCGCAGGCCCTCCAGGGTCACCGCGCCGTTGGCCAGCACCCGGTCGTGGAAGTCCGCCAGGCGGAAGCCGGGGCCGAGCGCGGCCCGCGCCTGGTCGCGCAGCGCCAGGAACTCGCGCTGGCCGAGCTTGTAGGCCAGGGCCTGGCCCGGCCAGGCGATGTAGCGGTCCACCTCGGTCTCGACGTTGTTGCGCGCCAGCAGCGTGTTCTCGAACAGGTACTCGATGGCCTCGTCGCGCGTCCAGCCGAGGGCGTGCAGCCCGGTGTCGACCACGAGCCGCGCGGCGCGCCAGGCGTCGAAGGAGAGCACGCCCATGCGGTCGAGGTCGCCCGAGTAGAGCCCCATCTCGTCGCACAGGCGCTCGGTGTAGAGCGCCCAGCCCTCGGCGTAGGCCGTGCAGCCGAAGTGGCGGCGGAAGCGCGGCAGCTCCTCGCGCTCCTGGGCGATCGCGATCTGCAGGTGATGCCCCGGGATCGCCTCGTGGAAGGCCAGCACCTCGGCCTCGTAGCGCGGGCGCGTCTCGGGGGCGTAGGTGTTGACGTAGTAGCGGCCCGGACGCGAACCGTCGGCCGAGGGCTCGCGGTAGTAGGCGATGGTCGAGGCGCGCTCCTCGAAGTCGGGGATCGGCACCACCTCGCAGGGCGTGTGCGGCACGAGCCCGAAGTGGCCGCGCAGGCGCGTGCGCGCGCGCGCCAGGGCCTCGCTGGCCTTGGCCACGACCTCCTCGCGCGTGCGGAAGTGCATGGCCGGGTCGTTGCGCAGCCGGTCCTGGATCGCGGCCAGGTCGGAGGTGCCGAACAGGCCCTGGCCGAGGCTCGCCATCTCCTCGCGGATGCGCTGGACCTCGGACAGGCCGTACTCGTGGATCGCCTTGGGGTCGCACTCCGCGCCCGGCAGCGAGGTGTAGAGGTGGATCAGCGTGCGGTAGGCGGCGGCGCCGCCAGCCACGTGGGAGATGCCGGGGCGCTCGTCCTCGCGCGCGGCCGGCAGCAGCTTGTCGGAGAGCAGCGTGCGCAGCGCCGTCAGGGCCGGGTAGACACCGTCCTCGACCGCCACCAGCACGTCGTTCACGTAGGTGCCGCGCTGCTCGATCGTCAGCTCGTCGCCCGGCACCGGGAGGAGCACGTAGGTGCCCTGCGCGCTGCGCGGGTCGGCCAGGTGCGGGTTCAGGCGCAGGAGCACGCCCTGCTCGCGCGCGTCACCCAGGTGCTGGTGCGCGAAGGAGGCCAGGTTGCCGCCCGGGGGGAACTGGACCCAGCGCCCGCCGTCGGTCGCCACGGCCACGAGCGGCGAGAGCGGCGGCGGCACCGCAAGGACGAGGTCGAGCTGCGCGATCGTCTTCTCGATCGCCGTCTTCGAGGCGACCTTGCCCGCCAGGCGCCCGCGCTCGAGGTTGCGCGTGTGGGCGCGCACGTAGGTCGCCAGCGACTCCCAGCGATCGACGAGCTGCGCGCGCTGGCGCTCGTTCTCGTGCGGTTGCACGGCCGCCAGGTTCAGGAGCTCGACCTGCGGCCCGCCCAGCGGGTCCACGGTCCACTCCGCGAGCCCGAGCTCGACGCGCGCGATGCCGTCCGCGAGCTCGGTGCGCAGCAGCTGGGCCGTCAGCGGGTCCTCGCCGTACAGCGTCTGGAGCTGGACGCGCCGCAGGCGCTCCTGGAAGGCGAGCAGCTGCTGCTTCCAGGCCAGGCGCCCCTCGAGGCTCGGGTCCGGCACGCGGCCGTGGTGGCGCGGATCCCCGAGGTAGGTCGCGTGGAACGGGTCGTTGCGCAGCAAAGCCTCCCAGTAGTCGCGGCAGAGCTGTGCCAGGGCCGGATCGGCCACGCCCGCGTCCGCGTCGGCCCACAGGTCGAGCTCCTCGGGCGGCGGCGGGAGCAGCGGCTGGATGGTCTCGCAGGCGCCGAGCGACAGGGCCAGCGGGAGCGGGAGGAGGAACGCGATCTTGGACATGGCGCGCAGCACGAAGAGGGAAGAGGGCGCGACTCGGCGGCGGCGGAGCGCGTCCGGGAAGGGCGACGCGCGCCCCTCCACCACCGGTCGTTCGAGCTGGCGACGGTATCGGGCGCGATTGCGCGGTTCAACGCTCCCGTCGACGCCCCGAGGCGCGTCGAAGGAATCAGAGGGCGCGCGAGGATCGCGCGCTCGGCCGATCCAGAGCCGCCGGGCCGGCGGAGGCCGGCGGCCTCCTCCGGCCCGGCGGCTCAGTCCACGCTCAGGTCGAGGAGCCGCGACAGGGCCGAGATCACCAGGCTGTGCCGGATCGCCCCGCTGCGCACCGCCCGGCGCGCCTCCGCCAGCGTCAGCGTGTCGACCACGATGTCCTCGCCCGGGTCGAGCTCCTGCCCCGCCGTGCGCCGCGCGTCCTCGGCCAGGAAGTGGTGGCAGAGGTTGGTCTGGTAGGCCGGGTTGGGCTCGACGGCCCCGAGCGCGGTCCAGCGCTCGGCCGTGTAGCCGGTCTCCTCCAGCAGCTCGCGCCGCGCCGCGGCCTCGGGGGCCTCGCCCCGGTCGATCACGCCTCCGGGGATCTCGGTCGTGATCGCGCCGGTCCCGAAGCGGTACTGGCGCACGACCACCAGGCGCCGCTCCGGGGTCAGGGCCACCACGTTGACCCAGTCCGAGGTGTCCAGCACGACGCGCCGCAGGACCTGGCCGGTGCGCGGGTTCTCGACCCAGTCGAAGCGTGCCCGGGCGATCAGGAGGTCGGGGCCGGTCTCGCTGCGCTCGCAGCGCCAGGGCTGCGGCGCGGCCTGGGCTGGCTCGGAGGGGGCTGGTTCGGCGGGGGACATCGGCGGAGTGTAGCCCTGGCCGGGCCGGGCTCCAGGACGAGGGCGCGCCCGGGGGCGGTGGAAAGCCGCGCTCCGTCCGGGCTACCCTGCCGGACTGCATGGACGCCGCGAAGCGCCGCGCCGAGGGTGTCCTGGCCCTGCTCGGGGTGCAGCTCTTCTTCGGGCTCTCGCCGCTCTTCGCCAAGTGGACGCTGGTCCAGCCGGGCGGCTTCACGCCGCGCGTCCTGGTCGCCTGGCGCATCCTCTTCGGGGCCGCCTGCCTGGGAGGGCTCGCGGCCTGGCGCTACGGGCGCGCGGTCGTGCCGCCGCGCGCGGAGCTCGGGCGCCTGGCGCTGTGCGCGCTCTCCGGGGTGGTGCTCAACATGTGGCTCTACATGGAGGGCGTGCAGCGCACCAGCGCCCTCCACACCGGGCTGCTCGTGGTGCAGATCCCGGTCATCACCTACGCGGTCGCCTGCCTGGCGCGCGTCGAGCGCGCGCAGCCCGCGCGGCTCCTCGGCATCGGCGTGGCCCTGCTCGGCGCCGGCCTGATCGTGTTCGAGCGCGCCGGTCCGGCCGCGGGCGGGGGCAACACGCTCGGCAACGTCCTGATCGTCGCCAACTGCACGTGCTACGCGGTGTACCTCGTGCTCGCGCGCGGGCTCCTGCAGCGCTTCCCGACCCTGGTGGTGATCGCCTGGGTCTTCTGGGCGTCGCTGCCGGCCGTGCCGCTGCTCTCCCTGGGTGGGCCGGTCTGGCCGACGGAGCCGGAGCCGCGCGCGCTCGCCTCCTTCGGCTACACGCTCCTCTTCGCGACCTTCGGCGCCTACCTGCTCAACGCCTACGCCCTGGCGCGCGTGGCGGCCTCGACCGTGGCGGTGTTCATCTTCCTTCAGCCGCTGGTGGCGGGCGCGGCCGGGGTGCTGGTGCTGGGCGAGCGCCTGACGCTGCCGGTGGTCGTGGCGGGCGTGCTGCTGCTGGCCGGGATCACGCTGGTCGCCTTCGCGCGGGGCGCGGGCAGCGCGGGCGCGAGCGGCTCGATCCAGCGCGTCGCCGGACGCGTGTTCCACTCGCGCCGGTAGGCGCGGTGCTCCGCCGTGTCGGGGTAGCTCTCGTCGGGCCCGTAGGGGTAGCCGCTCATGCCGTGGAACGGCAGCGGCTCGACGTACAGCGCCTCGAGCGTGTTCGGGTCGCGGTCCTTGGCCCAGCCGTCGAGGAACACGAGGTAGTCGCGGCGCCAGCCCTCCGGGAGCGGCGGGAGAGAACGCGCGTCGAAGCGCACGGTCAGCGCGTCGCCGGCGCCCAGGATCACGAAGCGGTCGTCGATCGAGGTGAGGAGCGGGAGCGTCTCGCCCAGCTTCGTGTAGAGCCCCGGGTGCTGGTTCCAGCGCGGCTCGGGCTCGAGCTCGTCCCAGGTGAACCACTCGCAGTCGTGCTCGCCGAGCAGCGGGAACGAGCGCGAGAAGCCGCGCTGCCACAGGTGCGCCGAGGCGGGCTCGAGCGGCGTGGTGACGAGCGGCGCGTCGTCGGCGTCGGTCGCGAGCCGGATCGAGTCCCAGTAGATCCGCAGGGTCGAGTCGAGGCGGATGCGCGGGTCGGCGCGGTCCAGGAGCGCGGTCACGTCCACCGCCATCGTCTTCAGCTTGCCGGCCGGGAACCCGATCGGGCCGTGCGCCGTCCAGCCGCCCTTCCCGTCCGGCACGGACAGGATCGGCGGCAGGAACTCGAGGTCGGGGTGACGCGCCACGGCGACGTTGACCGAGGCGTCGGTCCAGTAGAACCAGCCGTTCAGGAACAGGCGCAGCTTCGCGGCCGAGCGCACGCGCTCGGGGTCGAAGGCGAGCTCGAGCGTGTGCGGCGTGGCGAGCCCGCGGTAGGGGCCGTCCAGGGCCTCGAAGGGGATCGCGAAGCGCTGGTCGTCGCGCGCGAGCTCGTCCTTCCAGTCCTTCCCGGCCTGGTCCACGGCCGCGCGCGGCACGAGCGGGTCCCTGACCGTGTGCGTGTGCGGCTCGGGGAAGGGCGGGAAGGAGAAGCGCTCGTTCGGGAAGACCTCGACGTCGGCCGGATGGTCCACGACGTCGAGGCGGATGCGGTCGAGGTAGGTGACCTCGCGCAGCTCCTCGGTGAAGTGCATCTCGTAGAAGCCGTCCTTGGGCACGAGCTGCTCGCCCTTGACCAGCACGTACTCGTCGTGGTCCGGAGGGACCATCATCGGTTTCGAGCCAGGCATGCCCGGCGCCATCGGCAGGCCGAGCGGCGTGATCCCGAGCACGTCGGAGATGAACTCGTAGGTCGTCCCGTTCCAGGTGTAGAGGAATGGGCACGAGCCCACCTGCCCGAGGCGCTGCGCGATCAGGCGCGCCTCCTTCGGCGCGAAGCCGAAGTTGCCCTGCACGACGCCGTTCGGCCAGGTGATGCGCACGACGTCGATCGTCTTGCCGCCGAAGCCGACCAGCTCGGGCGCGCCGCGGTAGTAGAAGCGGCGGTACTCGAGCCCGGCACGAACCTCGACGATCGCGCCCACGCCGCGCGCGTTGTCCTTGTGGCCCTGCAGCGCGAGCAGCGTGCCGCTGCCCGTACCCTCGGTCAGGTGCGCGCGTAGCCCCGTTTCGTCGAGGCGCGCGAGGTCGAGGTCGAAGTCGCCGTCGAGGTCGGCCACGTGCAGGATCGACGGTCCGGCGGCCTGCAGCGGCTCGCCGAGCTGGATCGGCACCCCTCCGGCCGCGAAGCCCGGTGACAGCAGCCCGAGCGCCGGCCGCTCGGCCGTCGGCCACAGGAGGTCGCAGGTCCCGTCGAGGTCCCAGTCGAGCGCGCGCGGCTGGCCCGTGGGCGCCCCGGCGAGCGCGAAGCGCCGCGGCTCGGCGCGCCAGCCGCCGAGCGCCGTGCGCGCGTGGAGCGCGAGGTCGTCGCCGAACACCGCCAGGTCGACCCAGCTGTCGCCGTCCAGGTCCGCGACGGCGAGCCAGCGCGCCGTGAGGCCCGCCGGGAGCTCCTGGGGCTTCTCCAGGAAGCGCCCGCCGCGCTCGTTCGAGAGGTAGCGCACCCTGCCGCCCGCGCGCTCGACCAGCAGGAAGTCGACGTCGTTGTCGCGGTCGAGGTCCTCGATCACGACCTGGAAGTCGCCCGCCGGCAGGCCGGCCTCGGTCGTGGCGTCGGTGAAGCCGCCCGTGCCGTCCAGGCCGTCGTTGCGCAGCAGCACGAGGCCCGCGGAGCCCGCCACGAGCAGGTCCGCGTCGCCGTCGTGGTCGAAGTCGAGCTCGTGCAGGCGCTCCGGACCGCCCAGCGCCGGTAGCGCCGCCAGCGGCTCGGCCCGCGCGCTCCACGCGCCGGCCACGTTCTCGAGCAGGCGCAGCTCGGCCGCGCCCGCGCGCGCGCGCGCCACCAGGAGGTCGAGGTCCCGATCGCCCTCCTTCTTCTTCGTGTCGATGCTCTTGTCGGCCCCGTGGTTGCGGCGGTCGAAGGGGGCGAGATCGAGGGCCGCGGCGGAATCGAGCGCACGCAGCCCGTCGCCGGCCGTGCCGGCGGCGACGCCCTGGGCGCCGGCGCCGAGCAGGGTCGCGCGCGCGGCGAAGGTGTACAGCTCCTCGTTGCTCGCGCCCTGCGCCAGGCTGACGTCGCCGGTGCCGGCGCCGTCGAGCTGGCCGGTGCGCAGCGCGGCGAAGGCTCCGGCCGGGGCCAGCTCCTGCGTGCGGAAGCGGAGCTCGGGCGCGCTCGGCGCCGGGCGCTCGAAGAGCGTCGGCGTGTGCGGCGGGATGGCCCCCAGGGTGTCGGGCTCGTGCGTCGGCACGCCCGGGCGCGTCAGGCCGCGCGCCTCGAGCTCCAGGATCTCGCTCTCCAGGCGCTTGGCCTCCTCCGACTCGCCGCGCCGGTAGAGCGCCTGCGAGAGCTTGTGCAGCGCCGTGATGCGCCAGCTCGACATGAGCTCGACCGGGACCTCGAGCAGCCCGCGAAACAGCGCCTCGGCCTCGGCGGTCGCCTGCGGCTCGCCCTGCGCCTCCAGCCAGCTCGCCAGGGTCAGGGTCACGATGAAGTCCTGCGGGCGGCGGGCGTGGAGCGTGCGCAGGATCGCGATCGCGCCGGGAACGTCGTACTCGATCTCGGCCAGGCGATAGCGACACCACAGGACGACCGGATCGTCGGGGGCGAGGCGCGCGACGCGCTCGACCAGCGGGCGCGCCTTCTCGAGGTGGTCGGAGGCCTCCTTGTCCGCCAGGCGCGCATTCGTGGCCCGCAGCAGGTCTTCCAGGGCCGGCTCGCCACGCTCGACGATCGGCTTCAGGGCTTCGTAGGCCTCGGACCAGAGCCCGCGCGCGCCGCGATCCGCGGCCCGGTCGCGCGCCAGCACGACCTCCGGGCCGACCTCGCCCCCCGCGCCGCCCCCGCCGCAGGCGGCGAGCAGGGTCAGGAGGAGCGGGAAGGCGAGCGCGGGGTGGAAGGACTTCGAGCGCATGGGCGAGCCAGGAGGGTCTGGCGCCACTCTACGGAGGCGGGCGGCGCATTGCAGGCGCGCGCTCGCGCTCTCGCTGCACGTGACCGAGGCGCCGGCTGGCTTTCGGCGAGGCCGCGCGAATAATGCCCGCCCATGGAGCACGTCCCCGCGGCGCCGCGCGCCCTCCCGCCCATGCGTGGCCGCGCGCTCGTCGTCGGGGCGAGCTCGGGCATCGGCGCCGAGCTGGTGCGCGCGCTGGTGGCCGAGGGGTACCGCGTGGCGGCCCTGGCGCGGCGCGGGGAGGAGCTCGCGCAGCTGCGCGCCGAGCTCGGGCCCGAGCGCGTGCTGGTGCGGGCCCACGACGTGCGCGACGCGGCGGCCGTGCCGGCGCTGTTCGAGGAGCTGGTCAGGGAGCTGGGCGGGCTCGACCAGCTCGTCTACGTGGCCGGGACCATGCCCGAGGTGCTCGCGGACGAGTTCGACACCGCCAAGGACGCCCAGATGCTGGCCGTGAACACGCTGGGGGCCATCGCCTGGTGCAACCCGGCGGCCGAGCACTTCCGGGCCAAGCGCGCGGGCGTGATCGTCGGCATCGGCTCGATCGCCGGCGACCGCGGGCGCAAGGGGCGTCCGGTCTACGGCGCCAGCAAGGCGGCCCTCGCGCACTACCTGGAGGCGCTGCGCAACCGCCTGTCGGAGTTCGGCGTGCGCGTGTGCACGATCAAGCCGGGCTTCGTCGAGACGCCCATGACGGCCGGGCTGGGGCTGAAGGGGGCGATCCCGGCCGCGGCGGCCGCGCGCACGATCGTGCGCTACGCCCGGCGCGGCAGCGGCGTGCGCTACGTGCCGCTGAAATGGCTGGCGGTGTCGCTGGTGATCCGCGCGATCCCCTCGTTCCTGTTCCGCCGCCTCACGATCTGATGCCGCTCGCGCGGAGCTACCGCTACGTCGAGCACTGGGGCATGGCGGGCGGCGCCACGGCGCGCGTCCTGTACCCGACCAGCACCGACGACCTGCGCGCGATCCTGGCCGCGGCGCGGGCCGAGGGCGTGCCGCTGACGCTGCGCGGCACCGGCAACAGCTACGGCGACGCCAGCACCGGCAGCCGCGGGTGGGTCGTGGACACCTCGCGCTGGAACCGGATCCTCGCCTTCGACCCGACGACGGGCATCGTCGAGGCCGAGCCGGGCGTCACGGTGCGCGACCTCTGGCGCCACGTCCTGCCGCACGGCTGGTGGCCGCGCGTGGTCTCGGGCACGAGCTTCCCGACCCTGGGCGGGATCGCCGCCGCCAACATCCACGGCAAGAACAACTTCGCCGTCGGCACGATGGGGGACGCGCTGCTCGAGTTCGACCTGCTCGATGCCGAGGGCAAGCTGCACCGCTGCTCCCGCGAGCACGAGCCGGAGCTCTTCCACGCGGCGATCGGCGCCTTCGGGCTGCTCGGCGCCTTCACGCGCCTGCGCCTGCGCACGAAGCGCGTCCACTCGGGCGAGCTCGAGGTCACGACCTTCGCCGGCAAGGACCTGCGCGAGCTGATGGACTACGTCCTGGCCCACGTGGGCGACGCCGACTATCTCGTGGGCTGGCTGGACGGCTTCGCGCGCGGCGACGCGCTCGGGCGCGGGCAGATCCACCACGGGCGCTACCTGGCGGAGGGCGAGGACCCGCACCCGGAGCGCACGCTCACGCTCGCGCACCAGGAGCTCTCGCCGATGGTCCTGGGGGTCGTGCCGAAGTCGGAGCTGTGGCGCGCGCTGCGCTTCCTGACCAACGACCGGGGGATGACGCTGCTCAACACGGTGCGCTACTGGCAGGGACGCCTCGAGGGCTGCCTCCCACCGCGACGCTGGACGCACGTCGAGTTCTCGTTCCTGCTCGACGCGATCCCCTGGAAGTGGGCCTACGGCCGCGCGCCAGGCCACGGCCTGATCCAGTTCCAGCCCTTCGTGCCGCGCGAGCGCGCCCACGAGGTCTTCAGCGCGATCCTCGCGCGCTCGCAGGCGCGCGGCTTCGTGCCCTACCTCGCCGTGCTCAAGCGCCACCGGCCCGATCCCTTCTGGCTGACGCACGCCGTCGACGGCTGGAGCCTGGCGCTCGACTACAAGGTCACGCCCGCGACGCGCGCCGAGCTGTTCGCCTTCTGCCGCACCCTGGCCGAGCTGGTGCTGGAGGCGGGCGGGCGCTTCTACTTCGCCAAGGACTCGGTCCTGCCGGCCGGCGCGCTGGCGCGCATGGTCCCGCGCGAGCGGCTGGAGCGGTTCCTGGCGCTGAAGCGCGCGCTCGATCCGACGGGAGTGTTCGAGAGCGATCTGTGGCGGCGGGTCGCGCCGGAGGCGGTGGGCGGGTAGGTCCTGGGAAGGGTCGAGCGGAGGCGAGCCGAACGAGCCGGTCGAGCCGACCGAGCCGAGCGCGGAGACGCGGAGGGAAGACGCGGAGGGCGCGGAGGAAAGGGAGGAAAGGCAGGAAAGGCAGGAGGGTCACAGGGGGCCCCGTGCAATGGACGGGAACGCTTCGTCGCGCCGTTGCGCTCCCCCCCC
>DASVAP010000254.1:0-3649 GCA_036376275.1 Planctomycetota bacterium | reverse complement strand
GTGGGGCGTGACGTGGCGGCGCTCCTCGGGCCGCTCGACGGCCGCCAGGAACACGTCGCTGTCCGCGTTCGTGTTGGTCTTCGTCAGCGCCACCCAGCGCCCGTCGCGCGAGACGCCGGAGAGGTCGAAGCCGCCCGGGTTCCGGAACAGGAGCTCGCGCTCGAAGCCGGGCGCCACCTCCTCGGTCGCGGCGGCCTCGACCGGTCGCGGGCCGAAGTGGTAGCGGTACAGGTCGAAGAACTGCGGGTCGCGCTCGTTGGTCAGCGCGAAGAACGAGCGCTCGTCGGCGCTCCAGCCCAGGAACATCGCCTTGAGGCCCTCGCCGGGTGTCAGGTCGTGCACCGTGCCGTCGGGCTCGCGCACGTACAGGTGGTTGAGCTCGTTCCCGCCCTGGTCGGAGGTGTACAGGATGCGCCGGTCGTCGGGGAACCAGGAGAGCGAGAACACGGCGTTCGTGGTCGACTCGGTCAGCGGCACGAGCATCCCGTGCTCCAGGATCAGCGTGTAGGCGTTGAAGACGCCGCTCTGGTCGCCGGTCACGAGCAGCTCCTTCCCGTCGTGCGAGAAGGAGGCGCCGGTGAAGGCCGTGGTCGCGAAGAAGGTCTCGGCGTCGTGGCGCGGGACGGTGCGCGCGCCGGCGTTCGGGGCCTGGCAGGCGACGGCGAGGGTCAGGGGGACGAGCAGGGCGGGGACGAGCGCGGGACGGATTCGCATGGTCGCTGGGGGTTCCTCGGAGGGACGGCGCCAGTCTCCCGGGGAGCGGCGGGCTTGGCCAGGGCCATTCCGGGCGGCGCGGGTTCGCGCTGGGTTGGTCGAGCGCGATGCGCCGCGCGGGTTTTCTCGCTTCCCGCGTGCCCATGCGCCGCGCCGCGAGTCATCGGGGCGTGAAGCTCACCCTGCTCGTGCGTCTCCTGGCCTGGGCGACGCTGCTCGCGCTGCCGGCCGGGATCCTGGCCTGGGTCCGGGGGCCCGCCGCGACCTGGGCCCGCGCTCCCGTCACGCCCCTGGAGCGCGCGCACCTCGAGCTGGGCCTCGCCTGCCTGGCCGAGGGCGAGCTGCAGCCGGCCCTGGCCGAGCTCGCCGACGCGGACCTCGTGGTCCTGGCCGGGCTCGTCGGGCGGCTCCTGCACGCCTACCAGGAGGGGGCCTTCGAGTCGTTCCTCGCCCTGCGCCTCCCCGACCTCGAGCATGCGGCCGAGGTGCGCGCGGGCGACGCCTGGCAGGTGCAGGGGTTCGTGCGCGAGCTCGGTGGTGAGCTCGAGAACCTCGAGCGCTGCGGCTGGGTCGAGTCGCTGCGGCGCTACTGGGCGGCCTACTACGCTCATCCGCCGGTCGCGCGCTTCCTGCCCGAGCGCACCGTCGCGCGCCTGCACCGCGAGGGCCTGGGGGCGCGCTCGCTGGCGGACTGGGAGCGCTCCTTCGAGGCCCTGCGCGAGCGCGCGGGCGGCGCCTCGATCCAGCACGAGCTCGTGATCCCGCACCGGCGCGAGATCGAGCGCGTCGCCCGCGACGCGGGCCCCTTGCAGTGGCTCGACCTCGAGCTCGCCTTCGAGACCCGCTGCGGCGCCGCCGGCCGGCTGCTGGCGCGCTTCGTGTGGGACGCGGTCCTGCGCGAGTGGTTCCTGCAGGCCGCGACGACCGTCTACGAGCAAGGTGCCCGCGTCGAGCGGCACCTGATCCTGTGACCGACTCTCCGACGAGAAAGGCTCCTCGC
The DNA here is from genome assembly GCA_036376275.1 of Planctomycetota bacterium. Taxonomy (GTDB): domain Bacteria; phylum Planctomycetota; class UBA1135; order UBA1135; genus JABFRZ01. The sequence continues at coordinate 1,935 of DASVAP010000254.1, read as the reverse complement.
CATGCGCTCCCACCTGCGTCTCGCCGCCCTGCTCGGGTCCGTGCTCGTGCTCGCCGCCTTCCTGGCGCCCCCTTCCCCGGGCGACGGCCCGGGACCGCGCCGACCGCCGCCGCGCACGAACTCCTGCAGCAAACCCTCCGTGCAGTGCCCGATGGGCAACGCGCCCGGTTGCTCGATCACCTGCGTCGATCCCTACATCGCAACGTGCACTCCGGCCGGCTGCCTCCTCGGCTTCCCGATCCCGGCCCAGTGCTTCTGCTCCGACTGCTGAGGGCTCCGTGAGCGACGCGGCCGGCGCGCCGCTCTCAGCGTCCCCCTCTCTTCTCTTCCTCTGCTCCGCGCTCTCCGCGTCTTCCCTCCGCGTCTCCGCGCTCCTCCGATTCCTGCGGAGTGAAGAGGAACGCGGAGACGCGGAGGGAAGACGCGGAGGACGCGGAGCAGAAAGAGGAAGGGCGGACGAGGCTCAGCCGCCCGTCGCTTCCGCCAGCAGCTCGTCGAGCCAGGCGCGCCAGCGGCCCTCCTCGGGGCCTGAGCGCTCGACCAGGCCGCCCTCGACCTCGATCGCGGCGCGCGCGCCGGCCAGATCCGAGACGATGCGCAGGACGAGGTGCGGCTGCAGGCGGCGCGGGCCCCTCCAGGTCAGCTCCCAGCGCTCGAAGGGCGAGCCCGGCGTGGCCTTCAGCACGACGACGCGGGCCAGGTCCGCTCCCGAGGGCGCGTCCACCAGACGTCCGTGGTGCTCGCCCTGGACCTCGAAGCCGCGCTCGATCAGCGCGGCGTAGAGCGCCTGGGCCACGTCGTCGGCCGAGCCGTGCGCCTCGCGCACGCCGACGAGCTGGACCTTGACGGACTCGAAGCCGCGGTAGAGCCAGGTCGCTACGTGCAGGAGGAAGAGCGATCCGAACCACAGTCCGAGGATCACGCTCGCCTCCGGCAGGCTCGCGCGCAGACCGGCGAGCCCTCGCCCGCGGATCCCGTAGGCCGCCGCTGCGAGGCCCAGGACCGCCAGGCCCAGGAACAGCGCCGGGTGCACGCGCAGGAGCGCGTCGGGATGGTCGAGCCAGTGGTTGGAGTCCATCTCCACGATGGTGTGCGTCCCGGAGCGCGTCAGGCCGACGCGCTGCAGGAGCACGTCGTTGGCGCGCCAGCCGAGGTCCAGGCCCTCGCCGGCGCGCTGGAACCTCGGCGTGTAGTGCCAGGTCCCGCGCTCGAAGCTCGCCAGGTGCGCGACGAGCAACGCCAGGAGCCCGAGCCCCCCGAAGACACAGCCCTGGAGGCGCTGCCGCCAGCGCGGCCCCGTGGCCTCGGGCGCCTCGGCGCCGAAGCGCCAGCGCACGAGGACGAAGAACAGCCCGAGCATCGCGCAGCCCATGCCGGCGAGGGCCAAGGGCCCGAGGTCGAAGGCGACGCCCACCAGCAACCACGCGAGCAGCAGGATCACGAGCCAGCCCGGCCGGCTCGCGGCGAGGTCGAGGTGCAGGTAGAACCTCTTCTCGGCCGCGGCCTCGACGGTCTCCTCGACCGTCCCGAGCGCCGCCTCCACGGCTCCCTCCAGCCCGGCCGCCGGCCCACGCGCCACGGCCTCGACGTCGGTGCGGACCTCGACCGCGCTCTGGTAGCGTCGCTCGCGCTCGTGCTCGAGCGTGCGCAGCACGATCTGGTCGAGGCGCACGTCGATCTCGACGCGCTGCGAGGGCGGGGCGAAGCGTCCGAGCGGCAGCTCGCCCGTCAGCATCTCGTAGAAGACGACCCCCAGCGAGAAGAGGTCGGCGCGGTGGTCGACGTCGCGCGGGCGCTCGATCTGCTCGGGCGCCATGTAGTGCGGCGTGCCCATCACCTGGCCTGCGTTCGTCAGCGTGACCGACGCCGGCTGGCCCACCAGCTTCGCCAGCCCGAAGTCGGCGATCTTCACCTTGCCGTCCCGGTCGACGAGCA
>DASVAP010000250.1:0-7801 GCA_036376275.1 Planctomycetota bacterium | reverse complement strand
TGCGCGACGCCTACTACGTGCTCGGGGCGCTGCGCCTGCTCGGGCACTTCGAGGAGCGCGAGCGCTTCGTGCAGTTCCTGCTGGACGTCGCGGGCGGCACGCCGGAGCTGGCCCTGCGGCCCCTGTACCGCGTCGACGGGCGCTCGGACCTCTCCGAGCAGCAGCTCGCCGCCTGGGCCGGCTACGAGGGCCACGGCCCGGTGCGCGTCGGCAACCAGGCGGCCGAGCACGTCCAGAACGACGTCTTCGGCGAGCTGGCGCTGGCGCTGGCGCCGGTGTTCCTCGACCAGCGCTTCCGCGCCGAGCAGACGCCGGCCGTGCTCGACCTGCTCGTGAACCTCGCGCGCCGGGGCATCGCCGCGGTGGGCCAGCCCGACGCCGGCATCTGGGAGTACCGCACGGCCTGGACCCCGCAGACCTTCTCGGGACTGATGGGCTGGGCCGCGGCCGACCGCATGCGCGCCGTGGCCCAGCGCCACGCGCCGACCCTCGAGCAGGAGTTCGCCGCGGCCGCGCAGCGCATCCACGCCGAGCTGTGCGCGCGCGCCTTCCACCCCGAGCTCGGCGCCTTCGCCGGCAGCTACGGCTCGACCGACCTGGACGCCTCGCTGCTGCAGATGGCCGCGCTGCGCTTCCTGCCGCGCGACGATCCGCGCCTGGGCGCCACGGTCGACGCGATCGCGCGCGGGCTCGACCAGGGCGGCTGGATCCAGCGCTACAAGCTGGACGACGGCTTCGGCAAGCCCCAGGTGGCCTTCGTCCTGTGCTCGCTGTGGTACGTGGAGGCCCTGGCGCTGCTCGGGCGCGGGCGCGAGGCCGAGGGCGTGCTGGAGCGCGTGCTGGGCGCGCTCTCGCCGCTCGGGCTGCTGTCCGAGGACGTGGACCCGCACTCCCTGCGGCAGTGGGGCAACTTCCCGCAGGCGTACTCCCACGTCGGGCTGATCCACGCGGCCTTCGCGGCCTCGCCGCGCTGGTCCGAGGTGATGTGAACGGGAGGGCCACGAGGCCCTCGGCATCCTTGCCCCGCCGCTCAGCTCGTGCCGCGCGCGAACCTCGCGCGCCCCTGCTCGCCGGCTCGGTGCGCGCGAGTCGGAGCCTTCCGCACCGGCGCCTTCGTCCGGGCGATCCGCGCGCTATGCTCTGCCCGGTCCCCCGGCCCCCCGGAGCCCATGCAGAAGCCCCCCCTGGTCCTCGAGGCCCATGCGAAGCACGCCCAGGCCGTGCACTTCACGCGCGACGGCAAGCACCTCGTCACCTGCGGCCAGGACGCGGCCGTGCGCGTGTGGTCGGTGCCGGGCTTCCGCGCGGAGCGCGAGCTCCTCGGGCACACGAAGAGCGTGAACGCGCTCGCCTTCACGGCCGACGAGTCGCGCCTCCTGACCTCCTCCAGCGACCCGGCGGTCAAGCTGTGGTCCTTCCGCGACGGGAAGTGCCTGCACACCTTCGAGGACCAGGTCCACGGCGCGATCGGGCCCGACGGGGCCCACGTGGTCACGATCTCGCGCAGCGGCGAGCTCACGCTGTGGGACGGCGACACGGGCGCGAAGCGCCGCGCGCTGCCGGCCCTCGACAAGCGCCACCTGGCGCTGGCCTTCTCGCAGAACGGGCTGTTCCTGTTCGTGGGCGGCACCGGCCCGATCCATCGCCTGTCGCTGCCGGACGGGGAGGTCGACGGCGTCCACCGCGGCCACCAGATCGCGGTCGCCTGCCTGCGGGCCTCGCCCAACCCGGCGATCCTGGCCTCGAGCGGCATGGACGGGACGCTGCGCTTCTGGACCGTGATCGGCGGCGACGAGGTGAACCAGGTGGCGCTCGGGGCCACGGGCGCTCTGCAGCTCGCCTTCGCGCCGGACGGGCGCTCGATCGCCGTCTCGGTCGACCACGCCGTGCTGCTGCTGTCGGCCCCCGACGGGGTCCTGCGCGAGCGCTTCGACCTGCCGGTCAAGGGTGTCTACGGCGTGGCGATCGCGCCGGACGGCCGCACCCTGGCCAACGCTGCGGCCGACGGCCGCGTACGCCTCTTCGAGCTCTGACCATGCGCTTCCTTCCCCTGCTCGCCTGTCTCTCCCTCTCCGTCTCGTTCGCCAGCGCACAGGCCGAGAAGCCCGGCCAGAAGGAGGCCGGCGAGAAGAAGGTCGAGCGCGTCGTCCTGGAGCGCGGCCAGAAGCGCACGCCGCTCTTCATGGAGTGGACCGTGGCCGCCGACCCGACCGCGCCGGCGCTCCTGCTGCTGCACGCGGCGCGCTCCAGCAAGGGCGAGTACCGCCCGATGGTGCCGCGCTTCCAGGCCCTCGGCTACCACTGCCTGGCGATCGACCTGATCTGCGGCGGCGAGAGCCGCGGCGTGCGCAACAACACCGCCAAGAACGCGCGCGACGGTGGGCGCCAGGCGAACTACCTCGACGCGGTGCCCGACATCCTCGACGCCCTCGCCTGGCTCGAGGAGCGCGTGAAGGGCCAGGTCGTGCTGGTGGGCAGCTCCTACTCCGCCAGCCTCGCGCTGCAGCTCGCGGGCGAGCATCGCGAGCGCATCGACGGCGTGATCGCCTTCTCGCCTGGTGAGTACTTCGCCTCGGTCGGCAAGGGCACGACCTGGATCCAGGACAGCGCCAAGGCCGTGACCTGCCCGGTGCTGCTGCTCTCGGCCCGGAACGAGGAGGGCGAGTGGCGCGCGATCTTCGAGGCCCTGGGCTCGAAGGACAAGACGAGCTTCCTGCCCGAGGGGCCGGGCGAGCACGGCGCCAAGGCGCTGTGGGAGGAGAGCGCCGGCCACGCGGAGTACTGGAAGGCGGTCGAGGGCTTCCTGGCCCGCGCCTTCCCCGTTCCCGCGCCGCGGTGAGTCTCGCGCTCGCGCTCGCCCTGCAGGCCGGCGCTCCGCCCCGGCTGCCGGCCCACCTCGGCGACCACGCGCTGCTGCAGCGCGAGGCGCGCACGCCGATCTGGGGCTGGGTCGAGCCCGGCGAGACGGTCACGCTGCAGGTGAGCTGGGACGCGGAGCGCGTCGCGACGGCGCGCGCCGACGGCGCGGGGCGCTTCGAGCTCTGGCTCGTGACGCCCGGCGCCGGCGGGCCGCACACGCTGGCCGTGAGCTGCGCCCACGGCACGCGCACGCTCTCCGACGTGCTGCTGGGCGAGCTGTGGCTGGCCAGCGGCCAGTCGAACATGGAGTGGACCCTGGGCCCGCGCGTGGGCGAGGGCGTGGCCGGCTGGGAGGAGGCCGCGCGCACGGCCGCCGATCCAGAGCTGCGCCTGTTCGAGGTCGCGAACGAGCTCGCGCCGGCGCCGCGCGAGGACGTGCGCGGGTCCTGGCGCGCCGCCGATCCGACCAGCGCGGCCGAGTCCAGCGCGGTGGCCTACTTCTTCGCGCGCGCGCTGCGGCGCGAGCTGGGCGTGCCGGTCGGCGTGCTGATGGCCGACTGGGGCGGGACGCCGGCCGAGGCCTGGACCCCGGCCGCGGCCCTGGGGGCCTTCCCGGAGTTCGCCGCGGCGCTGGCGCAGCTCGCGCGCGGCCCGGAGGAGCTCGCGGCCGAGCAGCGCGCGCTGCAGGCGGCCTACTGGCGCCGGGCCGAGGCGCTCGACGCCGCCCTGGGCCTGGGGGACGCCGCCGGCGAGGCCTGCGACGACTCGGGCTGGGAGACGGTCGCGCTGCCGCGCGCCTGGGAGGACCACGGCCTCGCGCACTTCGATGGGCTCGCCTGGTATCGGCGCGAGGTGATCCTGCCGCCGGAGTGGGCCGGGGCGGAGCTCGTGCTCGAGCTCGGGCCGATCGACGACCGCGACACGACCAGCTGGAACGGCGTGCGCATCGGCGGCCAGGAGGACGACGGACGCTGGGAGACGCCGCGCCGCTACGTCGTGCCGGGCGAGCGCGTGCGCGCCGGCGCGAACCTGCTGGCGGTGCGCGTGCTCGACACCGGCGGGCTGGGCGGCTTCTTCGGCGCCCCGGAGGCCCTGCGCGTGGCGCGCCGGGCTGCTCCGGAGGAGGCGCTGCCGCTGGCCGGCCCGTGGCGCTTCCGCGCCGCCGCGCCCCTCGCCGAGCTGGGCTGGCCGCCGTCGAGCCAGCTCTACCACCCGGGCCAGCCGAGCGTGCTGTGGAACGCGATGATCGCACCGCTCGCGCCCAGCGCCCTGGCGGGCGTGATCTGGTACCAGGGCGAGGCCAACGTCGGGCGCGCGGCCCAGTACGAGCGCCTCTTCCCGACCCTGATCGACGCCTGGCGCGGCGCCTTCCGGCGCGACTTCCCCTTCCTCTACGTGCAGATCGCGCCCTTCGCCTACGGCGGCGACACGGGCGATGCCGCGCGCCTGCGCGACGCCCAGCGCCGCACGCTGGCGCGCACGCGCGGCACCGGCATGGCGGTGACGATGGACATCGGTGATCCGGCCGACATCCATCCGCTGGAGAAGCGCGCGGTCGGCGAGCGCCTGGCGCTCCTGGCGCTGGCGCGCCGCTACGCGCGCGCCCTGGAGGACTCGGGCCCGCTCTACCGCTCCCACGCGCGCGAGGGGGCGGCCCTGCGCGTCGCCTTCGACCACGCGCGTGGCCTGACGGCGCGCGGCGAGGCGCTGCGGCACCTGGCGCTGGCCGGCGCGGACGGCGTCTTCCATCCGGCCGAGGGCCGCGTCGAGGGCGAGAGCCTGCTGGTCACGAGCCCGGCCGTGCCCGCGCCCGTGCACGTGCGCCTCGGCTGGGGCGCGGCCGACCAGACGAACCTGTGGAACGCCGCCGGCCTGCCGGCCGCCAGCTTCCGGAGCGACGACGGATGAGCGAGGTCGGCAAGATCGGCTGGGTGGACCTGACCGTGCCCGAGGCCGGCGCGCTGCGCGACTTCTACGCCGCGGTCGTCGGCTGGCGCAGCGAGGGCGTCGAGATGGAGGGCTACGAGGACTACTGCATGCTGCCGGCCGAGGGCGGGGCCGTGGCCGGGGTGTGCCACGCGCGCGGCGCGAACGCCGGGCTGCCGGCCCAGTGGCTGATCTACGTGACCGTGGCGGACCTGGAGGAGAGCCTGCGCCAGTGCCGCGCGCGCGGCGGGGCGGTGCTGCGCGAGCCGCGCGGGCTGGGGGCGCAGGGACGCTTCGCGGTCGTCCGCGACCCGGCCGGCGCGGTGTGCGCGCTGTTCCAGAAGCCGTGATCGCCGCGCTGCTGCTCGCCGTCCCGCTCCAGGCGCCGGCCGCGCCCGCGGCGGCGCCGCGCGAGCCTCTGGCGCGCCCGGTCGTGATCGGGGCCAGCTTCGCGGCCGGGTTCGGCGTCGGGCGCACGTTCGGCGCGGCCCTGGCCGCCTCCTGCGCCGGGGAGGAGCGCGACGAGCCCGTCGATCTCGGAGACGCGCTGTTCTTCCTGAGCCCGCTCGCGACCGGCAAGCGTCAGGTCGCGGCCGCACTGGAGGAGGAGCCGACCCTGGTCGTGGCGCTCGACTTCCTCTTCTGGTTCGGCTACGGCGCGCTGGACGCGGAGGGTGGACCGATCGAGGCCGAGGAGGAACGCCTGGCGCTGCTCGAGACCGGCCTCGCGCTGCTGGAGGAGCTGGAGTGCCCGCTGGTGGTGGGCGACTTCCCCGACATGTCGGCCGCGGTGGGGGGCATGCTGATGCCCTCGCAGATGCCGGAGCGCGCCACGCTGGAGCGCCTCACGGCCCGCGTGCGCGCCTGGGGGGCGGGCCGCGCCGACACGCTCGTGATCCCGCTGGCGGAGCTGGTGCGCGCGCTGGGCTCGAAGGACGAGGTGCGCATCGGCCGCCACGTCTACCCGGCCGGGACGCGCCTCCTGCAGGCGGACCGCCTGCACCCGACGCTCGAGGGGCTGATCGCGATGGCGCAGCTCGTGTGCGCCGAGCTGGTGCGGGCCGAGCTGGCGCCGGAGGAGGCTTTTCGCTTCGAGCTTGAGGCGGTGCGCAAGCGCCTCGTGCCGCGCTGAGGACCGGCCGCCCCGGAGCGCCGCGCTCCAGCGCGGCCCTGGGATCGCCCGGCTCCAGCCTGGCTCCTTACCTTCCCCCTCCGCGTCCTCCGCGTCCTCCGCGTCTTCACCTCCGCGTCTCCGCGCTCTTCTGCTCCTCGGTCGGAACCGGAGGGGCGCGGAGACGCGGAGTGAAGACGCGGAGGACGCGGAGGCCGAGACAGAAGAAGAGCCAGGCTGGAGCCTGGCGGTCCCGGGGCGCCTACTTCTTCTCGGTCGCCGAGCGCAGTTCCTTCTTGAGGAAGGCGATGTCGCTCGCGTACTGCTTCACGGCCGCCAGGGTCTCGGGCTCGATCTGGCTGAAGGTGGCGGCCAGCTTGACGCCGTCTGGGCGCTCCTCGACCTCGCTGACGGTCACGACCGCCTCGCAGTGGCCCTTCTGCAGGAGCGGCAGGCGGAACTTGACCGAGAGGTCCGTGCCGAGCGACAGCATCTGGCCCATCTCGAAGGGCGTCAGCCCGGTGTTGCCGCCGTTCCAGGTGAAGCGCAGGCCCTCGGAGTCGAGCGCCGACATGCGCCCGACGCCGCGCCAGTTGTGGCCGAAGCTGTGGCCGTGGACCGGGTTGGCCCGCCCGCCACGGGCCGACTCGGGGATGAAGTGCTCGATGCGCTTGGCGTCGGTGGGCGCGAACAGGATCGTGGTCTCGTCGTCGAGGTCCTCGCCGCCCTTGCCCTTGGCCGCGCCCGAGCCCGCCGCCAGGGCCGTGCCGGCGGCCTCGTCCGTGTCGAACATCGGCACGACCCGGTCGAGCCCGACCTTCTCCATGATGTCCTTGCAGAACACCGAGGGCCGCGCGATGACCAGCTTGCCGCCGTTGGCGCCCAGGATCTTGGAGGCCTTGATGATCGCGCCCAGGGCGGTCGAGTTGATGAACTTGACCAGGCGCAGGTTGAGGGCCACGCGGTTCACGCCCGAGGCGATCAGCGCGTCGATCTCCTTCTGGAGCAGCGTGCAGTAGAAGGTGTCGAACTCCCCGCGAAGGTGGAGGATCGTGAAGTTGTCGCGCGGCTCGACCGTGACCTGCATGTTTCGGCGTTCCTGAGGTTTCCTTGACCCTCGCGCACGCAGCGCGGCGCGGCATCTTCCGCCCGTTCCGGGCCGTCTGGCAAGCAATTTCCTCACCCGGCGTGGCCGCGCCGTGGAGTAGACTCCGCGCCCGAATGTTCTTCCGGCGGAAGAAGCCTCCCCCGGCGGCAGAGGTGCCGTCCCCGGCCGCGCCGTCGGCGTCTCCGGGACCCGGCGGCGACCCGGACGCGGCCGCCCCCCTGCCGGGCCCGGCCAGCACCCAGTTCCTGACCGGCGAGGCGGGCAAGGACCGGCGCACGGTGCAGGTCCTGCTCGAGGCGATCGCGCGGGTCTCCGAGGCGCGCGATCTCGAGTCGCTGCTGGTCGACATCGTCGACAGCTCGATCGACCTGGCCGGGGCGGAGCGCGGGCTGCTGATCCTGCGCGGCGCCAAGGAGGGCGAGACGGTCGTGCGCGTGGCGCGCCTGCGCGGCAAGAAGCCCTTCTCGGGCGAGCTGCGCTACTCGACCACCATCGCCGGACGCGTGCTGGTCGAGGCGCGGCCGCTGCGCGCCCAGGTGCACTCGGAGTCCGAGGCGCTCGAGCTGGGCCGCTCGGTCTACGACCTCAAGCTGCGCGCGGTGATGTGCGTGCCCCTGACCCCGCCCCACGGGGACGGCGCCGGCACGGCCCCCAAAGGCGTGCTGTACGTCGACTCGCGCGCCGCGACGCGCCAGTTCTCGCAGGGCGACCTGGCCCTGTTCGCCGCCCTGGCCCAGCACATCTCGATCGCGATGATGAACGCGCAGCTCCAGCTCGACTCGCTGGAGAAGGTGCGG
>DASVAP010000221.1:0-2993 GCA_036376275.1 Planctomycetota bacterium | reverse complement strand
CTGGGTGCTCTGGAACGGCCTCGTCGAGGCCGACGGCCGCTTCGACGACTCCGTCCTCTGCATGAACGCCTTCCTCGAGCCGCCGGGCCGTTGAGGTCCCCTCACGACAGCCCGTACTCCGCCAGCTTCCGGTACAGCGTGCGCTCGCCGATCCCGATCAGCTTGGCGGCCTTCTGGCGGTTGCCCTCGGTCAGCTTGAGGGTCGACTCGATCAGGTCGCGCTCGACGTCGGCCAGGGCGCGCCCGGCGAGCTCGTAGTGTCCGCCGGCCTTGCCGGGCTGGCCGGTGGCCTGCTGGATGTGCTCGGGGACGTCCTCGACGTCGAGCACGTCGCGGCGCGCGAGCAGCACCATCGTCTCGAGCGCGTTGCGCAGCTCGCGCACGTTGCCGGGCCAGGAATAGCGCACGAGCAGGGCACGCGCCTCGGGGGTCAGGCCCCGCACCGAGCGGCCGTGCTCATCGGCCAGGGCGTGCACGAAGTGGTCGATCAGGAGCGGCACGTCGCCCGGGCGCTCGCGCAGGGGCGGGAGCGTGAGGGTCACGACCTGCAGGCGGAAGAGCAGGTCCTCGCGGAACCTGTCCTCGGCCACGAGGGTCTTCAGGTCCCGGTTCGTGGCCGCCACCACGCGCACGTCGACCTTGCGCAGCTGGCTGCCCCCCACCGGCTGCACCTCGCGCGTCTCGAGCACGCGCAGGAGCTTGGCCTGGGTCTCGAGCGGCATGTCGCCGACCTCGTCCAGGAAGAGCGTGCCGCCGTCGGCGTAGACGAGCATGCCCTCCTTGGCCGCGATCGCGCCGGTGAAGGCGCCCTTGACGTGCCCGAACAGCTCCGACTCGATCAGGCCCTGCGAGAGCGCCGCGCAGTTGACGGCCACGAAGGGCTTCTCCTTGCGCGGCGAGTTGGTGTGGATCGCGCGCGCGACGAGCTCCTTGCCCGTGCCGCTCTCGCCCAGGATCAGGACCGTCGCGTGCGAGCCGGCCACCTGGCGCAGGACGTCGAAGACCTTCTGCATCGGCGCCGACTGGCCGATCAGGCCCTCGAAGCCGTAGCGCTTGTCGAGCTGGCGGCGCAGCTCCTTGTTCGTGCGCTCGAGCCGCCCCGTCTCGAGGGCCCGCGCCAGGCGCGTGCGCAGCTCGCTGATGCGCACGGGCTTGGTCAGGTAATCGGCCGCCCCGAGGCGCATCGCGTCGACGGCGTTCTCGACCGAGCCGTGGCCGGTGATCATCAGCACCACCGCCTCGGGTTGCAGGCGGCGCGCCTCGCCCAGGACCTCGAGCCCGCCCACGTCGTGCATGACGAGGTCCGTCAGGATCGCGTCGAAGGTGCCCTCGCTCATGGCCTCGATCCCGGCCTTGCCGGAGGTCGCCAGGCGCACGGTGCAGTTCTCGGTCGCGAGACCGTCCGCCAGGGCCTCGGCGTGGCCCTCGTCGTCGTCGACGATCAGGACCCGCACCGGCGCGCTCGGGGGAGCGGACGCCGGGCTCATGCACCGCCCTCCACGGGCGCCGCGGCCGGCCCCTCCTCGCCGCGCACGAGCTCGACCGCCAGCGGCAAGAGCATGGCGAAGGACGAGCCGCGCCCCTCCTCGGAGAGGGCCGAGATCGAGCCGCCGTGCTCCTCGACGATGCGCCGCGCGGTCGGGAGGCCGAGGCCGGTGCCACCCGGCTTGTCCGACCAGTACTCCTCGAAGATGCGCGCCAGCTTCTCGGCCGACATGCCGAGCCCGGTGTCGGTGATCGAGAGCTCGACCTGGCTGCGCATGCGGCGCAGGCGCACGAGCAGCTCGCCGCCCTCGGGCATCGCCTGGCGCGCGTTCACCAGCAGGTTGAGGATCGCCTGCTTGATGCGCGCCTCGTCGACCATCACCAGCGGCAGCCCGATCGGCAGGTCGACGTGGTGGCGGATGCCGCAGCGCTCGTCCTCGGGCTCGACGAACTCGAGCAGCTCGCGCACGATGCGCGCCAGGTCCTCCGGGCGGCGGTCGACCAGACCGCCGCGCGCGTAGTGCAGGAAGTCCTCCAGGATGTGCTCCAGGCGCTCGACCTCGCGCTGCAGGGTCTTGATGCGCTTGAGCGAGCGCTCCTCGCGCGGCGTGCGCGTCGCGGCCGGGCCGCGGCCGCCGCCGCGCTCCCAGTCCTCCTGCAGGAGCGCCAGGTTGATCGACATCGTCGAGAGGGGGTTCTTGATCTCGTGCGCCAGGCCGTCGGCCAGGCGCACCAGGTCGGCGTGCGCGCTCTTTTCTTCCACGGTCGCTGCGACCTCCCCGGCAGAACTCGGGGCGGCGGGCGGATAGGCTAGCGTGGTCCTCATGGCGAGTCAGGGCTCCCCCATCGTCGCGACCGGCGACGCCCCGCCCCCGCGCGCGCTGGTCACGCGCGTGCGCGAGGTGCTCGCGCGCGGCGGCCTGTGCGCGCTGCCGACCGAGACCGTCTACGGCCTGGCGGCGCGCGCCGACCGGCCGGAGGCGCTGGAGGCCATGCGCGTGCTCAAGGGCCGGCCCGCGGAGCTGACCTTCACGTGGCACGTGGCCAGCCGCGCGGCGATCGAGCCCTTCGAGGCCCTGCGCCCGCTGGCCCGGCGCCTGGTGGAGCGCTACTGGCCGGGGCCCCTGACCCTGGTCCTGCGCGGGGTGCCGCCGGGGCTCGAGCACGTGGCCAAGGGCGGCTGGACCGGGCTGCGCCTGCCGGCCCATCGCGCGACGGGCGAGCTCCTGGCGGCCTGCGACTTCCCGGTCGTGATGACCAGCGCCAACCGCCACGGCGCGGCGCCCCTGACGCGCGCCGAGGAGGTCGCGGCGCAGTTCGACGGCGCCCTGGAGGTGGTGGTCGACGGTGGTCCGGCGCGCCTGGGCGAGGCCTCGGGCGTGCTGGCCCTCGGGCCGGGCCGCTTCGAGCTCCTGCGCGAGGGGCTGCTGCGTCTCGAGGACCTGCGCCGCACGGCCGGGCTGCGCCTGGCCTTCGTGTGCACCGGCAACACCTGCCGCTCGCCCATG
>DASVAP010000212.1:0-5299 GCA_036376275.1 Planctomycetota bacterium | reverse complement strand
GCCGTCCTCCACCGTCTGGCGTCGTTGCTCCTCCTCGGCGTATCGCCCTGGATACGCGGTCGTCGGCGCGCCTAGCCAGCCGGCGGATGCCGGCGGAATCTGACGACGAACTCCTGACTCAGGACACTAGGACCGGCGCGGCGCCTCTGCACCCCTGGCCCTGGCCACCGGGGCCGGCTCGAGGCCGGCCCCGGGGCGCACGCCTACTGCGCGTGCAGGCTCAGCGTCCAGCTCACCAGCGTGCCCGTGTCGACGGCCGCCAGGTCGCGCACGCGCAGGCGCCAGTTGCCGTTGATCGCCTTGCCGGTGAAGGCGCCGAGCGACTGGGCCGGCGCGGTCAGGTCCGGGAACTCCGTGTTGACGTTGTCGGTCGAGGTGCCCGTCCGGTTGTGGAGCAGGACCGTGGTGTTGTCCGGCGCGATCAGCGCGATCTCGAGGTCGCCCTTGTAGGTGTGCGTGACGTTCACGCGCACCTGGACCGAGGCCACCGTGCCGGTCTGCGTGTAGCTCTGCGTGCTCGTCACGCCGGTCGTGTTGTTGTCCGGGATGGCGAGGTTCGGCGTCACGCTCTTCTCGCCGTTGAAGGTGAGCTTCCACGAGCTGAGCGTGCCCACGTCCGCCGCGGCCAGGTCGCGCACGCGCAGGCGCCAGGCGCCGGCCGTGCCCTTGCCGTTGAAGGCCGACAGCGCCTGGGCCGAGCTCGTCACGATCGAGAAGGTCGTGGTGACGTTGTCGGTCGAGGTGCCCGTGCGGTTGTGGAGCAGCACCGTGGTGTTGTCGGGCCCGATCAGCGCCACCTCCAGGTCGCCCTTGTAGGTGTGCGGGATCACGGTCGCGACCGCGATCGAGCTCACCGTCAGGCTGTCGGACACGTTGATCGTGCTGGTCACGCCGGTCGTGTTGTTGTCCGGGATCGCGAGGTTCGGGGCGGCCGAGAAGGTCTTGACCGCGTTGCCGGAGGGCGGCGCGTTGATCACGAGCGTCACGTTCTGCGTGCGCACGATCGAGCCGCTGGTGCCGGTGACCGTCACGGTGTGCGTCCCGGGCGTGGCCCCGGCCGTGGTCGTGACCGAGAGGGTCGACGAGCCGCCGGCCGTGACGGGGTTCGGCGCGAAGGAGTACGTGACGCCGCCGATCGCCGGCGAGGCCGAGAGCCCCACGCTGCCCGAGAAGCCGTTCTGGGCCGTGGTCGCGACGGTGTAGCTGGTCGAGCCGCCGGCAGTGACCGTCTGGCTCGCGGGCGTCACCGCCAGCGTGAAGGTCGGCGTGGGCGCCGCGTTGATCACGAGCGTCACGTTGGCGGTGCGCGTGAGCGCGCCGCTGGTGCCCGTGATCGTCACGCTGTGTGTCCCGGGCGTGGCCGCGCTGGTGGTGGTCACGCTGAGGGTCGAGGAGCCGCCCGCCGCCTGCGGGTTGGGCGCGAAGGCATAGGACACGCCGCTGATCGCGGGCGAGGCCGAGAGCGTCACGCTGCCGCTGAAGCCGTTCAGCGCGCTGTTCGTGACCGTGTAGCTGGTCGAGCCGCCGGCCGTGATCGTCTGGCTCGCGGGGGTCGCCGCCAGCGTGAAGTCCGGGGCCGGCGCGCTCTCGCTGCCGTTGTAGACCAGCAGCGCGAAGTCCTGGTCGGTCGTGTCGGCGTTGCCCGGCACGCCGTCGCCGGCGATGTTCGTGCCGCGCACGACGATCGAGAAGGAGCCGCTCGTGCCGGCCGGCAGGAAGACGGACTCGGTGTTGTTGCGCACGTCCGCCGTGCCGCCGCTGATCGAGCTTCCCCCTGAGAACACGTTGCCGCGGTAGAGCGTGCCGTTGACGGTCACCTCGAGGTCGAGGTTGTTGACGTAGGCGTTGCCGGTCGTGGGGCCGGGCGCGTCGGTCCAGGCCAGGACCACGCGGAAGGGCGTGCTGGTGCTGGCGATCGTGCCGTTCTGGGTGAAGGTCGCGCCGGTCGCGCCCAGGGTCGTGGTCTGGTCCACGCGGATGCGCGCGGCCGAATCGAAGGTGCGCGCCATGTCGGTGCGCCCGAAGCCCTGGTTGTTCGACCACAGCGTGTCGTTCGCGCCCACGCCGGTCATGTAGCGCGAGCCGGAGACGACCTCGGCCTTGAGCATGGCCGGGCTCGGCGCGGGACGGCCGTCGTTCAGGTAGTCCTGGCGGATCAGGGCGCAGAAGCCCGACACGGCCGGGGTCGAGTGGCTCGTGCCGCTCGACCAGGCGTAGAGCGTCTGGCCGGTGGGCCAGTACTGGTTGCACACGCCCGTGCCGTCGTAGCCGGTGGCGCGGCTGGCGGCGCCCTCGATGTGCGTGCCGGGCGCCACGATCTCGGGCTTCTTGCGCGCGTCGGAGGTCGGGCCGCGGCTGGAGAACGAGATGATGTCCATGGCGCTGTCGGCGCCGGTGTTGCCGATCCCGCAGCCGTCGGTGCCGGTCATGCGGAAGTTCTCCGAGGCGCCCACGGTCAGCACGTTCTTGCCCGTGCCGGGCGGGTTGACGGTGCCGGCGGCCGAGCCGGAGTTGCCGGCCGCGAAGACGATGGCGAGCTCCTGGTTGCCGGCCGTGCCCGTCACGGCGTCGCGCACGCGCGCGTCGTGCGCCTGGGTGTCGGCGTTGTAGGCGTTGCCGCTCGTGTAGCCCCACGAGTTCGAGGAGATGCGCGCCCCGGCGTTGTAGGCGTTGGCCATGCGCGTCGAGGTGGGCTGGTTGAACACGCCCGCGCCCGAGTTGCTGAAGACCTTCGAGTTGCCGATGCGCACCCAGGGCGCGATGCCGAGGCCGTAGTTGTAGCCGCTGGCGTCCTCGTAGGCCGTGCCCGTCAGCGCGTTGTAGCCGCCGATGATCGAGGCGTTGATGTTGCCGTGACCGGCGCGGCCGTCCGCCAGCGGATCGCCGGAGTAGTTGTTGTTGAAGGCCACGCGGCTGGCGCCGGCGGCCTGCCCGTCCACGCGGAACTCGGTGTTCACGTCGGTGGTCGAGCCGCGGTCCACGCCGTCGTCGTGCACGTCGACCGAGAAGGCGAACGGGTTCGCGCCGGCGCCGGGGAAGCCCAGGCCCGCCAGCCAGGTGAGGTACCCTGGCCCGGTCGGCTGCGTGCCGGCCGCGTTCACGTTGGCGGCCATGATCTGGCCCTGGGCCTCGTCGAGGAGGCGCGCCTCGAGCTTCTCCTCGACCGCGAAGACGTGCGCGCTGCGCGCGGCCTCGTGCACGTTGGCGCCGTCGAGGCGCAGGCTCAGGTTGAGGTAGCCGAGCACCTCCTCGCGCGGCTGGAGCACGGCGAAGGCCAGGGCCTCGAGCCGGTCGGCGTGGGCGCGGCCCTCCTCGTCGGCGATCACCTGCACGACCACGTCGTGCAGCGCGCCCAGGTCGAAGCCCGGCGCGCGCAGGGCCGGGCGCAGCTTGAAGGCCGGGGCGTAGTCCTGGATGCCGAGCAGCCAGGGCTTGTCGCGCAGCTGCTGCAGCGCCGCGCTCGCGCGCGCGTCCGTGGCGACCACGTAGGCGTTGTTGGGCACGTAGCTGACGACGCGCGCGCCCGTCTGGCGCAGGCTGTCGAGCCAGACGTCCTTGACCGGGCCCGCGAACTGCACGAGCTCCAGGCGGCGCTCGTCCGCGAGCGGCGCGCGCGGCTCGGCCGCCAGCTCGGGCGGCAGCGCGGCCAGCACGCGCGCGCTCGCCTCCGCGTCGGCGCCGTCCAGCAGGAAGCCGTTGAGGCCGACCAGCGTCTGCTCGTCGGCGAGCTGCGCTCCGCGCGCCAGCAGGAGCTCGAGCTCGCGCCGCTCGAGCTCGAGCACGACCAGCGCGAACGAGCCGTAGTCCTCGACCGCGCGCGTGCGCGGGCTCTGGCGGATGCGACCGAGCAGCGCGTGCCCTGCCGGCAGCAGCAGGCGGTGCGTCGTCCCGCGCGCGACGAAGCCCTCCGGGATCGCACCCGTGGTCGTCGGGTCGTCGCCTCCCTCCGGCGCGGCGTCCAGCCGCTCGCGCTGCGCGAAGCCCACGGACGTGAGGAGCCAGAACGCCAGAAGAGCCGGACCGAACGACATCGGAGACCTCCTGAGAGAGAGAAGGGGGGTGAGGCGCGGAAGCATCCGGCGGCGTAACGGAACCGTCAAGACGGGGCTGGCGGCGCGAAGGGTGCCGATTCGCGGGCGAGCCGCGGTTGCCGGGGGCCGTCGGGGCGCTACCGTGATCCCAAGTCCTTCGTCCGGCCCCTCTTGGAGATCGTCCCCTTGCGCCCGACCCAGATCCTCCTCGCGACCCTCCTGGCCGCGCCCCTGTCCGCCGCCGGAGACGGGGCCAAGGCCTACACCTTCCGCACGCCGCCCGCGAACTCGGGGGGCCTGAAGAGCCTGGAGCACCTGCGCGGCAAGCCGGTGCTGATCGACTTCTGGGGCACGCGTTGACCGAACTGCATCGGGGGGTCCGTGCCGGCCTCCCTCAAGCTGCAGGCGGAGCACGGTGACGACCTGGCGGTGCTGTTCGTCGAGTGCCAGGGCGCCGACGACGACGTGGCCGAGGCCTTCGCCTGGCGCCAGAAGTGGATGGGCACGCAGGCGATGTGGACGACCGAGCGCCCGTTCGCGGTCGAGGGCAACGGCCTGCCCAAGTTCGCGCTGCTCGACGTCGAGGGGAACGTGCTCCTCTCGGGCAACCCGCTGGCGATGAAGAAGCAGATCGAGGAGGCGATCGCGGCCGAGATCAAGAAGGCCAAGTCGCCGCCCAGCGGCACGCCGGCGGCCCTGGCCAAGGCCTGGGCGACCTTCGTCAAGGGCGACGTGGCGGGCGCGCTCGCGGCCTGCGACAAGGTCGGGGGAGGCGAGCTCGGCGACGCCGCCCGGACCCTGCGCAAGGAGATGGTCACGCGCACCGAGGCGCGCCTGGCGCGCGCGCAGTGGCTGGGGGACAACGGTCACGCGAGCGAGGCCCTGGCGCTGCTCGAGGGGCTGGCCAGGGACGTCAAGGGCGCCTTCGAGCTGGAGCCGCGCGTCGGCAACGAGCTCGCGGCCCTGCGCGCGCCCGAGCGCGCGGCCGAGCTCGAGGCCTCCAGGGCGCTGGCCGCGCTCCAGCAGAAGATGATCAAGGACAAGCCCTTCGAGGAGTCGAACGTGAAGGCGCTCGCCAAGCTGGCCGAGAAGCACGCCGGGACCAAGGCCGGCGAGCGCGCCGCGCGGCTGGCGCGGCTGGCGCGCATGGAAGGCAAGTGATCCGGGGCCGCCGCGAGGCGCGGAACGTCTAGTCCCGGACCCGGGCTGCCCGGCGCGCCTCAGCGCGGCGCGAGCTCGAGCACCTCGACGCGCCGGAACTCGATCGG
>DASVAP010000211.1:0-5809 GCA_036376275.1 Planctomycetota bacterium | reverse complement strand
CCTCCCATGCCCAGCCCCCGCCCCACCGCCGGCGACTGGCTCCCCGCCAACGAGTTCCAGGACCAGGTCGCCGTCGTCACCGGCGGCGGCACCGGCCTCGGCCTCGAGATCAGCCGCGGCCTCGCGGCCCGCGGCGCCACGGTCGTCGTGCTCTCGCGCAACCCGACCCACCACACCGCCCTGCGCGACGAGGCCGCCCAGCGCAACTGGACCGTCGACTCCCAGGCCCTCGACGTGCGCGAGCCGGCCCAGGTCCAGAAGGCCGCGGCCGAGGTCCTCGCGCGCCACGGCAAGGTCGATCTCCTCGTCAACAACGCCGCCGGCAACTTCGTCTGTCCCACCGAGCGCCTCTCGGCCAACGCCTGGCGCGCGGTCCTCGGCATCGTCCTCGACGGCACCTTCTACTGCTCGCGCGACTTCGGGCGCGCGATGCTGGCGGCGAAGCGCGGCGTGATGCTCAACGTCGTCGCGACCTACGCCTGGACCGGCATGCCCGGCGTCGCGCACTCCGCCTCGGCCAAGGCCGGTGTGCTCGCGCTGACGAGGACCCTCGCCTCCGAGTGGGCCGCGAGCGGCCTCCGCGTCAACGCGATCGCGCCCGGCCCCTTCGAGTCCGAGGGCAGCGCGACGAACCTGTGGCCGACGCCCGAGGCGCGCGCGGCGATGCAGGCCAAGATCCCGCTCGGGCGCTTCGCGCCGGCGGAGGAGATCGCGCGCCACTCGCTCTACCTGCTCTCCTCGCTCTCGGGCTGGGTCACCGGCGCCTGCCTGACGGTCGACGGCGGGATGTCCCTGCCCGCCCCGATGTGGGTCCGGGGCCAGCGCGTCGAGCGGGAGAAGGCGTGAGCGACGAGCTCGCCACCGAAGCCGCGCGGGCCGACAGCGCCGAGCTCGATGCGCTCCCGCTGGCCGCGGCCCTCGACCTCTTCGACCGCGCCGACGAGGAGGTCCATGTCGCCCTCAAGGCCGCCCGGCCCGCGATCGAGGCCGCGATCGAGCTCGTCACGGCGCGCCTCGCGCGCGGCGGGCGCCTGATCTACGTCGGCGCCGGCACCAGCGGGCGCCTCGGGCTGCTCGACGCCTCCGAGTGCCCGCCGACCTTCCACACCCGGCCCGAGGAGGTCCAGGGGCGCATCGCCGGCGGTCCCGAGGCCTTCTTCCGCGCCGTCGAGGGAGCCGAGGACTCGACCGAGCTCGGCCGCGCCGCGGTGGAGGACGTCGGCGCGAACGACGTCGTCTTCGGCATCGCCGCCAGCGGGCGCACGCCCTGGGTGCACGGCGCCCTGGCGCGCGCGAAGGAGCGCGGCGCGGCCACGGTGCTGCTCGCCTGCGTGCCCTTCGAGCAGGCCCCCGACGCGGCCGACGTCTCGATCCGCGTCGTGACGGGGCCCGAGGTCCTGACGGGCTCGACGCGCCTCAAGGCCGGGACGGCCACCAAGCTGGTGCTGAACCGCGTGACCACGCTCGCCTTCACGCGCCTCGGACGCGTGCACGGGAACCGCATGATCGACCTCGACGCGCGCGCGAACGCCAAGCTCCGGCGGCGCGCGCTCGGGATCCTGCGCGGGCTGACGGGCCTCGACGAGGAGCCGGCGGCGGCCCTCCTCGCCCGCGCCGAGGGGCGCGTGAAGCCGGCGGCGCTGATGCAGCTCGCCGGGCTCTCGCAGGCCGAGGCGCTGGCGGCCCTGGCGCGCCACGGCTCGCTGCGGCGCGCGCTGGCCGCCACGCGGGGCGCGTAGCGGGTGCACGGGACGGGTGATCCGCGCCACCCCGGACGGCACAATCCGAGCAACCCTCCAGGAGTCCCCATGCTGGCCCGCCTCGTTCCCCTCCTCCCGCTGCTCCTCGCCGCCGCCTGCGCCGCGCCCCCGGCCCCCAGCGGTGCCGGGTCGACGACGGGAGTCGCCGCGCACCACTACCCGATCTCCACGCGCTCGCCCGAGGCCCAGCGCCTGTTCGACCAGGGCCTGGCGCAGTACTGGAGCTTCGACGCGCAGGGCGCGCTGCGCGCCTTCACGCGCGCGGGCGAGCTCGACGCGGGCTGCGCCATGCTCCAGTGGGCGCAGGCCCTGGCGGTCGGGCCGCAGGGCGGCGAGCCGACGCTGGATGCCACGCGCACGCGCACCGCGCACGAGGCCCTGGCCAACGCGCTCTCGCTCGCCCCGGCCGCGGCGCCGCTCGAGCGCGAGCTGGTCGCGGCCCTCGACGCGCGCTACGACTGGCCGCCGCCCGCGGATCGCCGGCCGCTCGACGAGGCCTACGCGCGCGCCATGGGCGCCCTGTGGGCCCGGTACCCGCGCGACGCGGAGGTCGGCACGCTCTACGCCGAGGCCCTGCTGCAGCGCGACGGCTGGGAACCGTTCCTGCCGGACGGCACGCCGCGCACGCCCGAGCTGCTGGCCGTGCTGGAGCGGGTCCTGACGCTCGCCCCGGACCATCCCGGCGCGAACCACCTGGCGCTCCACGTCCGCGGCGCGGCGCCGGGGAGCGCGGGCGCCGAGCGCCTGGGCGCCCTGCTCGGGGGCTCGCCCCAGGTCTGCCGGTGTGCCCTCGCGGCGGCTCCCGCGGCGGCGGCGGCGCGCCCCTGAGGCGCGCGCGGTCGCGACCGCGAACGCCCGACTGTCAATCTGACGCCGCGACGGGCGCGCGCCTGTCAGCTCGACAGGCAACCCCTTCCCGGATCGCCCTTCCCGGCGCGCACGCGGGCTCGGGCGCGCTGGCATCGCGCTTGCTTTCTGGCGCGCGCCTCCGCCCGGAGGCCCCGGGTCCGACGCACGGGCGCGGGAAACTCCGACTCACCACGAGGTGAACCATGCTGAGCCTGATTCCTTGGAAGAGAAACTCCGCTCTGGCCGAGGGGACCTGGATGCTTCCCCTCCACCCCGTTCGCCACGAGATGAACCGGCTCGTCGACGAGCTGGTGAACGGCTTCCCGACGCCCGGCCTCGACGACGCCGTGCGCGTCGAGGTGCGCGAGACCGCCGACGAGTTCATCGTGCGCGCCGAGGTGCCCGGCATCGACCCGCAGGATCTCGACGTGCGCCTGACGGGCGACGTCCTGGTCCTCTCCGGCGAGAAGAAGGACGAGCGTGACGAGAACGAGGCCGGCGCGCTCTACTCCGAGCGTCGCTACGGCTCGTTCCGGCGCACGCTGCGCCTGGCGGCCCCGATCGACGCCGAGAAGGTGCGCGCCGAGCACAAGAACGGCGTGGTCACGATCACGCTGGCCAAGGCCGAGTCCGTGCGCCCGCGCCGGATCGAGGTCCGCGGCACCTGAGCCGCACCCACCGCTCCCCCCCGCGCCTCCGCGTTCCGCCTTCGGGAGCGCGGGGGCGCGGCTCTGCTCACTCCGCGCGCGCGTCCCAGGCCCGGTGCAGGCCGAGCAGCGCGCCGCCCAGGAAGCCGAGCGGCGAGGCGAGCAGCGGTCCGAGGAAGAAGCCGAAGAGCGCGAAGGCCGCCACGACCTGCGCGGCCGGGTCGGCCGGCTCGACGCCCGCCGCGAGTCCGATCAGGATCGGGATCCCCCCCACCGCGATCGAGGCCAGGTTGGCCAGCACGAGGCCGGCCAGCGAGCCCGCCAGCATGCGCCAGGCGTAGTGCAGCGCGCCGCGCCAGCGCGGCACGCTCGCACACAGGGCGATCACGCTGCCCCAGGCGAGCAGCGCGATCACGAGGTACGTCAGCACGACGAAGTACGGCATGTCCCTTCCCCTTATCCCCTTTCCCCTGTCCCTTGCCCCTCAGGCGATCAGCCGCCGCCGCTCGGCCTGGTGCACGACGCGCTGCACCTTGCGCAGCGCGGTGAGCTCGCGCCGCACGGGCCAGGGCGCGAAGGCGAGGTAGGCCCACATCACCAGCGCGAAGGGCGGCACGAGCATCAGCACGGCGAGCGGCCCCGGATACCCGACGCGCGTCAGGATGCGCCACCACACGAGCACGTAGGCGAGCAAGGTGGCGAGCGCCAGGGCGTGGCCCGTCTCCGTGTGGAGCAGCCAGAACAGCCCCTCCCTCAGCACCGCCTCGAACCTTTCCATGGCGCGGAAAGGCCTTCGTCGCCCCGCGCCGGCGATCTTGAGGCTCGTTCGGGCGCGTGGCGCATCGGGTATCGTGCCGCCCGGCATGCGGCGGAACGCGTTTCTCGGAGCCCTGCTCCTGGCGCTGGGAGCCTGCTCGCGCCCGGCGCCTCCGCCGGCGGCGAGCGCGTCCGCTCCGGCACGCGTGCTGGTCGTCGGCTGGGACGGGGCCAGCTTCCGGGCCATCGATCCGCTGCTCGCCGCCGGAAGGCTGCCGAACCTGGAGCGGCTGCTGGCGCGCGGCACGCGCGCCGTGCTCGAGTCGACGCGCGTGCCGATCTCGTCGGCCGCCTGGAGCACGGCCACCACCGGCAAGGGACCGGGCCGGCACGGCGTCTACGGCTTCCACGAGCCGGTCGAGGAAACCTACGCGCTGACGCTGGCGAGCGCGCGCTCGCTGCGCGCCGCGCCGCTGTGGCGCCTGCTGACGGGCCGCGGGCTCCCGTCCGTCGTGCTCGGCGTGCCGCTCAGCTACCCGCCCGAGCCGATCCTCGGGACCCTGGTGTGCGGCATGCTCGCGCCGCCCGAGGGCACCTACACCTGGCCACCGGAGCTGGCGGGCGAGCTGCGCGCGCGCGGCTACGTCCCCGACCTCGAGCCCTGGCTCGAGCAGCGCGAGCCGAGCCTGGCGGAGGCGCTGCGCCAGCTCGACCTGCGCGAGGAGCTGCTGGGCGAGCTGCTGGCCGCGCCCGACTGGCGTCTCGCGTGGGTGGTGTTCAAGGAGCTCGACGTGCTGGCGCACTTCTCCTACGGCGGCGAGCTCCAGGCAGCCGTCGCCCCGGTCTACGCGCGCCTCGACGCCCTGCTCGGGAGCCTCGTCGCGCGCGTCGGTCCGGAGACGAGCGTGCTGCTCGTCTCCGACCACGGCTTCACGAGCTACGCGCGCGGCTTCAACCTGCACGCCTGGCTGGTCGCGCGCGGCTTCGCGGCGCGCCGGCCCGACGCGCAGGCCGGGCCCCTGCCCGAGGGCCCCTACGCGCGGCGCATGGCGGACGAGTGGGACCAGCGCCTGGCCGAGCTCGACCTCGCGCGCACGCAGGCCCTGGCCTGGACCTGCGAGGGCAACTTCGGCAGCGTGCGCCTGAACCGCGCCGGACGCGAGCCCGGCGGGATCGTCACGGCGGAGGACGAGGGCACGGTGCTCGTGCGCATCGAGGCCGAGCTCTTCGCCCACCCCGCCGTCGTGCGCGTGTGGCGCGCGGACGAGCTCCTGCCGGGCCCGGAGCGCTTCGCCCTGCCGGACGTCGTCTTCGAGACCCGGCCGGACGTGCAGGTCTTCGCCGAGCGCGGGCTCGAGCTCGAGGGCCGCTACGAGCCGCCCGTGCCCGACCACGACCTCGACGGGATCTTCGTGGCCGCCGGACCGGCCTTCGCGCCGGGCGCGCGCGTCGAGCGCCTGGCGCTGCCCGACCTCGCGCCGCTCGTGCTGCACCTGCTGGGACAGCCCGTGCCGCACGAGATGGAGGGCCGCGTGCCGCTCGCGCTCCTGCGCGATCCGCGCCCGCCCGCGCGCGTGCCCGAGGCCGAGTTCGCGGCCGTGGCCCCGCCGCGCACGGGGCCCGTGTACACGCCGGAGGAGCTCGAGGCGCTCGAGCGCAGCCTGCGCGCGCTGGGCTACGGGGACTGAGGGCGGAGCGGCGGGGGCTTGGCGTTTTTGGCGGGTGCGGGGGATCGGCACGGGCACGCGAGGAGAGCGGGCCTTTTGGGGTGCTGGGGCTTTCGGCTCTCGTGTGTGG
>DASVAP010000205.1:0-9382 GCA_036376275.1 Planctomycetota bacterium | reverse complement strand
CCCCAACCTCACCGCCGTCCCATACGCCAGCATCTCCGCCGCGTCGTCCCCCATGTCGCTCGACATGAACCGCAACCCGACGATCGCGTCCGCCCCGCGGGCCCGCGCCTCCTCGATCATCCGGTCCAGCGCCTGCTCGCGCGACTCCGCCAGCAGCTTCGTGTACTCGCTGACCTCGCCCCCGACCAGGTTCTTCAGCTTGGCCATCACGTCGTGCCCCAGGTGCGCGCCCCGCACCGAGCTGCCCCGCACCAGACCGATCGTCTCGGCGATCACCCGGCCAGGGACCTCATCCGTCGTCGTCAGGATCATCTCTGGACCTTGCGATAAGGGTCGAGGGGCGCCGTCCTCAGCCGTGCCCGCACGGTGGCGCCCAGCAGCAGCACGAAACCAGCCGTCAGCGCGCCGCAGGCGAGCTTGACCCACAGCGGGGCCTCGCCGCGGCAGAACTCGAGCGCCCCGAAGCCGAGTGCGCCCGCCAGCCCCAGCCCGAGCAGCGTCCATCCGAGCCCGAGCGTCCCGCGCTGCACCGGATCGCGCGCGAGCTCGTCCCACTCGTGGTCGGCCGGCTCCCTGGGCGCGGCGGCGCGCGCCAGGAGCTCGAGCTCCTTCAGCGCGCTCACCTCGCGCCGCAGCTCCGGGCTCGCCGCCAGGCGCGCCTCGAACTCGACCCGCGCGGCGGCCGAGAGCTCGCCATCGACGTAGGCCATGGCCAGGAGCTGGTCGCGACTCGGCTCGGCGCTCACCTCTGCACCTCCTTCCGGCTCCCGAACTCGTCGCCGAAGCGGCTCTCCAGGGCCTGGCGCAGGCGCGCGCGGGCGTGGAACAGGCGCGACATCACCGTGCCCTCGGGGATCGCGAGCTGGCGCGCGATCTGGGCGTAGGAGAGCTCCTGGAAGTGCCGCAGCGCCAGGATCTCGCGGTCGCGCGCCGAGAGCCGCCGGAAGCCCTGCCAGAAGGCGGCCTGGCGCTCCTCCGCGCCCGCGCCCTCGGCCGGGGACGGGGCCTCGTCGTCGGCGATCTCCCAGTCGCCCTCGGGCTCCTCGCCCGGGCGCGGGGCCGAGAGCGAGCGTGGGCGCAGGCGCTTCGCGCCGCGCAGGAAGCTGAAGCAGGTGTTGCGCAGGATGCGGTGGAACCAGGGCAGGAAGGGCTCGCCCTCGCGATAGGTGTCGCGCGCGCGGTAGGTCTTGAGGAAGGCCTCCTGGGCCAGCTCGAGGGCGTCGTCGCGCGACCCGACCCAGGACTGGGCCAGGCGGAAGGCGCGGTTGCGCAGGGCCCGGGTGAGCTCGTCGAAGGCGGCGGGGTCGCCCTGCTTGGCGCGGCTCATCCAGGCCATGGCGCGGGCTTCCATGGGGTCGTCGTACTCCTCGCCCGCCGATCCCTTCAGGGAGAGATCGCCCCCTTCCGGGCTCATCCGGAGCCTCCCGGGGTCGCGGCCCGCAGGATCAGGTGGCGCGCGGCGCGCTCGATCGCCCCGCGGGGGCCCAGGCGCGTGGCGGCGCGCTCGAGCCCGGCCAGGTTCGCGGCCCGGAAGGCGGGCTCGAAGAGCGCCCGCTCGAGGTGCGCCCGCGCGGCCTCGCGCGGCCCTTCGCCGTGGAAGCAGGCCTCCCAGTAGACCGGCGCGCCGGCCAGGAGGTTGACCGAGGAGAACCAGGGCACGGTCAGGGCGTGCGGGGCCGCCCGGCTGGCCAGGCGCCCGACGCGGTAGATCACGGCCGCCGGCAGGCGCTGGTGCAGGAGGTCGATCAGCACGGTCCCGGAGACGGACAGGGCCGCGCGCGCGCGCGCCAGCGCGGCGTGGAGGTCGCCCACGGCCAGCTCGACCCACCCGCCAGCCCCCGCGGCCGCGATGGCCGCCTCCAGTCGCGCGCGGTGCTCCGGCCCCTCGTGGGCCAGGACGATCGGGAGCTCCGGGTGCCGGGCGTGCAGCTCGCGCGCCAGGGCGAGCATCCAGGGCAGGTTGCGCGCGATCACGTGGGCGCGGCTACCGGGGAGCAGCACCAGGCCGCGGCGCCGCGGATCCTCGGGGGCCGGCGCGGGCGGGAGCCCGTCGAGCGCGGGGTGCCCGACGTGCGCCGTCGGCATCCCGTGGCGTCGCCACCAGGCGGGCTCGAAGGGCAGGATCGTGAGGGCCAGGTCGAAGGCCTGGCGGTAGGCGCGCGCGCGCCAGGGCGCCCAGGCCCAGTACTGCGGCGCGACGAGGTGCGCCGAGCGCAGCCCCGCGGCGCGCGCGACGCGCGCCAGCGGCACGAACAGCGCGGGCGAGTCGACCGGCACGACCAGGTCCGGGCGGAAGCGCGCCAGGCGCGCGCCCGTGTCGGCCAGGAGGCGCGCGTAGTAGGGGAGGGCCGCGAGCGGCGCCAGGCCCATGGCGGCGCGCGCGGCCGGATCCCCGATCGTCTCGACCTCCAGCGCGCGCGTGCGTGCCCCGCCGAGGGCCAGGATCTCCGGCGGGCGCGCGCCGAGCCGCGCGAGCTCGTCGCGCAGTGCGCCGATCAGTCGGAGGGCGTGGCGTTCGCCCGAGGCCTCGGCGCTGGCCACGAACAGGCGCAGCGGGCGCGCCGGCAGCGTGCGCGGCGCGGGCGCCTCCTCGACCGGCTGGTCCGCTGCCAGGTCCTGCGCCAGGGCGCGCGCGAGCGCCCCGTGGCGCGCGAGCTGGCCCGCGACGCGCGCCGGCAGGAGCAGCGCGTTGCCGGCCGCGCGCGCGAGCTCGCGCGCGACCGCCGCGCGCGGCGAGAAGCCCGCCGGCCGGGCCTCGGCCTCCGGCGCGCTCTCCAGGGCCAGCGTCATCGGCCCCATTGACGGCTTTGCGCGCGCCGGGCGCAAGCGCGGCGGGCGTCCGGGGGCCTATGATGGGGGCGCGTGCGCCTCGTCGCGTTCTTCGCGCTCGCCTTCGTGCTGGCGAGCGTCCTGGGCCACCTCCCGCTGATCGGTCCGCTGTTCCGCGGCACCGGGATCCTCGGGCTGTTCCTGGCGGCCGGGCTGGCCTCGGCCCTGCTGACGAGCGTGGGTGCGCGCCTGGTCGCGGCCCGCCGCCTGCGCTCCGAGCTCGCCGCCCTGGGCGCGGTCGACAGCCCGCGCAACCGCGGCAAGATGGGCTCGCTCTACCTGATGCGCGGCCGGCCGCGCGCGGCCGTGGCGCCGCTGGAGGAGGCCGCACGCGGCGAGCCGGAGGTGGCCGAGTGGCACTACCGCCTGGGGCTCGCACGGCTCGCGATCGGCGCGCTCGAACCGGCCCTCGCGGCCTTCGAGCACTGCGTGACGCTCGAGGAGGAGCACGCCTACGGCGCCGCGATGCTGCGCCGGGCCGAGTGCCTGGCGCGTTTGGGTCGGATGGAGGAGGCGCTGGCGGTGCTGGCGACCTTCGAGCGCAACCACGGACCGAGCCCGGAGTCGGCCTACCGCCGCGGGCGCGCCGCGCGGGCGCTCGGGCGCAAGGCGGAGGCGCGCGCCGCCTTCGCCGAGGCCGTCGAGCTCGCGCGCCGCGCGACGCGCTACCAGCGTCGCGCCGCCTCGGGCTGGGCCCTGCGCGCGAGCGTGGCGCGCTGGCTCTGACGGGCCGGGCTCACGGGCAGCGCCGGCGGAAGACGAGCAGCGAGGCCCCCAGCGCAAGGACGACCGTACCCGCCAGGGCGAGCACGACCGGGACGTTCCAGCGTCCCTCCGCGATCCCCATCAGGACCTCCATGTCGCACAGGCGGAAGAGCGAGGCGTGCGTGACGGTCTTGACCATGTAGAGCGCGAACTGGAGCACCGCCAGGAACAGCGCCACGAGCGCGAGCCGGTTCGGGTTCGACGCCAGGCACGAGCCGAGGAAGGTCACGGAGTAGAGCGCCAGCAGGAAGAGCGCCTGGTGCAGCGCGCAGGCGAGGTACGGGGCGTAGGGCTCCAGCTCCTCGACGCGCTCGGCCAGGGGCGGGATCGAGAGCGTCGTCAGCAGGACCGGCAGGGTCACGGCCAGCGCCCCGGCGCCCCAGCGCTCGAGCAGGATCCGCGCGCGCGAGTAGGGGCGTGCCAGCAGGAGCTCGAGCGTGCCACGGTGCGCCTCGCCGGCCACGGCCGGGGCCGCGAACAGGATCGCCGCCGCGGTTCCCAGCGCGTTGGCGCCCTTGAAGAAGTGCTGCGCCAGCACGTAGGCCGGGAAGCCCTCGTCCTCGATGCGCCCGATCATCTCCTGGCCCAGGATCGGCACGTTGCGCGCCATGGCGCGGATCGAGTCGAGGTTGGCCGAGAACTCGGGCCAGAAGAGGATCGCGGGCACGAGCATGGCCTCCAGCACGAGCGCGTAGGCCAGCGTGAGCACCAGGAAGCTCGTGAGGCGTCCCATCACACGCCCTCCACGCCGTAGAGCGCGCGGTAGACCTCGGCCAGCGACAGCTCGCCGTAGGCGATCGCGCGCGGCTCCGGCAGCCCGGTGGTGGCGAGCAGGGCGCGCAGCGCAGCCAGGCCGCCGCCCGAGCGGAAGAAGAAGGTCGCGCGGCCCTCCGCCAGGTAGAGCTCGGCCCCGGGCACGCCCGAGACGGCGCGCTCCAGCACGTCGCGCGCGGGCGCGGTGTCCCAGGTGACGCGCAGCGACTCGCGCGCGCGGCGGTAGAGGTCGCGCGCGCTCTCCTCGTCGAGCAGCTCGCCCTGGCGCAGGAAGAGCTGGCGCATGGTGGCGCGCTCGACCTCGCCCAGGTGGTGCGAGGAGACGAGCAGCGTCGTGCCGCGCGCGGCGTCGGCCCGCAGCAGCTCGAGCACCTGCGCGCGGCGCGTCGGATCGAGGCCCTCGGTGGGCTCGTCGAGCACCCGGACCCGCACGTCGGGGGCCAGCGCGGCCGCCAGCAGGAGCTGGCGCTTCATCCCGTGGCTGTAGCCGCGCACGCGGCGCGCCAGGGGCAGCTCGAAGGCCGCGGCCAGCTCGTGCGCGCGCGCCAGGGCGGCGGGCGCGCGCCCGCGCAGGCACCAGGCGAGGTGTGCGCGCCCGCTCAGCTCGCCGTAGAGGTGCAGCTCGCCGGGCAGGTAGCTCGTGCGCCGCCGGATCGCGACCCCGTCGCCGGCCAGCGCCACGCCGTCGACCTCGGCCCGGCCCGCGTCCGGCGGGACGAGGCCGAGCAGCATGCGCAGCAGCGTGCTCTTGCCGCTCCCGTTCGGTCCGAGCAGCCCGATGATCCCGCCCGGCCCGAGCGTCAGGCGGAACGGCTTGACCGCCACGTGGGCCCCGAAGCGGCGCGTCAGCCCGTCGATCCGGATCGTGCCGGCGCTCACGGCAGGAGCCCCTCGGCGCGCAGGCGCGCGTGGGCCAGGCGCGCGATGTGGCGGTAGCCGGCCCCGGTGAGATGGAAGTCGGGCTCGGCCGGCATCGTGAAGGCCAGCCCCTCGAAGGCCGCGACCTGCTCGGCGAAGGACAGCTGCTCCCACGCCAGGCCGCGCGCCTCCACGCGCGCGCGCGCCGCCGCGAGCACGGCCTGGGCCTCCTCGTCGGCGATGTACTGGTCCGTCAGGCAGTCCGGGGGCACGCCCTCCGCCAGCCGGTCGACGCCGTCGCCGTAGCCGCGCATCCAGCCCAGCAGGTGCAGCGCGGGGAGGCCGAGCTCGCCGCAGGTCGCGCGGAACCAGCGCTCCAGCGGCAGCACGGGCCAGTCGGCGGAGCGCGTGACGCCGAGGAAGCCCATCAGCGGCTGGTGGATCACGAACAGCGGCAGGCCGGCGGCGCGGCAGCGCTCCGCCAGGGCCGCCAGGGCCGCGCGCGTGTAGGCCTGGTTGTCGGGGCGCACGTGGGCCCAGGGCACGCGCGGCTCGCTCCAGGGCGTCGGGCCGGCCTCGCTCGCGCGCGCGTGGCGCGTGGCGATCCAGCCGTAGAGGTGGCTCCAGCGCCAGAGTCGCTCCTTGAGCGTCACCGGCAGGGGCAGGAAGTCGCGCCGCAGCACGTCCAGCTCGGCGTCGAAGTAGAAGCCGCTCTGCTCGATGTCGTTCGTGTTGCAGTAGAGCACCACGAGGTCGGGCGCCAGGGCCGCGCCCTCCTGCTCGAAGGCCCGCAGGGTCTGGCCCAGGTGGTAGCCGGGCACGGCCAGGGTCAGTCCGCGCCAGACGAGGCCGCTCCCGCGCTCGGCCTCGGCCGCGCTCGCCAGGCGCGCGAGCTGGGCCGCCACGGTGTCCTCCTCGTCGCACCACAGGCCGAAGGGGAAGGAGTCGCCCAGGACGAGCAGGCGCTTCTCCCCGGGCGGCCGGGGCGCGGGGACGTCCGGCCCGCGCGTGCCCTGGGCCGAGACGCGGAAGCGCCAGCCGTCGATCGTCGCGTCGGCCCCGGGGGCGAGGCCGTAGCGCCGCACGGGGTCGGACAGCGGGTGCAGGACGCCGCCGCGCGAGAGTGCCAGCCAGCGGCGGTTGCGCGTCGTGACGTTGTGCTCCAGGGCGCGCGCGCGCTGGCCCGTCAGGCGCAGGCCGAGCTCGAGCGCGAGCGTCGTGCCCGCGAGCGTGAAGAGCGCCAGGAGCAGCTTCGTGCGCAGGCGCCGGCGCCGCGCCTCGCCCGCCACCGCCCGCGCCACGCGGGCGAAGCCGTGGTGATCGTGCTCCTCGGTACCGTGCGCGTGCTCGCCGTGGCCGTGATCCGCGTGGCCGTGATTCTCGTGGCCGTGGGGCCCGGCCCCCGGCCCGGCCGCGCGCGGGTCTGGACCGTGGACCATGCGGCGGGAGAATAGGGGCCTCGCCGGCGAGCCGCAAGGCCGCTGGCGCGGAGCCCCAGCGCGTGCAGGACGAGACGATCCAGGTCTTGAAGCAGGATGCACTCGGGCGCGTGGAGCTCGTGCGTCGCGCCGACGGGCTGACCGTGCGCCGCGTGGCCGCGGGCGGACGCCTGCCGGGCTCGCGCCTCGTCGCGCGCCTGCTGCTCGGACGCGAGCGGCGCGCGCTGCGCGCGCTGGCGGGCCTCGCAGGCGTGGCGCGGGTGCTCGCGCCGGAGGCCCCGGACGTCCTGCTGCGCAGCTACGTGCCCGGCACGCCGCTGTGCCGCGCGCGCGCCCTGCCGCGCGACTTCTTCGAGCGCCTGGAGGAGCTCGTGCGCGCGCTGCACGCGCGCGGCGTGTGCCACAACGACCTGCACAAGGAGGCCAACGTGCTGGTCGGCGAGGACGGCTATCCGGGCCTGGTGGACTTCCAGCTCGCCAGCGTGCACGCGCGCCGCGGACGCACCTTCGCCGTCCGCGCGCGCGAGGACCTGCGCCACGTGTGGAAGCACCGCGCGCACTACTACCGGGGCCTGGGCGTGGACGAGGCGCTGCCGCCGCAGCCGCCGCGCTCGACCCTGGCCGAGGCCTGGCGCCGCTTCGGCAAGCCGGTCTACCGCCGCCTCGCCTTCCTGCGCGGCGCCGACGGCGAGGCCCGCCGCGGCCCGCAGGATCCGTGGCCGACCTGGAGCGCGCCGGTCGGGCCGCGGCGCTGAGCTCCGTCTGGACTCCGTGCTGCTCCGGAAAGACCGCGGAGGCGCGGAAGAGCACCGAGGTCGGATCAGCCGAGGCGCAGGAAGTTCGCCAGCAGCTCCATCCCGCGCTCGCTCAGCACCGACTCCGGATGGAACTGCACGCCCTCCAGCGGCCACTGGCGGTGGCGCAGGCCCATCAGGTCGCCGTCGGCGGTCCGCGCGCTCGCCTCGAGGCAATCCGGCAGGCCCTCGGCGCGCACGGCGAGCGAGTTGTAGCGCGTGAGGGCCAGCGGGCTCGGCAGGCCCGCGAAGAGCCCGCGGCCGTCGTGCTCGACGCGCACCGCGCGGCCGTGCACGGGCTCGCGCGCGCGCGCGACCGTGGCCCCGAAGGCGTGGCCTATCGCCTGGAAGCCCAGGCACACGCCCAGCGTCGGCAGCTCGGGCGCGAAGCGCCGCAGCGCCTCCAGCGACAGGCGAGCGGCCTCGGGCCGGCCCGGGCCGGGGCCGATCACGAGCCGCTGCGGGCGCAGGCGCGCCAGCGCGGCCAGGCTCGTGCTGGCCGCGGGGCGCACCTCGACGCGCTGGCCCAGGACCTCGAAGGCCTGGGCCAGGTTGAAGGTGAAGGAGTCGCGGTTGTCGAGGAGCAGCAGCACGGCGCGGCGCGGAACGAGGCCTCCGGCATTGTTCTGCGCCGCGCCGGATCGGCCAAGCGCACGCTCCGCGCGCGCCCCTCCGGGTGGCGTTCCCGGGCCTCCAGCGCCCCTCCCGCCCGCTGCGGGTTGGATTCACCCCCGCGGACCCCTATCGTCTCTCCCCTGCATGGACGTCGTCGTCGTCGGCGCCGGCGAGGTCGGGTACCACATCGCGGACATCCTCTCGCGGGAAGAGCACCGCGTGAGCGTGATCGAGCGCGACCCGGGCCAGGCGCAGCGCCTGCAGGAGTCGCTCGATGTCCAGATCCTGGTGGGGGACGCGACCCGCGCGGCGGTGCTGAACCAGGCCGGGGCCTCGAAGGCCGACCTGCTGGTGGCCGTCAGCAACGACGACCACGTCAACATGCTGGCCTGCACGCTGGGCAAGCGCCTGGGGGCCAAGCGCACGATCCTGCGCCTGCGCGATCCGGGACAGCTGGCGGGCTACCGCTACTTCTACAAGCAGACGCTGGGCTTCGACCTGGTGCTCTCGACCGACGAGCTGGCGGCCGAGGAGATCCTGGGCACGGTGCGCCAGCACCGGGCGCTCGAGGTCGAGTCCTTCGCCGACGGGCGCGTCCAGCTGCGGCGCCTGCGCATCCGCGAGCCGGGCGAGCTGACCGAGGACACCCTGGCGGCCCTCAAGCTGCCGGCCGGGCTGCTGGTGGTGGCCGTGGCGCGCAAGGACCAGTTCTTCGTGCCCGGCGGGAGCGACCGGCTCGCGGTCGACGACCAGGTGTACCTGATCGGGCGCGGGCCGGACCTGGACCAGTTCGAGCTGCTGGCCGGCGCGCCCAAGCTCGGACGGCGCAGCGTGGTCCTCATGGGCGGCGGCGGGGTCGGCGAGCAGGTCGCGCGGCGGCTCGACAAGACGCCGGGGCTCTCCGTGCGCCTGATCGAGCGCTCGGCCGCGCGCGCCAAGGAGATCGCGCCGGGCTTCTCGCGCGCGGTCATGGTGCTGGTCGGTGACGCGACCGACCTCGACCTCCTGATGGAGGAGCGCATCGGCGAGGCCAACGTGTTCGTGGCCACGACCTCCGACGACGAGCGCAACATCGTGGCCTGCCAGCTGGCGCGCTCGCTCGGGGTCGAGCGCACCGTGGCGATGGTCAACAAGCCCTCCTACCGCCAGATCTACGACCTCCTGGGCGTGGACCGGGCCATCTCGCCGCGCATCCTGTGCGCGAACCACATCCTGCGCTTCGTGCGCTCGCGCTCGGTCTCCTCGATCGCGGTCATCGCCGACGGACGCGCCGAGGTGCTCGAGCTCGAGGCGCACTACAAGGACGGC
>DASVAP010000194.1:0-8759 GCA_036376275.1 Planctomycetota bacterium | reverse complement strand
GGCGACGCGGGTGCCTTCGTGCTGGCGCTCCTCGTCGTCCTCGTGCCGGCGGCGGCCGGGATCCTGGTCCTGCCGGGGCTGGATCTCGCGCGGCTCGGGTGGGTGCGCTGGCGTGCGGGCTCGCGCCCCTGGCGTGGCGACCGGCGCCACCTGGCCCATCGCCTGGCGGGGCGCGGGCTGGGCCGGAGCCGGGTGGCGCTCGTGCAGTGCGGGCTGGCCCTGCCGGCCTGCCTCGGCGTGGCGGCGGCGCTCGCGCGCGGAGCGGCGGCGCCGGCGGTCCTCGGTGGGCTCGCGACCCTGGTGCTGTACCTCCTGGTGCTGCGTCTCGCGCCGGAGGAGGCGTTGCCGGCCCGTGCGCCTTGCCCCCCGGGGAGCGGGTCCGAATAATGCTCGCCCCTTTCCCCGTCCGGGGGCCCGCTCGCCCACGTCCATGCCCGCGGCGCTCTAGGGTCCTCCCGTGTCCTATCCCCTCACCGCCATCCTCTCGGACCTGCACGGCAACGCGCCGGCCCTGGAGACGGCCCTGGCCGACGCGCGCACGCGCGGCGCGCGGCGCTACGTGTGCCTGGGGGACGTGATCGGCTACGGGGCGCGCCCGCGCCACAACCTCGACTGGGTCATGCGCCTGTGCGTGCCCGGGCCGGAAGCGCCGGAGGAGTTCGGCGCGCTGGAGCCGGGCCTGTGCCTGCAGGGCAACCACGAGTACGCGCTGCTGAACAGCGCCGAGGACTTCAACGCGCGCGCGCGCGCGGCGATCGAGTGGACGCGCGAGGAGCTCAACCGCGACGACGGCGAGCCGCACGCCAAGGAGCGCCGCTACGCCTACTGGGACTTCCTGGCGGCCCTGGCGCCCTCGGCCACGGACGGCACGGCCATGTTCGCGCACGGCTCGCCGCGCGACCCGGTGCGCGAGTACATGCTGCCGCGCGACATCACCGACGAGGCCAAGATGCGCGCGAACTGGGAGCACATGCAGGCGCCGGTGTGCTTCGTGGGCCACAGCCACGTGCCGGCCGTGTACCTGGAGGACCGCCGCATCCACCGCCCGCGCGGCACCGAGGGGCCCTACGAGCTCGGCGTCGGGCCGCGCCTGCGCGCGATCGTGAACGTGGGCTCGATCGGCCAGCCGCGCGACGGCGACAGCCGCCTCTCCTACGTGCTCTACGACGGCAAGGCGATCACCTTCGTGCGCCTCGAGTACGACGTCGAGCGCGCCATGGCCGACATCCACGCCGTCCCGGCCCTGCCCGATTACCTGGCCGAGCGCCTCAAGGTCGGTCGGTGAGCGGCCTGCGAGCGAGGGGACGCTGAGCTTGGACAAGCGCCTGCCGCTGTTCCTGTTCCTGTCGTTCCTGATCCTGTTCGGGTGGCAGCTCCTGTTCCCGGCGCCGCCGAGCCCCGAGGCTCCGCCGGCCGTCGCGCCGGCGGGGGCCGGGGCGGAGACCGCCGACGAGCCCGCGCTGAGCGCGCCCGTGCCGCCCGCGGCCCCGGCCCTGGCGGCCGCGAGCGAGGAGGAGCTCGAGCTCTTCGTCGGCGGCGCCGGCGAGGCGGGCACGCCCGGGCGCCGCGGTGCCTACCGTGCGGTGTTCTCGAACCGCGGCGCGCGCCTGGTCACGCTCGAGCTGGCCGACTACTTCCACACGCTCGGCAACGACGAGGCCGCGCGGCGCCAGCCGGCCAACTGGCTCACGCTGCTCGCGCGGGTCGAGAGCGACGATCCGCGCGCGGGCGCGCTGCTCCTGGCGCCCGGCCCCTCCGCGCAGCCGCTCGTCCCGGGCGGGCTGGCGCAGGCGCTGTGGCAGATGGAGCGCCTGGCGGAGCCCGCGGTCGGCGTGCGCTTCCGCTACGCCCCGCCGGGCGGGGCCGTGGTGTTCGAGAAGCGCGTCGAGTTCGAGCCGGGCACCTGGCACCTGCGCCTGACGCTGGCGCTCGAGAACGTCAGCGGCGGCGCGGCGCGCGCGCTGGGCTTCACGCTGGTCCCTGCGGCCACCCTGCCGGCCGAGTTCGGCGACCAGTTCTATGCCGAGCCGACGGCCGTGGCGATCGGGCGCGCGAGCAAGAACGCGGACTATCGCAGCGCCCACATGGCCGCGCCGCGCCTGGACGAGGAGGGCGTGCTCGAGGCGCCCAGTCCCCTGTCCGTGGTCGGCGTCCACAACAAGTACTTCGCCTTCCTCCTGCGCGAGGCGAACGAGCTCGGCACGCTGTCGGGGGCCGGCTACTTCCCGCTGCGCGACCGGCTCGCGCCCGAGCGCGCCCTGGTGGGGGCCGAGGCGACCCTGAGCCTGGCGCTGCCGGCCCAGGGCGAGCGCCGCGCCTGGGAGTACCTGGTCTACGCCGGCCCGAAGGACGCCGACGACTTCATCGCCGACGCGCCGGCCCACGAGCTCGTCCTCGACGACGACATCACGGGCGGCATCGGGCGCTTCTTCCAGGTCGACCACATCGCCAAGGGCCTCCTGGCGGTGCTGCGCCTGTTCCACGGCTGGGTCGGCAACTGGGGCGTCGCGATCATCCTGCTGACGCTGTGCGTGCGGGCCGTGCTGTTCCCGCTGAACCGGCGCGCGCAGACGGCCATGGCGCGCTACCAGAAGAAGATGAAGCGCGTCCAGCCGCGCCTGGAGGAGGCCAAGAAGCGCTTCGAGGGCGAGCCGCAGAAGCTGCGCGAGGCTCAGGCGCGCATCATGCAGGAGGAGGGCGCCTTCCCGCCGCTGGGCGGGTGCCTGCCGATCTTCCTGCAGATGCCGATCTTCTTCGGCCTGTTCAGCGCGCTGCGCGTGAGCTTCGACCTGCGCCAGGCGCCCTTCGCGGGCTGGATCGTCGACCTCTCGCGGCCCGACCGGCTGCTGCGCCTGGGCCTCGACCTGCCGCTCCTGCCGAGCCTCGAGTACCTGAACGTCCTGCCGATCCTGATGGTCGTGCTGTGGGTCCTGCAGCAGCTCGGCATGCCCAAGCCGGCCGACGAGCAGGCCGCGCGCATGCAGAAGATGATGATGTTCATGCCGGTGCTGTTCGGCTTCATGCTCTACAACTACGCGGCCGGGCTCTCGCTCTACATGATCACGACCTCGGGCTGCTCGATCGTCGAGCAGAAGGTGATCAAGAAGCTGTGGCCGATCGACGACACCGAGGTCGCGCCCAAGGCCAAGCCCGGCTGCGGGCCCTTCGGCGGGATGATGCAGCACCTGGCGGAGAAGCAGCGCGAGCAGATGAAGCGCGTGCAGGCCATGGAGGCCGAGCGGCGGCGCAAGGAGTCGCGCTCCGGCAAGCGCCGGTGAGCGCCGACACGATCGCGGCCATCGCCAGCCCCCCCGGACCGGCGCGGCGCGGGATCGTGCGGCTCTCGGGGCCGGAGAGCGCGCGCCTGGTGCGGGCCACCTTCCGGCCCGCGGCCGGGAGCTTCGATGCGGCGCGTCCGCGCGCGCTGCTGGCCGGGCGCCTCGACGACGGGCGCGGTGGCCAGCCGGCCCTGCTGCTGTGGATGCGCGCGCCGCGCTCCTTCACGCGCGAGGACGTGGCCGAGCTGCACCTGCGCGGGGCCGAGCCGCTGCTCGCCGCCGCCCTGGCGCGCCTGCTCGCGCTGGGCGCGCGCGCCGCCCGGCCCGGCGAGTTCACGCGCCGCGCCTTCCTGAACGGGCGCATCGACCTCTCGCGCGCCGAGGGCGTCCTGGCCCTGACCGAGGCCGCCAGCGAGGCCGAGCGACGCGCCGCGACGCGCCTCCTGGAGGGCGGGCTCGCGACGCGCGCCGGGGCGCTGCGCGGGCGGCTCGAGGAGCTGGCCATGCTGTGCGAGGCGAGCCTGGACTTCGACGAGGGCGAGACCGGCCACGTCCCCGCCGCCGAGCTGGCGGCCGGCCTGGCGGCGGCCGGGGCCGCCCTGGACGAGGCGCGCGCCCTCGCGCAGCGACCGGCGGCGCCCACGGCCCTGCCGCGCGTCGTGCTGCTGGGCGCGCCGAACGCCGGCAAGAGCTCGCTGTGGAACGCCCTCACCGGCGGCCGCGCCCTGGTCAGCGCCGCGGCCGGCACCACCCGCGACGCGCTCGAGGCGCCCTGGGCGGCCGGGGGCGCGCGGGTCACCCTGGTCGACGGCCCGGGGCGCGAGGAGGGCGCCGAGGGGCCGGGCAGGGCGGCCCAGGAGCTCTTCGCCCGCGAGCGCGCCGCGGCGGAGCTCGGTCTGTGGGTCGTGGACGCGGTGGCCGGGGTGCGCGAGCCCGTCCCGGATGGAGCGCGCATCCTGGCCTGGAACAAGACCGACGACGCCCGCGCCCGCCCGGCGCCGGCCGCGCAGGCCTTCACGCCGCCGCTGGCCGTCGTGCCGGTCTCGGCC
Organism: Planctomycetota bacterium; assembly: GCA_036376275.1. GTDB lineage: Bacteria > Planctomycetota > UBA1135 > UBA1135 > JABFRZ01. Next base: position 4,432 of record DASVAP010000194.1, on the reverse strand, counting down.
CGCAGCGGCGCGGGGCTGGCGGAGCTCGGCGCGGCCGTGGCGAGCGCGCTCGCGGGCCCCGGCGAGGGCGAGGCGCTGCGCACGCTGGGCGCGCGTCACGCCGAGGCGCTGGCGCGCGTGGCGGCCGAGCTGGAGCGGGTCGGCCGCCACCTGGCGGCCGCCGCCCCCCTCGACCTGGTGGCCGAGGACGTGCGCCAGGCCCTGGCGGCCCTGGACGAGCTCACGGGCCGGACCACCCCCGAGGACGTGCTCGACCGCATCTTCGCGCGCTTCTGCCTCGGGAAGTAGGCGCCGGGCCTCCCAGGGCACCCCAGGGATGGGGCCCACGGGTGCCCTGGAGCGATTGACACACAACCGGTGGGGTGGTTTCCTGCTGCGTCGGCGCGCGGGTCGGCCGGCTCGGAAGGTCAGTGCGGCCCGCGTCCCCCGTCCCATGAGGTGCCCCCGCTGCAAGGCCGACAAGGACCGCGTCGTCGACTCGCGGGCCTCCGCCGACGGGACGGCCATCCGCCGGCGCCGGGAGTGCCTGGAGTGCTTCCTGCGCTACACGACCTACGAGCGCATCGAGACCACGCCGCTGCGGGTCGTCAAGAAGAACGGCGAGCGCGTGCGCTTCGACCGCGAGCGCATCCTGGCCGGCATGGTGCGCGCCTGCGAGAAGCTGCCGGTGATGATGGAGGACCTCGAGGCGGCCGTGAACCGCATCGAGGTGCGCTGCCACGAGGAGTACGACCGCGAGGTCCCCAGCGCCGTGATCGGCAACCTGGTGATGGAGGAGCTGAAGAGCCTCAACCACGTCGCCTACGTGCGCTTCGCCAGCGTCTACCGCGAGTTCAAGGACGTGTCCCAGTTCCTCGACGAGCTCAAGCCCATCCTCGAGGGACGCAACTCGGGCTCCGCCGCCAGTGGATAGACGCCGTCCCCGCACCCGCCCCGGGCCTCCTGCCGAGCCGCCCGCGCCGCCGCCGGCCGCCGCGCCGCGCGCGCGCCTCGAGTTCGTGCGCAAGCGCGACGGCCGCGTCGTGCCCTTCCAGCGCCAGAAGATCGCCGACGCCGTGGCCAAGGCCCTGGAGGCGGCCGGCGAGGGCGACGCGCGCTTCGCGTCCGAGGTGGCGGGCATCGTCGCGCTCTCGCTCGAGGAGCGCGTGGCCGGCGAGCGAGCCAGCGAACGAGGCGGCGAGGAGGTCATCCCGCACATCGAGACGATCCAGGACCTGGTCGAGCGGGCCCTGATGGAGCTCGGCCGTCCGGCGGTCGCCAAGGCCTACATCCTGCACCGCGACCTGCGCGCGCGCATGCGCAGCGTGCTGCGCGTGCACCGCTCGGACACGCTGCGCGCGCCGGTGCGCGTGCGCGAGCGCGAGGGCGTCTCGGACTGGAGCAAGGGCCGCATCGTGGCGGCCCTGATGCACGAGGCCGAGCTGCCGCGCGAGGCGGCCGAGGACGTGGCCAGCGCGGTCGAGCGCCGCGTCTTCGCGGCCGGCAAGCGCACCGTCACGACGGGCCTCGTCCGCGAGCTGGTGGCGAGCGAGCTGTTCGAGCGCGGCTGGACCGCGGCCCTCACGGCCGCGCGCGTGGTCGGCCTGCCGCGCCTGGACGTGCGCCGCATCCTGGCCGGCAGCCCGCTGCACCCCTGGGACGAGCTGGCGGCCGCGCGCGCCCGTCCGGCCGACGCGCCGGCGCCGCGCGGGACGGCCGAGGCCCTGGCGGGCGAGCTGCTCGAGCGCCACGCGCTCGACGGCCTGCTGCCGGAGGCCGCGGCCGAGCTGGTGCGCGCCGGCGACCTCGACGTGGTCGGGCTGGGCAGCCACGAGCGCGCCCTGACGCTGGCGCTCGACGCCGAGCTCCTGTGCGCCGGCGGGGCCGCGCCCCAGGCGGCCTACGCCGTGCTCGACCAGCTGGCCGAGCTGACGCGCCGCGTGGCCCACGGGATCGTGCTCGAGCGACCCGCCGCGGTGCTGGCGCCGCTCGTGCGCAGCACGCGCGAGGCGAGCTTCCACGGCCTCTCGGCCTGGCTGCGCGCGCTGGCGGCGCTGGCCCAGGCGAGCGGCGTGCGCCTCGACCTCGGCACGCCCGGCGCGCGCTACCACGCGGCCACGGCGCGCCTGGTGGAGGAGCTGGCCGAGCTCGAGGGGCCCTTCGCGCCGCGCCTGTTCCTCGAGGGCGGCGAGCTCGAGGCCCTGCTGGAGGAGCGCGCCGACCTGGTCCCGCTGGTCGAGCGCCTGCTGGCCGCCGCGCGCCTCGTCCCGACCTGGAGCGGGTCCGACGCGCTCTTCGCCGGTCCGGGCTGCGAGCGGCGCGCCGGCGAGCGCGGCGTGGTGGCCTGCGGCGTGGCGCTCGCGATCAACCTGCCGCGCATCGCGCGCCGCGCCGGTCCGTTCCGCGAGGAGCTCGTGCAGGGCGCCCTGGCGGAGCTGGTGCAGGCCGCGCTCGAGATCGCCCAGGCCCTGGCGCGCGTCCAGCCGCCGCTCCCGGGCCAGGTGCGCGCGCGCAGCGCCGCCGCGCTCGTGCCGGTCGGGCTGCGCGAGGCCCTGCTGCTGCTCGGCGACGGCACGATCGACTGCGCGCTCGGCGCGCGCCTGCTCGGTTTCCTGGGCGAGGCCGCGCGGCGCTTCGCGCGCGACGGACGCCTGGCGCCGACCCCTTGCCCGTTCCTGGGGGCCGGGGCGGCCGCGCGCTTCGCCTACCTCGACGCGCGCGCGCGCCAGGAGGCCGGCACGCGCCAGGAGTGGCTCTTCGGCGAGGCCGAGGCGGCCCTGGGCGAGACGCGTCCCTACACGAGCGGCTTCCAGCTCGCACCCCTGGCCGGCTTCGCGCCGGGCCGGGCCGAGGCCGAGCTGCTGCGCACCGTCCCCTGCGGGGCGCTCGACTGCAGCGCGCTGGCGCCCGAGGGCGAGCCGCTGCTGCCGGCCTGGCGCCGCTTCGAGACCCAGCGCCGGGCCCAGTCCGGCGAGCTCGTGCTCGAGCTCTTCCCCCGTCCCCGCGTGGAGCGCTCCCCCTCGCGCCTCCGTCCGCTCGTCTAGTCCCGCCGCGCCGTCCTCCCTCATGCGCCTGAAACGCCTCGAGCTCTTCGGCTTCAAGTCCTTCGCCGACCGCATGGTGCTCGACTTCTCGGCCCCCGTGGTCGGAATCGTCGGCCCCAACGGCTGCGGCAAGAGCAACGTGGTCGACGCGGTGCGCTGGGCCCTGGGCGAGACGCGCCCGACCTCGATGCGCGGCGGCGAGATGACCGACGTGATCTTCAAGGGCTCGGCCTCGCGCCCGCCGCTGGCGGTGGCGGAGGTCACGCTCGTGCTCGACAACTCCGAGGGCGGCCTGCCGGAGCGCGGCAGCGAGGTCAGCATCACGCGCCGCGTCTACAAGAGCGGCGAGGGCGAGTACCTGATCGACGGGCACGTCGTGCGCCTCACGGACGTGCGCGAGATGCTCTACGGCACGGGCCTGGGCTCGCGCGGCTACTCGGTGCTCGAGCAGGGCAAGATCGACGCGATCCTCTCGGCCAACCCGCTCGAGCGCCGCGCGATCTTCGAGGAGGCCGCCGGCATCAGCCGCTACCGCGCGCGCAAGAAGGAGACCGAGTCGCGCCTGGAGCGCGTGCAGGCCGACTGCCTGCGCCTGGACGACGTGCTGGGCGAGCTGGAGCGGCGCCGGCGCTCGCTCAAGCTGCAGGCCGGGCGCGCGCAGCGCTATCTCGAGTCGCGCGAGGCCTGGCAGGGCGAGGGCCAGCGCCTGGCGCGCCACTCTGCCCACGCCCTGGCGGCCGAGGAGGCCGAGCTCTCCGTCGGCCTGGTCGAGGCCGAGACCGCGGCCGAGGCCCAGCGCGCCGAGCGCGCCGCGACCGAGCAGGAGATCGGCACGCGCGCGCTCGAGCAGGAGAGCCTGCAGGGCGCGATCGAGCGCACGAACGCGGCCGTGGCCGAGGCCGCCGCCGACCTGCGCGGCCTGGACGAGCGCCGCAACCAGCTCGGGGAACGCGTGCAGACCGCGCGCCGCGCGGGCCAGGAGGAGGGCGCGCGCGGGGCCGAGCTGGCGCGGCGCCTGGCGACGCGCCAGGAGGAGCTGGCGGCGGCCGAGGCGCGCATCGCCGAGCTCGAGACGGGCGCGCGCGAGGCCGGCGAGCGCGCCGGCGTCCTGGCGCGCGAGGTGCGCACCCTGGAGGCCGACCTCGCGCGCCTGGCGCGCGCCCAGGAGGCCCAGGCCCAGGTCGTGCTCCAGCGCCTGAACGCGCGCACCCACGAGACGAACCAGGCCCAGGCGGTCGAGCGCGCCCTGGCGCTCTCGGAGGAGCGCATCACGCGCGCCCGCGCGCGGGCCGACGAGCTCGCGGCCCAGCTGGCCGCGGCGCAGGCCGAGGAGACCGAGCGCGCGCGCGAGCAGGCCGAGGCCGCGGCCCAGCTCGAGCACCTGGAGGGCGAGCGCGCGGCGGCGCTGG
>DASVAP010000189.1:0-2988 GCA_036376275.1 Planctomycetota bacterium | reverse complement strand
GAGGCGCCACGCGGTCCGGACGCTCCGCGAGCGCGCGAAGCGCGCGACTCCGGACCGCGTGGAGCCTCGAGAGCTCGACTGCACGGCGCCACGGGTCCGGCGCTAGCGCCACGGAGCAGCGGCGGGGCCCCGGCGGGCGCGCAATCTCGTCCCAGCCACCTCAGCCCCGCCCCCAAGCCACCCAGACAAGTCCCCCATCCACCGCCGCCCAGCCGCCACCCACACGAAAGCCTGAAGCCCCAAAATCTCCTTCCCCGTCTCGACCGACGGCGGCGTCCCCGGGCCCGGCCCCGCCTAGTCGCCCAGGGGAGGAGCCGGCGGCTCGACGATCTCGTAGACCTCGGCGCCGAGCTTCACGATCAGGCGCGTGGAGAGCGCAAGGTAGGGCGCGAGGGCCGGTTTCGTGGCCAGCAGGGCGAAGTACTCGGACGAGAAGGCCTCGACCACCGTGCGCTCGGACGGCGGCGTCTCACCCAGGGTCTGGTCGATCCACACGCCGCTGCGCAGCACGAAGACCTTGTCCTGCACCCGGCGCGTGAAGAGCTCGAGGAGCTTGCCCGAACCCTGGTCCTGCCGGCCCGCCATGAGGCGCGCGAGGTAGACGCTGTCGTCGACGGCCTTCTGGCCGCTGCTGGCGTAGCCGAGCGCGTGGAGGGCCTGCTGCGAGGAGCGCAGCTCCTCGGCCACCTCGCGCGCGAGGGCGACGAGCTGGACCTCGGGCAGCCCCTGGGGCAGGACGCCCTGGCGCGCCAGCTCCTGCGCGAGCTGGTCGAGGTCGGGCTCGGCGCGCGCGCCCTGCCCGAGGAAGAAGCCGTTGGCGCTGGAGTCGCTATCCCGCGAGGAAGGGAACCCGCCACCGCCGGGCATGCCCGGGAACCCGGGCGGGACCGTGTCGCTCGGCCCGCGGTAGGTCCCGCGGTCGGCGAGCCGTCGCAGTCCCGGCTCGACCGCCAGGTGCGAGGTGTAGGGCGTGACGATGCGGTACTCCTTGCCGAGGCGCTCGACCTCGGCGACCAGCTCGGCGTTCGTGCCGTTCAGACGGATCTGGTCGAGCAGCACGCCCACGCGCCGCTCGGCCCACAGCGGGGCGAGGAAGGCCGTCTCGCCGCCCGTCTCGCGCGCGAAGGTGCCCTCGTAGACGTACTCGCGGCGCACGCCGCCGACCACGCCGGTGAGGCGGATCGCGTGCGCGCCCTCGCCGGCGTAGCGTCCGAAGAGCTCGATGCGGTCGCCCGCGAAGAGGTCGGGCAGCTTGGCGGGCACGAGCTTGGTCGGGGCGAGCCCGTCGATCGTGAGCGCGAGGTCGGTCATGACCGGGTGCGCGAGCTTGGCGAAGAGCGCGCGCGTCTTCTCGTCCAGGCGCTCCTCCTCGCGCACGTAGTCGCGCGCGCCGCCGTTCTCGGCCGCGAGCTGGTCGAGCAGGTGCGTGTTGACCGTGTTGCCGACGCCGAGCACGAAGACGCGTGCACCGCGAGCATTGGCGGCGCGCACCGCCTTGCGGATCTCGTCGGGCACGGTCACGCCCACGGTGGGCTCGCCGTCGGTCAGGAACACGATGATCGGCACGCGCCCGTCGTCGCTCGTTCCACGCAGGGCCCCCTCGAGCGCGGCCTGGATGTTCGTGCCGCCCGCGGCCGTGAGCTTCTCGACGCGCGCGCGGGCCTCGGCCACGCGCTCGGGGCTGGCCGGGACGCGCGTCCCGAAGAAGGGCTCGGCCTCGGTCGCGAAGGGCACCACGTCGAAGGTGTCGTCGGGCCCGAGCGACTCCAGGAACGAGCGCAGCGCCTCCTTGGCCTGGGCGATCTTCTTGCCCTCCATCGAGCCCGAGGTGTCGAGCACGAAGGCGATCGACTTCCTCAGCGTCTCCGCGCTCTGCCACTCGCGCTTGGGCGAGACCAGCATCAGGAACGTGCCCTCCTCGGCCCCGGCCGAGCGGTGCGTGAGCAGGTCGAGCCCGAACTCGGCCTCCGAGAGGCCGTAGTAGACCGCCAGCTCCGCGCCCGCGAGCTGGGCCGGCGTGCCCTCGAAGGAGGCGCGCACCTCGTGGTCGCCCTTCTGGAGCACCTGGATCGCCGCCAGCGGCGCATAGGCGTTCTTGATCGGCTTCCGCGAGCGGATCGCGAGGTCGAGCACGAGCCGCTCGGGCGCCAGGCCCCCCGCGCCGGCGGCGCCCAGCGCGAGGCTCCAGCGGCGCAGGCCGAGCCGCTCGGGCAGGAGCGCCCGGAAGCTCACGTCCACCTGGGCCTCGCCGCGCGGCGGGATCGGGAAGATGCGCGCCCGCAGGCACCCGCGCCCGAGGTATTCGAGCAGGGCCGGGTCGCGCCGGCGGCGCACGATGTCCTCGTAGATCCCGCGCGCCTCGCCCGCACCGAGCACCTCGCCCGCCATCACGACGCCGTTCACAGTCAGCGTCAGCCCGTCCGCCACCGCGCCCTCGGGCAGCGGCAGGATCCAGGTCGCCTCGGCGTCCCCGCCCCCATCGTTCCGCCACGTCTGGCGCAGGTTCGTGCTCGCCACGCCATCGACCACCTCGACCCGCGCGACGAGGGTCGTCATTCGTACGGCGGGAGCGGGCGCCTGGAGCGGCACGGAACCCTGCGCCGCGCGCGGGGCAGCGACGAGGGCGAGGACGGAGCCGAGAACGAAGGAGCGGAAGGAACTGCGCGGCATGGATTCACCTCTCGAGGAGAACGGCGACCTGCGCGCGGATCTTGGCGAAGGCCGTGCCTCCTCAGCGCCGGCGCGTCTCGCCGGGAGCGCCGGAGCGACGCGGAGCGCTGCCCAGCGGGCTCGCGAAGAGCTCGTAGACCTCGTCCTCGTCCAGGTCGCCGGCGTAGGCCGCAAAGGCTCCGTCGGGCGTGAGCGTGAACTGCGGGCCGCAGAAGCGGCCGCAGGACGCACCGATGCTCCCGGCGGGCACCTGCGGACCGCTGAGGAGCCGCAGCGGCTGGCTGCCGTCCGTGGCGGCCTCGTAGAGGCCGGTGCCGC
>DASVAP010000186.1:0-34753 GCA_036376275.1 Planctomycetota bacterium | reverse complement strand
CGCTCGAAGGTGATGCCGAAGTTCTTCTCGGCCTGGGTCGGCGTGTCGAGCCCGACCGAGCCGGGGAAGGGGTGCTTCTGGAGGTAGGCCTCGGCCACGTCCTCGTTCCAGAAGGCCAGCAGGTTGACGATCTCGAGCCCGCTGGCGGCGTGGTCCTCGGCCAGCTTGCGCAGGTAGCCGTCGATCGGGAGCGCGTCGTTCTGCTCGACGCTCCACATCACGAGGAGCTGCGGCACGCCGTGCTTCTCGTCCCAGGACTCGCGCGGCCCCTGGAGCCAGCGCTGGGCGGTGGGGAAGGGCGGGACGAGGCCCAGCCAGCTGCCGTTGATCGACTCGCCGCCCTTCTTCTTCTCGTCCAGCGTCATGCGCCGCTCGATCGCGGCCGAGGGATCGCGCGGGTGGCGCGCCAGGAAGCGCACGTTCTTGAAGCGCGCCTCGCCGCGCCCGGTGATCAGGCCGAAGGTCCCGCGCAGGATGCCGAGGCTGGGGAACTCCTGGGTGGCCTGGTACTCGCCGTTGACCCACACGTCGACCAGGCGCCCGATCACGTCGATGCGCAGCTTGTAGTAGGTCGAGGCGCGCGACTTGTCCTTGTTGCCGGCCAGCGTGTCCGGGTGCTGCACCGGGTTGCGGCGCCAGGTGTCGGCCGAGCCGGAGCCGTAGAAGGTGACCAGGTTGACGAAGCCGTTCTTGTCCGGCGCCGGCGGGTAGAGGATCAGCGCGTGGCAGTCGGTGGCCGACTTGCGCCCGAAGACCAGGCCCGCGAAGTTGACCTTGCCGGCCTCGGCGTCGACCTCGCACTCCAGCGAGAAGTCGCCCGAGGTCAGCTCGTCCAGCGTCAGGATCGAGTAGTCGTTGACGCCGGGCGCGTAGCTGCCGAGCTTCGCGCTGAGGGTCTCGCCCGTGGGCTTGTAGATCGTCTCGAGGCCCGCCGACCAGCCGCGCAGGTCCTCCTCGTTGTAGGCCAGGCGCCAGGTGGCGAGGGACCGTCCCTCGGCACGCACGCCGCGCTCGTACAGGGCGAACAGCGACGGCTCGGCCAGCTCGTTGGCGAGGTGGTAGGCGACCTCCATGCCCTGCAGGTTCAGGCCGGCCTCGTAGTAGCGCGCGACCACGGCTCCGACGTCCTCGATCAGCTTGGAGCGAACCTCGTCGAGGCGCGCGTAGTTCGGATCGACCTTGCGCATGCGCCCCTCGACCTCGGCCAGGCGCCGGGTGTCGACCGGCTCGGTGTTCTCGATCACGGCCAGGGCCGTCGCCAGGAGCTTGGCGGCGCGGTCGTCGTTCCTGCGCTCCGAGAGGTGCGCGGCGAACTCGCCCAGCACATCGAGGTCCGTGGGCGCCTGCAGCAGGGCCTTCTCGAAGAACTCCGAGGCATCGTCGAGCGCTCCCCGCTTCCGCGCGAAGCGCGCCCACGAGAGGTAGGGCAGCTCCTCCTTGAGCGCTCCGGTCTGCTGGTCGCGCAGGCGGAAGAGCCACTCCTTCCAGACCTCGTTCAGCTCGTCCACGGTGCGCGGCAGCGTCAGCGTGCTCGTCTCGCCGTCCGTGACGGGCGCGGGGTTGCCGAGCACGAGCTCCTCGAAGGTCTCGATGGCCGTCTTGCCCATCTTGCCGCCGGAGGCGTCGATGAAGTCCCAGAAGGACTTGCGGTACACGAAGCGCCCGTCGGAGGGGTCCTGGAAGTTGTAGAGGAAGTACACCACGCCCCAGGTCGGCGCGTACCAGGGCGGGCCCCACTCGTACTGGTTCTCGAGCACGATGCGGAAGCTCGGCGCCTTGGGCGGGCTCTTGGTCACGTCGCTCGGATCGATGCCGTCGCGCACGTCGTCCATGAAGCCGCGCTGCATGCGCTCGACCAGCGGGAAGAGCCGGTGGTTGGCGGGCAGGTTCATCTGGACCGTGCCGTTCGCCAGGATCCGCGTGCCCTCGAAGAACGAGGCCAGGCCCTCGTTGAGCCAGCCCTCGGCGCTGGTGGCGAGCGAGACGAACTGGTGGGCCGCCTCGTGGAACAGCGTGCCGACCATGTCCTCGAAGCCGCCCGGACCGATGTAGGTCTCGACCGCGCTGCCGGTGAAGTGGCCGCCGGACCAGTCGTTCGGATCCTGGGTGTACTCCTCGCGCGTCTTGTAGATGTTGACGTCGATGCGCGAGACGCCGCGCTTGTCGCCCTCCGCTCCGTAGCGGAAGAAGATGCGATAGAAGGCGTTCATCTGCTCCATCGCCTCGGCCGTGCGCACCAGCACGCTGTAACCGCAGTTCGTCTGGGTGCGGTAGTTGGGCTTCTCGAGGATGGCGCGATCCTTCCAGTCGAGGTGCTTCTGGTCGAACTCGGCGATCCACTCGGCCGACACGCCCTCGAGCAGGTCCTTGGGGCGCGCGTTCTCGGCCAGGCTCGGGTCCGGGGCCGCGGCGATGCGCTCGATCGTCGCCGTGAGGTCGGCCCGGTCCGGGTCGAGGGCCAGGGCGCTCTTGTAGGCCTGGATGGCCGAGTGCGGGCGCTTGAGCTTCTCGTAGGTCTCGCCGAGCTTGAGGAAGCGGTCGACGTAGTTCGTGCGCAGCTTGGCGATCTGGTCGCTCTGCGGATCGAGCGGCAGGAGCCGGGCGCGCAGGGCCTCCAGGGTGGCCTTGTCCTTCTTCTGGGCGCGCGCCAGGGCCATCTGGCGGTGCAGGGCGTAGACCTGCTCGTCGGCGTCGCCGGCCTTGGCGGCCCAGCGCTCGGAGAGCTCCCAGGCCTCGAGCGCGTTCGGGTCGCGTTCGAGGGCGCGCTCGAGGAAGTGCCGGGTGCGCGGCAGGTCGCCGCCCTCGAGCGCCCGGGCGGCCTCGGTCATGGCCTTGGTGAAGCCCCCTCCGCCGGAGCGCGGTGCGTGGCCGGGGAGCAGGAGGACGAGGAGCAGCGCGACGGTCGTCTTCATGCCGCGCGCAGTCTACCTCCGGCTCGCGCGACGCTCCTTTCTCGAAACCGCGCGTTCGCTCCGGCGTAGGCGGCCGGCCCTCCCCGCACGTCCCGGAGTCCCATCCCATGCTCGAGCCGCTGCGTCGCGCTCGCGTCCCCGTCCTGTCCCTCGCTCTTCTTGCGGCGCCGCTCCAGGATGGCGTGCTGCGCCTCGAGGGCCCGCGCCTGCGCCTGGCCGAGGCGCTCGGCTCGGCCCGCATCACGAGCCCGCTGAACGCGCTGGCGCCGGCCCTCGACCTCGCGGACCTGGAGGATCCCGACACCGACCTCCTGCTCGAGGAGACCTTCGAGGACTTCGACTGGGACTACGCCGGCTGGACCCCCGGGCGCGGGGCGGACGTGGTCGCGCAGGGCGAGAACCACGTCCTGCGCCTCGCGGAGCCCAGCGACGCCTTCTTCGGCTGGGTCCTGCCGGTGCGCAGCGACGCCTTCTACCGCTTCACGCGCGCCGTGCGCGTGCGCGGGGTGCCGTTCGGGGACATGGTCGTGGTCGAATCGCGCGAGGAGCCCGACGGCGTGCGCCGCGACCCGCGCATGCTCTTCCTGGCCGGGCGGGGCTCGGCCCTGAAGGTCCACCGGGTCGCGCTCCGGGCGGCGGAGGGGGAGGAGTGGCAGCGCGCGGGCACGAGCTTCTTCCCGACCCCGCGCACGCAGGCCCTGGTCGTGCTCTTCCGCCCCGACGTGGGCGTCGATCCGGACGCGACCGTGCGCGGCATGATCTTCGACGAGCTGCGCCTGGAGGAGATCTCGCCCAGCCGCAGCGAGCGCATGCGGCTCCTGATGGGGGCCGACGTCGCGCCGGACGCCGGCGCCCACGGCGCGCTGCGCAAGGCGGGGCTGCTCCTGCCCTTGCCCTCGCCCGACGGCGTGCGCGAGGGCGAGGCGGCCGAGTCCAACTACGACTGGCGCTCGGCCCTGTACGCGCCGCCGCCCACCGAGCTCGCCTTCGAGGTCCTGATCCCGGCCGGGGCGCGCCTGCGTCTCGCCACCGGGCTCGCGCGCGAGACGCCGGCCGGCTCGGCCGCGCGCTTCCAGGTCGAGCTCGTGCGCCCGGGCGCCGAGCCCGTGCGGCTCCTCGACCGCCTGCGCACGGCGCGCATGGAGGAGTGGCACTGGGAGGAGGCCGACCTGGACCTGGCGGCGCACGCGGGCCAGACGGTCTCGCTGGTGCTGCGCACGGTGTCCGAGAGCGGCGATCCGCACCCCCTGTGGGCCGACCCGCGCCTGGAGGCCGCCGGGGGTGCAAAGGACCCGCTCGTGATCCTGATCGCGGTCGACACGCTGCGCGCGGACCGCCTCGGCTGCTACGGCTATGCGCGTCCGACCACTCCGGCCCTGGACCGGCTCGCCAGGGAGGGCGTGCGCTTCGACCAGGCGCGCTCGAACTGCAACTGGACCTGCCCCTCCTTCGCCTCGATCTTCACGGGCATGGTGCCCTCGCGGCACGGCGTGACCTCCTACGGGCCGGCCACGCCCCTGCCGGACGAGCTCGTCACGCTGGCCGAGCACTTCCAGCAGCGCGGCTACGCCACGCGCTCGATCGCCTACAAGGTCCCGCTCTTCGACGGGCACTACGAGCAGGGCTTCGAGCGCGCCTTCAACGTCCCGCGCGACGTCATCCGCGGCGAGGAGAACATGGCGCGCGCCCTGGAGTGGCTCGCGGGGCACCACGGCGGGCCGGCCTTCCTCTTCCTGCACTTCAACGATCCGCACCAGCCCTTCGTGCAGCCGGAGCCCTACGACCGCTCCTTCGGGCCGCCGCCGCAGGAGCTGGGCCTCGCGATGCCGCCGCAGGTGCCCGCGGACGGCCAGGAGGAGCACCAGCGCCTCTTCCGCGACCTCTACGACGGCGCGGTCGCCTACGTCGACCACTGCATCGGCGGCTTCCTCGACGCCCTGCGCGCGCGCGGACTCTACGAGGGCGCGACGATCGCCTTCGTGGCCGACCACGGCGAGCAGCTCTGGGAGCACGGCCGCTTCGGCCACGGCGGCGACGACCTGTACGACGAGATCGTGCGCGTGCCCCTGATCGTCAAGCCGCCCGCCGGGAGCTTCGAGGCCGGCAAGGTGGTCGCGGCGGACGTGGCCGGCTTCGACGTGATGCCGACCCTGCTCGAGCTGGCCGGGATCGCGCCTGCCGAGCGGCTCGACGCGCGCTCGCTGGTCCCGCTGATCGCCGGCAAGGCCCGCGAGCGCGGGCGGCCGGTGGTGACCGAGACCTCGCAGCGCGGCCTCGCGCTCGTCTCCGGCGGCTACAAGTACGTGCTGGGCCCGGGCGGCGACGGCGAGGCCCTGTTCCACCTGGCGAGCGACCCGGCCGAGCGGAACGACGTCGTCGGCGCGCGACCCGAGGAGCTCGCGCGCCTGCGGGCGCTGGCGATCACCTACCTGCTGGAGCACCGGCCGGGGCAGTTCCTCGTCGTGCGCAGCGAGGCCCCGGCGCGGCTGGAGCTCTCGACCCAGAGCGTGCGGCGCCTGGTGGGCCCGCCGGTCGTGCCGGTCGCGGCGGCCGCGGCCGGCGGCAACGCGGTCGAGCTGCCGGGCCAGGGGCTGTGGCTGCTCGAGATCGAGGGCGAGGCGGGCGCGCTGAGCGTGCACGGGCTGCCGGACCCGCTCGCCGCGGCCGGCTTCGCGCCCTGGGAGGGCCGCAGCCTGGGCGAGTTCGCCGGCGCGGGCGTGTGGCGCGTGCGCGGCCCCGAGGGGCGCAAGACCCTGGCGACGGAGCTCGACCCGGTGGACGCGGAGCTGCTGGAGGAGCTGAAGCGCCTCGGGTACGCCGAGTAGGGCGCGAGCGCGGGAGGTTAGGCTCGCGCCGTCCCCCGCCCGGAGCCCTCGCATGTCCCTCGCGCTCGTCCTCGCCTGCCTGGCCGCCGCCGCTCCACTTCGTCCGCAGGAACCCGCGCTGCCCGAGGCGCGCGTCAGCGGCGCCGGCTGGCCGGCCCTGACGCTGGCCGACTTCGTGGTGGTGAACGGCGAGGCCGACACCTGGAGCGAGCGCGCGGGCGTGATCGTCGGCACCGGGAAGCCCCTGGGCGGCGCGCGCACGCGGAAGACCTACACGAACTTCGAGCTGGTCGTCGAGTGGCGCCACCTCGAGCACGCCGGCAACTCGGGGCTCTTCCTGTGGTGCCCGGAGTCGGCCTTCACCGATCTGCCGAAGGGCCAGCTCCCGCGCAGCGGGATCGAGGTGCAGGTGCTCGATCTCGGCTATGAAGCCGACTGGCTGGCGGCCAAGGGCGCACGCTCGGACTGGTTCACGAGCCACGGCGACGTGTTCCCGGTCGGGAGCTCGCGCATGGCGCCCTTCACGCCGGTGCTCGAGTACCGCGCCGAGGACGGCGCGACCTGGCGCGTGGGCCAGCCCGACGGCAGCCGTAGCTTCCCCACGCGCCGCCTCACGCGGCCCTTCGGGCAGTGGAACCACTACTACGTGCGCGCCGTGAACGCCGAGGTGCGCCTGTGGGTCAACGGCGAGGAGGTCAACGGCGGCACGCGCTGCCAGCCGGCGACCGGCTACCTGGCGCTGGAGGCGGAGGGCGCGCGGGTCGAGTACCGGAACCTGAGGCTGCGGGAGCTGCCGTGAGGTGGGGGTGACTCGCGGCGGGCGCCGAGGGCGGGCGAGCTCCGCGCGCGCTCACGCCGCCCGCCGCGACAGACGCTCGGCCTCGCTCTCCGCCGCCGCCCGGCGGCGCTCCTCGCGGCGGGCGCGCAGCAGGCGCAGGCGGTGCACGAAGCCCAGCACGATCACGCCGCCGAAGACGATCAGCACCGCGAGGCGCAGTTGCGGGGGGGGCACGTCCACGATCGGCGCGGGTCTGTTCAGGAGCACGTGCAGCCCGACGACCGCGAACAGGTTGCGCGTGGCGAGGTAGGCGAGTCCGAGGGCGAGCCCGGCGGAGAGGAAGTGTCCCTGGCGCGTGACGAGCTCGGCCAGGCTCGCCCCCTGCACGAGGAGCATGGTCGGGACGTGCGCCAGCCCGAAGAGCAGGGACGAGCCGACCAGCGCCAGGGTCGTCACCACCAGCGCGAGGAGCGAGGCCGGGCGCGCCAGGCGCGCGCGCAGCTCCGGCAGGAAGAAGCCGCGGAAGGCGGTGTCCTCGACCAGCGCGTGCCCGGCCAGCTGGGCCAGGACTCCGCCCAGCACCGCCGGTAGCCCGTAGCTCGTCCACATCGGGTGCAGCTCGAGCGCGCCGTCGCGGCGCAGCACGGCCAGCATCAGCCCGAGCTGCAGCACGACCCAGGCGCCGGCGTAGACGAGCAGGCCCGGGACGAGGTTGCGCGCGCGCCAGCCGAGGGCGGCGAGGCGCTGGCGCCCGAGGACGACCACGACGAGCACGAAGGCCGCCAGCACGACGTGCGAGCGCACGAGCAGCGGCTCGATCCAGCCCCCGCTGGCGATCTGCAGGCGCTGCAGCGCGAGGCGCGGCGCGCGCAGCTCGAGCACGGTGTTGTTGAAGAGGTGCGCCAGGGAGTAGGCCAGGAAGGCGACCACCAGCAGGCGCAGGCTGACGGTGCGGCGGGGAGCGGGCGGGGGCACGGGGTTCGAGGTATCGGCGCCGCGCCCGCCCCGGCTCCAGCTCCGGAGGGTGGCGCGGTGGCGGCGCTTCCCGCGGGCGGGTCCCGCCGGGGCCGGGGGCAGGGCCGGCCGGGCCTCGACCGTCTCGGGACCCCCGACGGCCCGGATCCGCCCGCGGGCCCCGGGGCCGGCTCCTAGACGAGCCGGTCGAGGCGCAGGAACAGGAGGCGCGCTTCGATCGCCTCCGGCGCGAGGCCCGCGAGGGCCGCCAGGACGCGCGCGTAGCTCTCGAGCTGCGGGCGGTAGAAGGCCGCGCGCTCGGCCACCGCCGCCGCGCTCACGTCGTCCGTCTTGAAGTCGATCAGCAGGGCACGCGTCCAGGCGCCCGGGCGGCCGTGCAGGACCACGCGGTCGAAGGCGCCCGACCACACGGCGCGCGTGCCGTCCGGCTCGTCGAGCACGACGGAGAAGGGCCGCTCGCGCCACACGCTGCGCTCGGCGCGCGGCGCGGAGCCCAGCGCGAGCGTGGCGCGCGTGACGGGCTGCGCCAGGAACGTGCGCAGGTCGCCCAGGGCCGTGCGCAGCACGCCGTCGTCGCTGGCGAGGTCGCGGCCGAGCGCGAGGAGCTCCGCGTCGCTCGCGTGGAAGTCCTCCAGCCACTCGACCCGGCTCAGCCAGCGGTGGACGAGGTCCCCGGCCAGGCGCGCCGTCGAGCGCGGGGCGCGCAGCAGGTCGCGCGCGCGCCGCCGGCCGTCGCCCTCGCGCGCCGAGGGCGCGCGCTGCGCGAGCGGCCTGCTGCGGGGCGGGAGGAACGGGGCCGGGCGCGGCTCGGCGCGCTCGGCCACCTCCGCGCGCGCGCCGCGCGGCGTGAACCACGGGCCGTGGCTCTCCTCGTGGCTCCACAGCACGCCCTCGCGCGCCGGTCCGAGGGCCCCGAGGGCGGCGCACAGCACGCCCGCGAAGTTCGCCGACGGCTCGGCCGGCTTGCGCCGGTGCTGCACGATCATCTCGAGCCGGTGCCGGGCGCGCGTCATGGCCACGTAGAGCAGGCACAGCGCCTCGCGCAGCTCGCGGCGCTCGCGCGCGCTCCACAGCTCCTCGAGCGTCCCCTCCATCTTGCAGACCTCCTCGGCCGGCGCGCGCGAGACGGCCGTGATCAGGCCGGCGGGGTCGGGGCGCTCCGTCAGGATCTCCGAGCGCTGCGGCAGGAACGTCCCGTTCAGCTCGGGCAGGATCACGGCGTCGAACTCGAGGCCCTTGGCCGAGTGCACGGTCATGACCTGCACCTGGGCCGCGGCGGGATCCTCGACGCGCGTCAGGCGCACGCGCTCGACGAAGCGGTCGGCGCGCAGGTCGGCGCGCTCGTCGTGGGCGTGGGCGAGGTCGACGAGCTGCCGGAAGCGGCGCCGGTCCCAGGCGCCGTAGCCGGCGTCGACGGCCGGGAGCAGCGCGGCCAGGAAGGCGCCGTAGCCCTCGAGCGCGAGCCGGCGCCGCACGTCCTCCGCCACGGGGGCGCGCGCGTGCAGGTACCCGGCCGGCGAGAGGCCCAGCGCGGGGCCGAGCGGCGAGCTGGCCACGTGGAAGGCCGCGGCCGAGTCCCCCGGGTGATCGGCCAGGTGCAGGAGCGACAGGGCGTGCAGCACGGCGGCCGAGTCCGTCAGCGGGTTCCCGCCCTCGCCGCTCGCCCGCAGGCCCACGTCGCGCAGCAGGAAGATCGTGCGCGCGATGGGCACGTTGCGGCGCAGCAGGATGCCGATCGTCGCCTCGGGCGCCTCGTCGTGGATCGCGCGCGCGCGCTGCGCGGCCAGGCGCAGGGCGCCCACCAGGGGATCCTCGTCCTCCTCGCCGGGCGGGGCCTCGAGCAGCCAGGCGGCGCCGGGCAGGTCCTTCGCCGCCGTGTGCGGCCCGTAGTCGGCCTGGAACTCCCGCGCCGCCTGGCGGTGCTCGTCGCGGCGGAAGGCGGCGTTCGCGCCGATCCCCGCGAAGACGCGGTCGACCGTGTCCAGCACGACCTGGCTGGAGCGGAAGCTGCGCGCGAGCGGCTCGGGCGCGAGCACCGGGTAGAGCGTCGCGAGGCCCGCCAGAAGGCGCGGCTCGGCCTCGCGGAAGCCGTAGATCGACTGCTTCAGGTCGCCCACGCAGAAGAAGCTGCGTCGCGCCGTCCCGTCCGCCAGGATCTCCTCGGCCAGGCGCGCGAGGATGCGCCACTGCACCGGGGCCGTGTCCTGGAACTCGTCGAGCAGCAGGTGGTCGAGGCGCCCGTCGAGGCGGTACCACAGGGCCTCCAGGGCCCCGAGCTGGTCCGCGTCGCGCGGGTGCAGGGCCTTGGGCAGGTCCTCGAAGCGGTAGACGCGCTCCTCGGACTTGACCGCGTCGAAGCGCTGCTCGAAGCGCTCGAGCCAGGCGTGGGCCGCGGCGTTGTAGCGCACGACCTCCTGCACCAGCTCGTGCGTGGCCTGCCGCAGGAGCAGCTCGATCGGCTCGCGCCAGTCGTCCGTGATCGTCTCGGTGTCGAACTCGTCCCCGCCCTCGACCACGCGCTTGACGAGGGTCAGCTCCATGAAGGCGCGCCAGTCGTCGCCCTCCACGGCCGCCAGCAGGTTGCGCTGCGCGTTGCGCCAGTGGTTGCGCGGGCTCTTCGTCTTCGTGAGCGGCAGCGGGTTGGCCCGCAGGCGCGCGAGGGCCGCGCGGCGCTCGCGCTCCGAGGCTCCCGCCGGGGCCCGCACCACGCGCCAGGCCTCGGCGTGGCTCTCCAGGTAGGCGTTGCGGCCCTGCTCGACCTCGGCCAGCAGGGTGCGCTCGACCGAGCGCGAGGCGTCGGCGCGCTGCAGGCCGCGCAGCAGCACCAGCAGCTCGTCGGTCGGGGTCGAGGCCAGCGTGCGCGCGACGGCCTCGCGCTGCAGGTGCTTCTCCTCGGCGTCGTCGGCGATGCTCCACTCGCTCGGCAGGCCGAGCTCCAGCGAGAAGAGCCGGGCCAGGTGCACGAAGAAGGCGTCCAGCGTGCGCACGCGCATGTCGACCAGGCGCCGCGTGAGGCGTGCCAGCAGGGCCTGGACCTCGTCGCGGCTCGGCGTGCGCCCGATCTGGCGGCCCAGCTCGGCGAGCTTCCCCGGCTCGCGCGCGGCCTCCGCCAGGCGCTGCAGCACGCGGTCCTGGATCTCGCCGGCCGCCTTGCGGGTGAAGGTCGTGGCCAGGATCGACCTGGGCTCGACCCCGGCGAAGACGAGCTCGAGGTAGCGCCCGGAGAGCTGGTAGGTCTTGCCCGTCCCGGCCGAGGCGTGGATCAGGCGGTGGGGGCTCGTCGTCACGCCTCGCCCTCCTCGCCCTCGCCGCCCAGGGTCGACAGGCCGAAGATCGCCTTGAGGATCTCGTCGTAGGGCGGGCGGCCGGGCACGCCGAACTGGCCGGCGCGCACGCAGCGCACGACGCGGCGCGCCTCGGCCAGCGCCTCGTCGAGCTCCTCGGGCGTGAAGTCGCCCGCGAAGAAGCCCGTCTCGTGCTCCTCCTTGGCGATCCAGGCGTAGCCGAGCTCCGGCTCGCCGGCCAGCCCCAGGCCGCGTCCCAGCTCGCGGTACAGCGGGAGCTGGAGGTCGATCCAGCTCTTCTGCTTGTCCTTCTTGCGGTGCGCGTCGCGCGGCGACTTCTTCCGGTCGCCGGTCTTGTAGTCGAGGATCGCCCAGCGCCCGTCGGGGTGGACGTCGACGCGATCGAGCTTGCCGGAGAGCTCGATCGGCGTGCCGTCGACGTCGAGCCAGACGGGCTCCCCGGGCTTCCACTCGACCGCGTGGATGCGCCAGCCCTCGGCGGCGCGCTCCGCCTGACGCACGGCGAAGAGCCGCAGGCGGTGTTCGAGCTGCGCCACCTGCAGGGCGACGGCCGGCAAGGGGCGCGCGCCGAACTCCGCCGCGGCGCGCGCGCGCAGGCGCTCCACCAGGAACCCGGCCACCTCGGCCGCGTCGGCGGAGTCGTGCGGGCCCGCGGCCAGGTCCTCGAGCGCGTCGTGGGCCAGGGTCCCGAAGCGGCGCGGGTCGAGCTCGCTGGTGCGGTCGTCGAGCGTCTCGAGGCCGAGCACGTGCTCCAGGTAGAACTGGTAGGGCGAGGAGAGGAACGTGCGGAAGGCCGAGACGCGCAGGCGCCGCGGCGCGACCCAGCCCGGCAGCACGGGGCAGGCGAAGCTCCGGCCGGCGTCCTCGTCGCCGGCCGGCGCGGCGTGCAGGTGGTCGCCCTGCGGCAGGAAGCGCAGCACGCGCTCGGGCACCTCCGCCGGCGGGACGTGGAAGGCGAGGCGGCTGGGCACGAGCGGGTCGCCCTCGGCGCTGCGGCGCGCCGTGACGAACACGCGCCGCGCGCGCGTCGAGAGGATCACCGTCGCGGCGTGGACGTCGCGCGCCAGGCGCTCGAGGTCGCCCGGCAGGCCGAGGGCCGTGCGGCGCGAGTCCGGCAGGAAGGCGGCGTGCGCGCCGGGCGCCTCGGGGACGCGGCCCTCGTTGAAGCCCGTCAGGATCAGCGCGGGGGCGTCGTCGAGCGGCAGGTCGAGCCAGCCCACCAGCTCGACCGCGCCGGGCTGCGTCTCGGCCGGCGGCGGCGGCACGCGCAGGCCGCGCAGGCCGCGCAGCAGCAGCTCGAGGGCCTCGGGCGCGTGCAGCGCGGAGAGCGCCAGGCTCGGCGGCACCTCCTCGAGCTCGCCCAGGACCTCGCCGACCAGGCGCAGGGCCTCGGCCAGCACGCGCTCGGGCTCGAGCGCCTCGTCGAGCTCCGCGGGGTACACGCGCGCCAGCCAGGTCCGCAGCGGGTCGGCCCACTCGGACAGCGGGCGCGGCTCGGTGCCCGCCAGGTCTGCGAGGCTCTGCTCGAGGCGATCGTGGAAGGCACGTGTGGCCTGGTCGCTCTCGCGCGTGCCGAGCCACTCGCCGACCTGCCAGGGCAGGTGCTGCAAGTGGTAGCGGTCGAGGCGCGCGGGCGCGTCCGGGTCGTTGCCGAGGCTGCGCGCGAGGTCCGGGTCGCGCGCCAGGGCCGCCAGCTCGGCGAAGCCGCGGCGCGCGAGGTAGCGCGCCAGCGCGCGCAGGAGCCGCACCGGTCGCGTGCGCTCGACCGCCGTGCCGGCCGCGCGGCGCGCGCCGACGCCGCAGTCCTCGAGCTGGCGCTCGAGGTAGGGGACCACGCTCTCGTCGGCTACCCCCAGGACGAGCTCCTCGGGCGCGAGCGTCCCGTGCCACTCGTCGAGCACCGCGCGCACCGTCTCGGCCTGGTCGACGGGCTTCTCCGCCACGCGCCAGTCCGCCAGCGGGAGCGGCAGGTCGCGCGTGCTCCAGACCTCGCTGCGGAGGCGCCCCAGGGCATCGAAGGCCGCGGCCTCGGCCTCGGGCGCGGCCACGAGGACGCTTGCACGCCCGGCGACGGCCTCGATCAGGCGCGCGAGCAGGTGGTTCATGTCCGCCACGCCGACCAGCACGACCCGCCGCGTGGTGTCCACCGCCCCGGCCGCGATCGCGCGGGCGCGGCCCTCGTGCGGGTCGCAGAGCCCGAGCGCGGCGATGCGCCGGCGGTAGTCGGCCTGTGCGCGCGCCAGGACGCGCCAGCGCGCCGCCTCGGAGTCGAGCTCCGCGCCCCAGGCGTCGCGCGCCAGGGACTCGAAGTCCTTGCCCTCGGGGGCCAGCTCGCCGTGCAGCGCGCGCACCGTCTCGGCCAGGCGGAGGCGCTCGCGCGCCTCGCCGGCGCCCGGGCGCGGGCGCTGCAGATGGGCGCGCTCGGCGGGCGGGAGCTCGGACAGGGCGCGCTCCCAGGCCAGCGTGCGCACCAGCCGCCCGGCGGGCGGCTGCTCGAGGCGCACGAGCTCGTCCACCAGGCGTCCCTGCGTCAGGACGCGCGGAGGAACCCAGACGGGCGGGGCCGCCTGGGCCAGGAGCTCCCGCAGCCGCCGCGCCGCGCGCGCGCCGGGCACGGCCACGAGCACGTCGCCGAGCTCGCTGCCGAGCTGCGCCAGGATCCAGCGCGCGGCGCAGGGGAGCACGGGCTGCTCCCAGCCGAGGAACACGCGTCGCGGGGCGTCGCCGCGCGGCGCGGGCGGAGGCGCGGCGGACCCGCCGTGGCTGGAGTCGAACGGCAGGAGCGGACCGCTGCCCCGCTCCGATCGGCCCGGCCTTCCTCCACGCGGCGGCATGGGCGCGGACTCTCGCCGGCTGGGGGACGCGCGTCAACCCGTACGCGGCGGCGCGCGGGGCGGAAGAGAAGGGGAGAGATTCGCAATGGAAGCTGCCATCATGGGTAGCGGAAGGCGGCGCCAGCGCCTCGGGCGTGACCCGGGCCCGGCTCCTCGCTCTCCCTGCCGGGCCTTCCCTCTCCCCACCCCCTGCATGAACGTCCTCGAGCTCGAAGAGGTCACCAAGCTCTACGGCACCTTCCGCGCGGTCGATCGCGTGAGCTTCGCGGTCCAGGAGGGCTCGATCACGGGCTTCCTGGGCCCCAACGGGGCCGGCAAGACGACCACGCTGCGCATGATCCTCGGGATCCTGAAGCCGAGCTCCGGCCGGATCGCGGTCTTCGGCGCGCCCTCGGCGCTCGAGGTGCGCGCGCGCGTGGGCTACCTGCCGGAGGAGAAGGGCCTCTACAAGAAGATGAAGTGCTGGGCCATCGTGGCCTACTTCGCGACGCTCAAGGGGGTCGATCGCCGCACGGCGAAGCGGCGGGCCTTCGAGCTGCTCGAGCGCTACGGGCTCAAGGACTTCGCCGAGAAGCGCACCGAGGCGCTGTCGAAGGGCATGGGCCAGAAGGTGCAGGTGCTGGCCTCGATCGCGCACGACCCGGAGCTGGTGATCCTGGACGAGCCCTTCTCGGGCCTCGACCCGGTCAACCAGCAGGTGCTGGAGGAGGTCGTCCTCGACCTGGCCAAGCGCGGGCGCACGGTGCTCTTCTCGACCCACGTGATGCAGCACGCCGAGCGCCTGTGCCAGCGCGTGCTGGTGATCGCCAAGGGCCAGAAGCTCTTCGACGGCACCGTGGCCGAGGCCCTGCACACGATCCCGCGCAAGCTCGTGATCGAGAGCGACGACGACGTGCGCCCCCTGGCCGAGCTCCCGGGTGTCGTGACGATGACACCGGCCACCGGCGACGGCGCCAAGCCGGGGACCTACGAGCTGCGCCTCAAGGAGAGCGCCGACCCGCAGGCGGTGCTGGCGAGCTGCTTCGAGCACGGCATCCGCCTGAAGCGCTTCGACCACAGCGATCCGACGCTGCACGAGGTGTTCGTCAACCTGGTCGGCCCCGAGGCGCGCGAGGCCTCCTACCGCTAGCCCCCCATGCGCTACGCCTTCCTCGTCGCCTGGCGCGAGTTCGCCGAGAACGCCAAGACCAAGGGCTTCTGGATCGGGATCCTGATCTTCCCGATCCTGATCTACGTCAGCTTCTCGGCCGAGAAGCTGATCGAGAAGACGAAGTCGGTGCGCCACTTCGTGCTGGTGGACGCCTCCGGGGAGCTGGAGACGGCCATCGAAGGCGCGCTGGAGCGCCTCTACCAGCGCGAGGTGCTGGAGGAGTTCGGGAGCTGGGTGCGCGACCACACCGAGGCCGGCGCGATGAAGGTCTCGGCCGAGCAGCTCGAGAAGATGCCGGCCGGATCGGGCGAGGCCATGCTGGCCCGGCTCGGTGGCGACAACGCCGACTTCCTGGACGAGTTCCTGGAGGGTGGCGGGCTCGAGGCGGCCCTGGCCAAGCTGCGCCCGAAGCTCCGGCCCGACGCGGGCGACTTCACCCCGCCGCGCCGCTCCTTCAAGCGCGTCGAGCTGCCGGACGGGATCGACCCCGAGCTCGAGCCGGCCGAGCTGGCCGAGGCGCTCCGGCCCTACCTGCGCCACGAGCGCTCGGTCGCGACCGGCGAGGGCACGGCCGACCTCTTCGCGGCCGTGCTCGTCCCGAGCGACATCCTCGAGCGCATCGTCCGGCCGGGCGCGGGCCTCGGGCTCGCGCTGCCCGGCTCCGAGAAGTCCGGGATCCAGTACTGGAGCTCGAACCTGGCCGACGACGACCTGCGCGACGAGATCGAGCGCGCCATCAACGAGGAGGTGCGCAAGCGCGAGTACGTCGCGCGCGGCCTGGACGCCGACAAGGTGCGCCTGGTGCAGAAGACGCACCTGCCCTTCGCCGCCCTGAACCCCAAGAAGGCGGCCGGGGAGGAGGCCGTCAGCGTGGCCGACAAGATCCGCCAGTTCGCCCCGATCGCCTTCGTGTACCTCTTGTGGATCGCGATCTTCACGGTCGCGCAGATGCTGCTCAACAACACGATCGAGGAGAAGTCGAACCGCATCATCGAGGTGCTGCTCTCCTCGGTCACGCCGGGCGAGCTGATGATGGGCAAGCTGGCCGGCATCGCGGCCGTGGGCCTGACGATGATCGGGACCTGGGTCCTCTCGCTGGTCCTGATCCTGCAGTTCAAGGCCGGGCAGGGGGCCGGGCTCGCGGGCGAGATGCTGAAGATCCTGAAGGGCTCGGATCTCCTGACCTACTTCCTCGTCTACTTCGTGCTGGGCTACCTGCTCTACGCGGGCGCGTTCCTGGCGATCGGGAGCCTGTGCAACACGCTCAAGGAGGCCCAGAACATGATGGGCCCGATCATGGTGATCATGATCGTCCCGCTGATGACGATGATGTTCATCCCGAAGGAGCCCAACGGGACGCTGGCCACGGTGCTCTCCTGGATCCCGATCTACACGCCCTTCGTGATGATGAACCGCGCCGCGGCCGATCCGCCGCTGTTCGATCGCGTGGGGACGATGGTGCTGCTGATCGCGACCACGGGGGCCGTGCTGTGGCTCTCCGGCCGCATCTTCCGCATCGGCATCCTGCGCACCGGGCAGCCGCCCAAGCTGATGGAGCTCCTGCGCTGGGTCAGGGGCGGCTGATCCGGCAGGCCTGCACGTCCTTCTCCACCGGGCCCCACTCGCCCATCTCGATCGCCTCGCGGCCGGGAACGTCCTGTAGCAACAGCATCGATCGACCGCTCTCCAGGAGGAACGCGGGGATGTCGGGCCCCGTCGCAGGGCAGGCGCGATCCTCCGGGTGGGAGTCGGTCGTGCACTCGAGCTCCTTCCTGGATCGGACCTCGTTCCCGTGCACGAGCGTTCCCGGCGTGTCACGCAGGTGCAGGGCCAGCTCGTCGTCCTGGAAGCGGTTGGCCTGCACGCAGTTCTCGCGTGACTCGTGGCCGTTGGCCCGGGTCCAGGGCAGCTGCGCCAGGTGCTCGTCCGCGTCCCACCACAGGTGCACGCCACAGGCGTTGCGCTCGAACTCGTTCTCGACGATGCGGTTGC
The DNA here is from genome assembly GCA_036376275.1 of Planctomycetota bacterium. GTDB lineage: Bacteria > Planctomycetota > UBA1135 > UBA1135 > JABFRZ01. The sequence goes on along the minus strand of DASVAP010000186.1, from coordinate 17,982 downwards.
GCTGGCCGTGCTCGATGTTGATCCCGCCGCGCTCGAGGCCGTAGCCGGCGTCACCGTTCGCGCGCAGGACGTTGCCGGAGATCCAGGTGTCGCGCGAGTAGCCGCCCCAGATGCCGCAGATGGCGTTGCCCTCCATGCGGTTGGTCACGATCCGGTTCCCGAAGCTGAAGGTCAGCTCGAGGCCGTGGGCCGCGGCGAAGGAGAAGTCGTTGAACGCGATCCAGTTGTCGTTGTTGCCGCGCTGGCGGTAATCGAACTCCGCGTTTGGCGGCGGCACGCCTCCCAGGGCCTCCTGGCCCGCGAAGCCGAAGAAGCCGTCGCCGCAGTAGCTGGCGGAGTTGAAGGCGATCACGTTGTGCGAGCACTGCTCGAACAGGAGGATCCCGGCCGAGTCCTGGCCGCGGTTGTAGACCCCGTGCACGTAGCCGCGGATGCAGAAGTCGCAGCGGTTGCCCAGGATGCGGTTCTGACTCGAGCGCCACAGGGCGATGCCCCAGCCCGAGAGGAACGAGAAGTCGTTGTCCTCGATCACGGCTCGAGTGCAGCGGTCCAGGACCAGACCGTTCTGGCCCGCGCGCGCGCGCGAGCGGCGCACCGTGACCCGGTCGGCACGCTCGACGTAGATCCCCGCCCCGTAGCGCGAGAACCACTCGCGCGCGTCGTTGTGGTGCGGGTCGAGCCAGTCCTCGTTCGCCTCCTTCTCCTTCGTCGACAGGAGGCGCTGGCGGAAGTTGCCCGACACGTCGCAGTCCTCCAGCACGAGCCCGTCGGCCTCGACGGCGTGGATCGCGACCTTGTAGCCCGCCACGCGCGCTCCGCGCAGGGTCACGTCCTTGCCCGTGACGCGGATCCCGACCCCGGCGAAGGTGTCCGCGGCGGCGTCCGCGGGGCTGCCGCGCAGCTCGCCGGCCAGCTCGACCGTGATCCCGTTCCCGGCGATCACCAGCACGCCCTCGCCGGCGTCGGCCAGGACCCCGGCCGGGGCCTGGAGGCGGCTGGAGCGCTCGATGCGCTGCCCGGCGCGCTCCAGCAGCACGGGCTCGAGCTCCCGGGTCGTCTCCTGGGCGCCGAGAACTCCTCCAGCCCAGAGCCCGGCCGACCGAAGTATGGACCCGGCGGGAAAGGTCTTCCCGCGCTGTCCCGGCTGCAAGGCCACTCCGGATCGAACGAAGGACCTCCGCGTGAAGAAGCTCTTCAACTGGCTCATCGTCCTGGCGAGCATCGTGGGTGCCTTCTACGGCGTGGGCCTGATCGTACCGCGCAGCCAGACGCTGGGCGCCAAGACGACCTTCACGACCGTGCCGCGCGACGTCTACGCGATCGTGGCCGACGTCTCGGCCTGGCCCCAGTGGCACCCGAACGTCGTCATGGTCAAGGAACGCGGCGAGCGCAACTCCAACCCGCTGTGGCAGATCACCGCCAAGGACGGGCGCAGCTTCGAGCTCGAGGTCATGGGCCAGGAGGACGAGAAGACCTGGAACGGGACCTACACCAGCGAGGGCACGCGCACGAACCTGCGCTTCGACCTCTCCTGGTACGGCTCGGGCACGCGCCTGCGGGTCACGCGCAGCGCCGACACGCGCGACCCCTGGCAGCGCGCGCGCGACTTCTTCACGCCCAGCAAGGACGTCCCGCCGATCGCCCTCCTGAACGCGATCGCGACGCACTTCGGCGAGGCCGGCCAGGCCGAGTCCAACTGATCGGGCCTCGCGGTGAGCTGAGGTAGGTCGGGACGGGCCGCCGTCGGTCGCTCCGTGCGGTGGGGGGGGCCGCCGGCCGTTCTCCAGGGTGGGCGCCGGATCGAGGAGCGCGCGGGCTCGCGTCCGCTGCGAAACCGGGGCCCGCCGGGCGCGTAGGCTTGGCGCAGCCTCGCCTGAAAGGACCCGCGCGGATCCCGTACACTGTGGATTCGCGGTTGCCCCGGACCGCGGGGGGTTGTGCCCGGGAGCGCCCCGCGCTCCCAACCCCGTCGTCCCAGTCGTCATGGCCAGCCAGCGAGGCGAATCCCCCCCGAACGAGCCGTCCGGCCCTGCTCCGGCCCACGTCTCGTTCGTCCAGCGCCTGCAGCGCTACTTCGGGGCCGGGGTCGACCCGCGCATCGACCTGCAGACCGAGGCGGGGGAGTCCGTGACCGAGCCCCGCGAGCCCTCCTCCCAGGGCTCCACGCGCGTCGAGGACTTCGTCCGGCGCCTCTCGCCCTCGCTGGAGGGCGGCACGCGCTACGAGATCAAGCAGGAGGTCGCCAGCGGGGGCATGGGCACGATCCTGCGCGTGTGGGACGGGGACCTGCGCCGGAACCTGGCCATGAAGGTCATGCACGAGCGCGGCAGCGGCTCGACGAGCGCCCCGCCGGGCTCGGGGGGCGTCACGGTGGATCCGGAGCGCCTGGGGCGCTTCCTGGAGGAGGCCCAGATCACCGGCCAGCTCGACCACCCCGGTGTCGTGCCGGTGCACGACCTCGGGATCGACTCGAAGGGGCGCTGCTACTTCACGATGAGGTTCGTCCGGGGGCGCGAGCTCAAGGAGGTGCTCGACCTCGCGCGCGAGGCCAAGGAGGGCTGGACGCGCACCAAGGTCCTGGGGGTGATCCTCAAGGTGTGCGAGGCCATGGCCTACGCGCACTCGAAGGGCGTCGTGCACCGCGACCTGAAGCCGGCCAACGTGATGGTCGGGCGCTTCGGCGAGACCTACGTCATGGACTGGGGCCTGGCGCGCGTGCTCGGCCGGCGCGACTCGCACGACCTGCGCCTGAAGCCGCGCGTCGAGGACGCCTCGGCCCTGTCCCTCGTGCGCACGGTGCGCAAGGACGAGACCGACACGAACCCCGACTCGCCGCTGGTCACGATGGACGGCGACGTGATCGGGACGCCCTCCTACATGGCGCCCGAGCAGGCACGCGGGCGGCTGGAGGAGGTCGGGCCGCGCTCGGACGTCTACTCGCTGGGCGCGATCCTCTACTACATGCTCACGGGCGAGGCGCCCTACGTGAAGCCGGGCGAGCGCCTCTCGCCCCACACGGTGCTCACGCGCGTGCTCGACGGCCCGCCCACGCGCGTCGAGGCCCTCGCGCCGCACGAGCCGCCCGAGCTGGTGGCGATCTGCAACAAGGCCATGGCGCGCGACCCGGAGGAGCGCTACGGCTCGATGCTCGAGGTGGCCGACGACATCCAGGCCTTCCTCGAGAACCGCGTCGTGCGCGCCTACGAGCGCGGCTCGCTGGCGGAGTTCAAGAAGTGGGTCGTGCGCAACCGCGGCGCGGCCGCCGGCCTGGCCGGGATGCTGGTCCTGGCCCTGGCCAGCGGGATCTACTTCCTGGTGGACCAGCACGGCGAGAACCTGCGTCTCTTGCGCCAGCAGGAGGAGACGCTGGCCGCCAAGGAGGAGGCGCTCGCGAACCTGGGGCGGGCCGTGGTCAGCGAGCGCGAGGCCACGCAGAACCTGGAGCTGGCCAACGAGGGGCGGCGCGAGGCCGACCGCCAGGCCGCGCGCGCGCGGGAGAACGAGCTGCGCGCGCTGCGCTCGGGCTACGCGGCCAACATCCTGGCGGCGGACTACTCGCTCAAGCTCAATGACGTGGCCGAGGCGCGCGCGCGCCTGCGCGAGACCGAGCAGGCGCTGCGCGGCTTCGAGTGGGACTACCTCGGCCTGCTGGCCAGCCCGGCGCTGGCCGACCTGGGCGCCTTCTACGGGGTCGAGGCGCTCGCCTTCCACCCCGAGGAGGAGCGCGCGATCGTGCTCACGGGCCAGGGGCACCTCGAGATCCGCGACCTCGCCACCGGCGAGGACGTGCCGCCCGACAACATCACGGCCACCGAGGAGCTGGTCGACACCCTGCTGCAGCTCTTCAAGGAGCTGGCCTTCGACCTCAGCCCCGACGGCACGCGCATCGCGCTGGCCGGCGCCGGGCCGACCCTGCAGGTCTTCGAGCTCGAGACCGGCGCGCGCCCGCCGGGGGTCGAGAGCGCGGGCCTGGCGGGCCACGCCGTGCGCACCAACGCCGTCGCCTTCAGCCCGAGCGGGCGGCTCCTCGCCTCGGGCGACGACGAGGGCCAGGTCCTGGTGCGCGACGCCCTGAACTGGGAGGTCCTGGCGCGCTTCAGCGGCCACATCGGCCAGGTCACGGCCCTGGCCTGGAGCCCGGACTCGGAGCGGCTGGCCTCCAGCTCGCGCGACGGCTCGGTGCGCGTGTGGGACGTGCAGGGCGGGATCGACCGCATGGTCCTGCGCGGCCACCGCGGTCCCGTGCGCGGCGTGGCCTGGGACCTGGACGGCGAGGCGCTCTTCACGGCCGGCGAGGACGCGGCCGTGCACCAGTGGGAGGTCGACACCGGCCGGCTCGTGCGCAGCTTCCTCGGCCACGGCGGGCCGGTGCTGGCGCTCGACTACGACCCCAACCGCGGACGCCTCGTGACCGGCTCGGCCGATCGCACCCTGCGCCTGTGGTCCGTGGAGAGCGGGCGCGCGCTGGTCCTGCGCGGGCACGAGGCGCCGGTCGAGGAGGTGGCCTTCGACGCGGGCGGCGAGCGCGTCCTCTCGGGCGACCAGAACGGCACGGTCTTCCTGTGGGACGCGTCCCAGGAGATCGAGCGCAGCGAGCTCGCCCTGCACCGCGCGGCGGTCACGGCCCTGGCCTTCGACCCGAGCGGCGAGCGCCTCGTCTCGGCCTCGCGCGACCACGACCTCCTGCTGTGGGACTCGGCCACGGGCGAGCCCCTGCGGCGCCTGCACCGCCACACGAACCAGGTCAACTCGGTCGTCTTCAGCCCGGACGGACGCACGATCCTGTCGGGCGCCCACGACAAGCTCGTGCTCGAGTGGGACGCGCGCACGGGCGCCTGGCAGCGCTCCTTCGGCCCCTACGGCGACCGCTGGGTGCAGTCGGCCCTCGTCACGCCCGACGGGGCGCGCCTGATCCTGGCCACGGGCGACAAGCGCGTGCGCGTGATCGACGCGCAGACGAGCGAGGTCCTGTCCGAGCTCTCCGGCTTCCAGTACGCGGCCGACGCGATCGCGCTCTCTCCGGACGGCACGCACCTCGCCACGGTGGGCAAGGACCTCCTGGTGTGGGACCTGCGCGGCGAGCTGGCCGAGCCGATCTACGCGAAGAAGGGCCGCAACACCTGCGTGGCCTTCAGCCCGGACGGCAAGCGCCTGGCGACCGGCAGCTCGCTGGGCCTGCTGCAGCTGTGGGACGCGCGCACGGGCGAGTGGATCCTCGACCAGAAGGACCAGTCGAAGCGCATGAACGCGCTGGTCTTCTCGCCGGACGGCAAGCGCCTCGTCAGCGCCTCCGGCGACGGCGAGGTGCGCGTGCGGGAGGCCGACTCGGGCGAGACCCTGCTGGTCCTGCGCGATGGCGGCGGGGCGGCCCTGGCCCTGGCCTTCAGTCCGGACGGCAAGCGCCTGGCGGTGGGCACCGAGTCGGGGCGCATCTACCTGCGCGACACGAACCCGACCAGCCAGCGCGCCGAGCGCCGGCGCGGAGCCCTGGCCCTGCGCGAGGCGGCGCGCGAGCGCGTCGAGGGCCTGTTCGACGAGCTCTTCCGGCGCGAGGAGGTCCTGCGCGCGCTCTCCGAGGACGCGAGCCTCTCCCAGTCGCTGCGCGAGGCCGCCCTGCGCCAGGTGCACCTGCGCGGGGACGATCCCGTACCGCTCCTCGTGCGCAGCCTGGAGGAGTGCATCGATCTCGAGCACGAGCCCGCCGTCTACGACCGGGCCCTGGCGCGCGCCGCGGCGGCCGAGGAGCTGAAGGCAGAGGCCTCGCCCCTGCTGGGGAAGGAGCTCGAGGCCTACCTGGACCTGGTGCTGGGCGCGGCCCACTACCGCACGGGGCTGTTCAACGAGGCGCTGCTGCACCTCGCGCGCGACGTCCTCGCAGCGGACACGGGACCGCGCGCCCCGTCCGTGCTCTTCGGGCCCCGCGAGCAGGCCGTGCGCCTGCTGTTCCTGTGCATGGCGCAGTGCAAGACCACCGACATGAAGGCCGCCGAGCGCACCTGGCGTCAGGCCCAGCAGGCGGTGATGGACGACGGCGACCTGTCGCAGCGCTCGGACCTGCTCGGGCTCCTGGCGGAGGCCGAGACCTTGGTGCGCTCCGGGGCGGGGAGCTGAGACGGCGGACCGCGCAGGAGCGCGGGGATCGCGGCGCAGCAGGAGGCGGGCTGGCGGGGAACGGGGCGGCCGGCCCGCTCCGCGCCGCGCCTGCGAGGTCCGCCGTGACCGTGGCGCGCCCCCGTCCCGCGCCGTATCGTTGCGCTTCGCATGACCCCGACGCCCGCCGCGCAGTCCCTGGCCATGCCCGAGGGGGCCTTCCAGACCCTCGACGACGGCATCGGCTTCGTCGCGCTGGTCGACCGCATGCGCTCGGATGCGGCCCTCAAGGTCGTGAACGCGGCGCGCATCTCCTACCAGAAGCAGAAGGACGAGTACGCGCCCGAGGACCAGAAGCTCGCGCGCTTCCTGTGGCTGCACGGGCACACCTCGCCCTACCGCCACTCGTTCTTCACGTTCCACTGGAAGGCGCCGCTGTTCGTGTTCCGGCAGGCCTTCAAGTACCAGGTCGGCTCGACCTGGCGCGAGTACGAGGCCAACGGCGAGTCGGTCTCGCTGGAGGCCTTCGACGTGCTCTTCGACACGGACAAGGGCTGCTCGTGGAACGAGATCTCGGGCCGCTACGTGCGCTGGCAGCCGGAGTTCTACCTGCCCCAGCGCATGCGCGCGAACCCGCCGCACGGCAACAAGCAGGCGAGCGTCGAGCTCGCGGCCGACTTCGACCACGCCGGCGAGCGCGAGCGCATGCAGGCCGAGTGCGCCGAGGCCTTCCGCCTGTACCAGGAGCGCCTCGAGCGCGGCGTGGCCAAGGAGCTGGCGCGCATCCTGCTCCCGCAGAACGTCTACACGCAGGCCTACTGGACCGTCTCGCTGCAGGGCGTGATCCACTTCCTGGCCCAGCGCCTGAAGCCCGACGCCCAGTTCGAGATCCGGCGCTACGCCGAGGGCGTGCACGCCCTGGTCGCGGGCGAGCTCGAGCGCCTGGGGATCACGCGCGCGCTCCTGGAAGCGCCGGAGTGAGCCGTCCGTCACGCCGCCTGCGCCGGCGGGTAGGGGAGGGGTGAACCGGGGCGCATCCCCGTCCGATGGCGGGCCGGGCGCTACGCTACCGTTCTCGATGAGCTCCGCGACCTTGCTCCCGAACCTGCTGCTGGTCCTGCTGCTGTCGCCGAGCGCGCGTCCGCTCCCGGCCCTCTCCCAGGAGGACGAGCTCGCCGCCACGCTGCGCGCCGAGGGCCTGGTGCTGGAGCGCGAGCAGGGCTGGCTGCTCGTGCCCGTGCGCGTGCAGATCAAGCACGACCTGCTGGAGTACCTGCTGGTGGGGCCGAACGGCGCGGCCCACGAGAGCCTGTTCCTGACGCGCGTGCGCCCGAGCCTGCTCAATGCCGGCCTGCTCTTGCTCGGGGTCGAGCCGGGGCGCAACGCCTGGCTCGAGACCCTCCCGCCGGCCGCGTCCGACGCGCCGCCCGAGCGCCGCATCCACGCCCCCGAGGGCGACGGCTTCTACCTGTACGCCGCCTGGCGCGAGGCCGGCGAGACCTACTTCTTCCGGGTCGAGGACCTGATCCGCAACTTCGCCAGCGGGCGCAGCCTGCGCCGGCACCGCTGGGTCTACCTGGGCTCGCGCTTCGCCGCCCTGAAGCCCGGCGCGGCCGAGAGCTTCCTGGCGGACGTCGAGGGCAACCTGATCAACCTCTCGTTCTTCTTCCAGGGCAACACGCTGCTGACCGCGGCGCTCGAGGAGTGCGCCGAGCAGACGATCTGGGCCGCCAACGAGTGGCTCCTGCCGGAGTCGGGCGCGCCCCTCGCGCTCCTGTTCGCGCGCGCGCCGCTGGCGGCGCTGCCGGAGGGCCTCGGCGCGCACCTGCCCGAGGTCCCGGCGGAGGGCGCGGAGCCCGGGGGAGACGCGAAGTGAGCGACTGGCGCGCGCGTCGCTCGGGGGCCGAGCCGGATTCGGTGGCCGGGGTGGTCCTGGCCGTGCGCGCGGCGCTGCGCCTGACGCGCCTGGCGGAGTGCGTGCTCCTGTTCGTCGCCGCGCTGCTCCTGACGCGCGCGGCGGCGCTCGTCTCGGGCCTGGCGGGCGCCGAGCTCACGGCGGCCTGGGGCGTGGCGCTGCTGTGCGGCGCGCTGTGCGCCGCCGCCTGGTGGCTCGAGCACCCGCAGGGCGCGCGCGCCACGGCGCGGGCGCTCGACCAGCGCCTGCGCCACCACGGCGCGCTCGTGACGGCCTTCGAGCTCGAGACGCGCGCGGCGCGCAGCCCGATGGAGGCGCTCGTCTCGGCGCGGGTCCTGGCCCGTCTGCGCACCGGCGAGGCGCTGCGCGCCCTGGTGCCGCCGCTCCTCCTGCCCGTGGCGGCCCCGAGCCTGGCCGCGCTGGCGCTGGTCCTGGCGGTCGACGCGCGCCGCGCGCCGCCGCCGCGCGCGCTCGATTTCATGGGTCTGGCGGAGGGGCTGGATCAGGCCCTCGCGCTCGGCACGCTCGACGAGGCGCGCACCGGCCTGGCGGGCGAGGATCCCGAGGGCGGCCTCTCGCGCCGCCAGGTCCAGGCCCTGGGCGAGGTGCTGCACGGGCGCGGGGCCCTGCCCTACTCGGCCGAGGCCTGGCAGGCGGATCCGGAGGCGGCCCGCGCGGCGGTCGCGCGCCTCGACCGGCGCGTGGCCGAGCTGGCGCGCGAGCTCGAGCCGGGGAGCGAGCTCTCCGGGCGCCTGGCGGAGGCGCGCGTGTGGCTCGACGCCCTGCGCATGGGCCTCGCCGCGGGGGCGCCGGAAGGCCCTGGCGGGACGGAGGGGAGCGGGGGCGAGACGCCGGGCGCGGCGGACGGCAGAATCTCGGGCTCGCGAGCGCCCGCCGAGGTCGCGCCCAGCTCCCCCGCAGCCATGTCCCAGGACCCTGCCCCCGACGCCGCGCTCCCGACGCCGGCCCTCGGCCGGCAGGCCGGGCGCTGGTGGCCGGCGGAGTACGACGCGGTCGTGGCGCGCTGGCTCGAGCTCGCGGAGGCATCCGCGCCGAGATGAGCGCGGCGACTCCCTCGCGCCTCGGCGTGTGGCTGGTGGGCGCGCGCGGCTCGATCTCGACCTGCGTCGCCTACGGCCTGGCGGGCCTGCGGGCCGGGATGCTGGAGCCGACCGGGATCGTCACCGAGCGCGAGCCCTTCCGGCGCCTGGCGCTGCGGGCCTTCGAGGACATCGTGCTGGGCGGCCACGAGATCGCCTCCGGGAGCCTCTCGCGCAGCGCCGGCGAGCTCGTGCGCCACGGGATCCTGGCCAGCGACCTGGTGGCGGCCGCCAGCGCCGAGGCGGCCGCGCTCGACGCGCGCATCCGTCCCGGGGTCCTCGACGTGACCGACGTGGGCCGCGCCGACCTCGACCCGCGCGCCGCCAGCCTGGGGGCGCTCTCGCCGCGCGAGCGCATCGCGCGCCTGGCGGCCGACATCCAGGCCTTCCGCGAGGAGCACGCGCTCGAGCGCGTGGTGGTCGTGTACCTCGCCAGCGTGGAGTCCTGGATCGAGGACCGGCCCTACTGGGACCACCTGGCGGACTTCGAGGCGGCCCTCGACCGCGAGGGACTGTTCCCGGCCTCGAGCCTGTACGCCTACGCCGCCTTCCGCTCGGGGGCGGCCTTCGTCAACTTCACGCCCAACCGCGGCAGCTCGCTTCCGGCCCTGCGCGAGCTGGCGCGCGAGCTCGGGCTCCCGCACTGCGGCAACGACGGCAAGACCGGCGAGACGCTGCTCAAGACCACGATCGCGCCCATGTTCGCGGCGCGCGCCCTGCGCGTGCTCTCCTGGCAGGGCTACAACCTGCTCGGCAACCCGGACGGCGAGGCCCTGGCGGACCCGGGCCGGGCCGAGTCGAAGCTGCGCAACAAGGCCGCCCCGCTGGCCGAGATCCTCGACGACGACGGCCTGCACAGCCACGTCTCGATCGACTACGTGCCCTCGCTGCACGACTGGAAGACCGCCTGGGACTTCGTGCACTTCGAGGGTTTCCTCGGCGCGCGCATGAGCCTGCAGTTCACGTGGAGCGGCAGCGACTCGGCCCTTGCGGCGCCGCTCGTGCTCGACCTCGTGCGCTGGGCGGATCTCGCCCTGGCGCGCGGCGAGGGCGGCGAGATGGCCCACACCGCCTGCTACTTCAAGGCCCCCCTGGCGGGCGGCACGCACGACTTCCACCGCCAGTTCGGGCGCCTGGTGGCCTACGCCGAGCGCCTGGCGCGCGGGTGAGGGGCGTGGCCGCCCTGGCCGAGCCGGCCGCGATCGAGGCCGAGGTGCGCGCGGCCATCCAGGCGGTGCGCGCGCGCGCGGCGCGCTTCGCCGCCGGGCGCGGCGGCGAGCCGGCCGCGGTGCTGCGCGAGTTCGACCGCTTGACCTTGCCCCTGAACGGGCCCGAGGGCCGCGCCAGCCTGTTCGTGATGGCCCATCCCGATCCGGCCCTGCGCGCGCGCTGCGAGGGCCTCGAGCGCGAGCTGGCCGAGCTGCGCACGGGCCTGGCCCTCGACCGCGGCCTGTACGTGCGCCTCTCGGCCCTCGATCCCGCGACCCTGCCGGATCCGCCCGCGCGGCGGCTGCTGGCCCGGGCCCTGGCCGACTTCCGCCGCAGCGGCGTGGACCGCGACGAGCCCACGCGCGCGCGCGTGCGGGCCCTGCAGGAGGAGCTGGTCGCCCTCGGGCAGGAGTTCGACCGCAACCTGGTGGCCCTGGGGCGCAGCTACACGGTCCCGGACGGAGCGGCGGGGCTGGCCGGGCTCCCGGCGGACTTCCGCGCGGCCCACCCGCCGGGGCCCGACGGCGCGCTGGTGCTCACCACCGACCCGCACGTGCGCCTGGCGGTCCTGACCTACGCCGAGCGCGGCGACGTGCGCCACGGCTTCTACCTGGCGGCCATGAACCGCGCCTTCCCCGAGAACGTCGCCGTGCTCGCGCGCCTGCTGGCGCGGCGCCACGAGCTCGCGCGTCTGCTGGGCCACGCGCACTGGGCCGACCACGCCACCGAGGACAAGATGACGCGCACCGCCGCGGCCGCGCGTGCCTTCCTCGAGCGCGTGCGCGAGCACGTGGCGCCGCGCGCGCGGGCCGACTACGCCGAGCTCCTGGCCCGCAAGCGCCTGGCCGAGCCCTCGGCCACGGCCGTGCACGAGTGGGAGCGCGCCTACTGGGCCGAGCGCGTGAAGGCCGAGCGCTTCGGCTTCGACAGCCTGGCCGTGCGTGCCTACTTCGCCTTCGAGCGCGTGCGCGACGGCGTGCTCGCCACGGCCGCGCGTCTCTTCGGGCTCGAGTTCCGGCGCGATCCCGCGGCCGTGCCGTGGCACCCCGCGGTGCAGGCCTGGGAGGTGCGCGAGGGCGGCGAGCTGCGCGGCCGCTTCTACCTCGACCTCCACCCGCGCGAGGGCAAGTTCAAGCACGCCGCCATGCTGCCGCTGCAGGACGGGCTCGCCGACGAGGCCCTGCCGGAGGCCGTGCTGCTGTGCAACTTCCCCGCCCCGGGCCCGGGCGAGCCGGCGCTGCTCCTGTTCGACCAGGTGACGACCTTCTTCCACGAGTTCGGGCACCTGCTGCACCACGTGCTGGCCGGGCGCGGGCGCTACCTGACCCAGGCCGGGATCGCGACCGAGCGCGACTTCGTCGAGGTGCCGAGCCAGCTCTTCGAGGAGTGGGCCTGGGATGCCGAGGTGCTGGCCTCCTTCGCGCACCACGTGGAGACGGACGAGCCGATCCCGGCCGAGCTGGTCGCGCGCCTCGCCGCGGCCGAGGACCACGGCAAGGGGCTGGCCCTCGAGACGCAGATCTTCTTCGGCCTGCTGGCGCTCGACTACCACGAGCGCGACCCGGACGGACGCGACCTGACGGCCGACATGATCGCCCTCAAGCAGCGCCTGTGCGTGCTGCCGCACACGCCCGGCGCGCACTTCCACGCCTCCTTCGGGCACCTGCACGGCTACTCGGCGCTCTACTACACCTATCTCTGGTCGCTGGTGATCGCCAAGGACTGCCTGGCGGCCTTCGGCCCGCACCTGACGGAGCCCGGCGCGGCCCTGCGCTACCGGCGCGCCGTGCTCGAGCCCGGCGGCTCGCGCGACGCGAGCGAGCTCGTGCGCGCCTTCCTCGGACGCGACCACGACTTCGCCGCCTTCGAGCGCTGGCTGGCGGAGTAGCGCGAGGAACAGGGCGAGGAGGAAACCGCCGTGCGGGGCGGCCGGTCGACGGGCCGTGCCGCGCGCGGGAAGGACGTGACCTTGAGAGAATCCCACCCCTCGAATAGCCTTGCACCCATGGAGCGCATCCCGCATGTCCTGCAGGCCGAGGTCCGCGGCGCGTACTCCCTCCGGCTCGTGTTCGACGACGGCCTGACCAAGACCGTCGACCTGGAGCCCTTCCTCCGGGGCCCGATCTTCGTCCCGGTGCGCGATCCCGCCTACTTCGCGCGCGTCTTCGTGGATCCGGAGCTGGGCACGATCGTGTGGCCCAACGGTGCCGACTTCGCACCCGAGACCCTCTACGAGCTACCGGACGTGTGCGGCGACGCCGCCTGACGGGGGTCACGCGGGGAAGGTCGCGCGCTCCCAGCTCGAGACGCGCTCCAGGAGGCGCGCGAAGACCTGGTCGTCCGTGGTGCCGCTCGAGCGGGGCACGTGGAAGCCGTGGTCCGCGCCCTCGATCACCTCCAGCGTGGCCTGCCCGCCGTAGCGCCCCAGGGCCGCGCGCAGGAGCGCCAGGTCGGCGAACTCGTCGCGCGTGCCCTGCAGGAAGAGCGCCGGCTGGGCGAGGGTCGGGAAGTGCTCGCTGCGCGTGCGCGCCGGCTGCTTCGGCGGGTGCAGCGGGTAGCCGAACAGCACCAGCCCGGCGCAGCGCTCGCCCTTGGCGGCCAGGTAGGTCGCGATGCGTCCGCCCATCGACTTCCCGGCCAGGAGGATGCGGCTCCCGGGCATGCGCTCCGCCAGGGCCGCGAGGGCCACGGCGTGGGCCTCCTCGAGCACCGGCTGGCGGTCGGGCGGGAGGGCGTGGCCGCGCGCCCGGGCGCGCTCCTGGTAGGGGTAGTTGAAGCGCAGCACGGGAAAGCCGTGCGCCGCGAGGCCGAGGGCCACGCGCTCCATCCAGGGCGAGTCCATGTGGTAGCCGGCCCCGTGCGCGAGCAGGATCGCGCTGGCGCGCGGCGCGCCGGCGGGGGCGTCGAGCACGGCCGAGAGGGGCGGCTCGGCGCAGGGCAGCGTGAAGCGCTCGCTCGGCATGGCCCGATGCTATCCGTCCGGTTCGTCGCGGAGCGAGTAGACTCCGCCGCCCGATGCGCCGCCCGCCGCCCGCGAAGCTGCAGACGACCACGCTCTGGTACCACCCGACCCAGCAGTACGGCGACGAGGTGATGGGGGACCCGCGCTTCGAGGGGCGCACGCCGGCCTGGGTGATCTGGAACCTGCTCCAGCGCTACACGCGCGAAGGCGACCTGGTGGTCGACCCCTTCTGCGGCGGCGGCACGACGCTCGACGTGGCGCGCTCGCTCGGCCGCACGGCGCGCGGCTTCGACCTCGCGCCGACCCGCGCGGACATCGAGCGCGCCGACGCGCGCGCGCTGCCGCTGGCGGCCGAGAGCGCGGACTTCTTCTTCCTCGATCCGCCCTACTCGACGCACCTCGACTACGCCCAGGGGGCGGCGCCGCGCGCGGACGACCTGGGCACGCTCGACGCCTTCGAGCCGGCCTACTTCGAGGCCTTCGAGCGCGTCTTCGCCGAGCTGGAGCGCTGCCTGAAGGACCGCCGCTACCTGGCCCTGTACGTCTCGGACAGCTTCAAGAAGAAGCGCGGCTTCGTGGGCATCGGCGCGCGCCTCTTCGCCCAGCTCGAGCGCCGCTTCCGGGCCGTGGACCACGTGGCCGTCGTGCGCGGCAACCGCAAGCTCGAGAAGCCGCGCTTCCACCGCGTCGCCGAGGAGGAGAACTTCTTCCTGCGCGGCTTCAACCACCTCCTGATCTTCAAGAAGGAGCGCGCGCGCGGCCGGTAGCGAGGGACCGGCGCGGGAGCAGCCGGAAGGAAGAGGCCCGGCGGGAGCCTGGCGGTCCCGGGGGGGTCACTCGCGCTCGATGGAGGCCGTGTAGCGCACGGTGCCCTCCATCATGCGGCTCTGCTCGACGTCGGCCGAGACGGCCTCGCCGTCCTCGGTCTCGCCCTCCAGCGTCCAGGCCTCGGTCACGAGGCGCGAGGCCTCGCACTCCAGCTCGGCCGAGAGCGCGTGGCCGTGCTCCAGGTCCCACAGGATCGTGCCCGTCAGCGTGCGCTCGATCTCGACCTCGATCGTGATCTCGGGGCGCGGGAACTGGCCCTCCTCGAGCTCGTCCTCGTCCAGCGCCGGCAGGACCGACTCCGAGCCGGTCGTGATCTCGAGCTCGACGTGGATCACCGCCACGCGCACGCCGTCCTCCTCGCGCAGCTCCTCGAGGCGTGCCGTGCCCTCGCCCTCCAGGCGCTCGATCGTCTGGCGGCTCGGGGCGCGGTCGTCGGGATCGGGCTCCTCGCCGTCCGGGTGGAAGTCGAGCAGCCCGCCCGGCCACATGAAGGCCAGGTACAGCTCGGGGTCGAGCTCCCACTCGTCGCCGGGCTCGACCTCGCCCTCCGGCAGGAGCCGACGCAGGTCGAGGTCCTCGGCCAGCCACGCGGCCAGGTCCTCGTCGAGCTCCTCCTCGTCGGCCGCCTCGACGGCGTACTCCTCCTCGTCCGCGTCCCAGGTGAAGCGCACGCTGCGGCCCTCGAGCGGGCTCGCGTACTCGACCGTGCGCTCCTCGTCGCCCGCGCTGTCGGTGTTCTCCTGGCCGAGCTCGTCGAAGCGGCGCAGGAGCGCGGTCGGCCGCCCGTCGGCGACGGACTCGAGCGTGTCCGTCACGGCGATGCGCTCGACGAAGCTCATCGCATACTCCGGCAGCTCGCCGTCGTGCGGCACCGGCTCGCCGTCGATCGAGGCCGCCATGTCGGTCAGGCGATAGCTGGCCTCGGCCACGAACAGGCGCTTCAGGACCGTGCCCTCGGCGGGGGCGTAGGCGAGCTCCACGCCCTCGCGGGCGGGCGGGACGAGGAGGAGCAGCGCGAGGGACGGGAGGAGGAGCTTCATGGGGGGGCGGCCCGGGCCGCGACCTTGACCCGGGTCAGTGCGGGTGGTCGTGGTCCTCGGGTGCGCCCCCTTCATCGTCCGGAACCGGCGCCGGCTCCACGGGCGAGCCGTCTTCGGTGCCGGGCAGGGGCTCGTACTCGAGCTCCTCGCCCATGCTCTGCATGAGGTCCTCCAGGCTCTCCTCGCCCGGGGGCGGCGCGGGCTCGGGGATCAGGTCCTTCATGCGCCGCGCCAGGACGTCGGCCTTGTAGGAGGGGATCTCGAAGGCCCACTGGGAGAGGCGTGCGTCGAGCTCGGCGGCCTCCTTGCCCACGTCCTTCTTCTCCTCGGCGGGTGTCTCGGGCGGCGTCGCGGTCTCCGCGTCCTCGCCCTCGGCGCCCTCGCCCTCCGGCGGCGCGGCCGGCACCGCGGGCTCGGGCGGGGGCGTGTAGCTGGCCGCGATGCGGGCCCAGGTCTTGTCCTCGAACTTGGCGGTCTCGACCACGAGCTCGAGCCCGTCGACGGCGCGGAAGCGCGCCTTGGCCAGGGGCTCCTGCGTGAAGTCGACCTCGCCGACCGGACGCACGTCCTCCAGCGCCAGGCCGTAGCCCAGGGCCTGGGCCACGCCGCTGGCGACGCCCTGATAGCGCTCGGTCTGGCCCGGGGGCAGGTTCTTGACCGTGAACTGGGTGTGGTTCTCGAGCGAGCGGCCGATCTCGATCGTCTCGCCGTCGGCGTGCTCGATCGTGACGGACTGCACGCGGTCGTTGGCCAGCTCGACGATCTTCGTGTCGATCCAGCCGCGCGCCTCCGGCAGGACGTCGAGCGAGCCGCGCGGGGCGCACAGGTAGACCTGGTCCTCGCCCGCGCGACGCGCGTAGACCTTGGGCTTGCTGCCCATCCACTCGGTCTTGCCGACCACCACCGAGGCCAGCTCCTTGCCGGCCGCGTCCTTGAGCGTCACGAGGCCCGCGTCGGCGGCCTCCTCGCCCTCGGCGGCCGTGACCGGCCACTCGACCGCGAGCTTGGCGTGGTTCTCCTTCTTCGCGGTCTTGGCCTCGACGATCTCGAGGTCGGCCACGCGCACGGCCAGCTCCTTGACCTTCTCGAGCTGCACCGGGTAGCCGCCGCGGTCCGCCATGCGCCACTGGGCGCCGTCCTTCTTCAGGGTCGCGCTCTTGCCGCCCTTCTCGAGGCGCACCTCGGCCACGTCGTTGATGCGCGCGGAGAGCTCGGGGAAGAGCAGCTTCTCGGCCGCGGGCGCGGACGAAGCCGTGCCGCCGTCGCGCAGGGTCAGGGCCGCCACGGCCAGGGCCGCGAGGGTGACGCCACCCAGGATCATCAGGTTCTTCTGCTGCATGTCGGTGTGCCTCGGGATCGACTCGCCTACGTGCGGCCGCGCTGCTTGCCGCGCCAGCTGCCGAGCGCCAGGGCCGCCGCGCACACCAGGGCCGGCATCAGGCCGATGTTGAGCCACTTGAGCTGCGTGCCCAGACGCTGGATGTCCTTGGTGAGCTGGTGCTTGACCGCGCGCAGGTCCTTGCGCGTCTGGACCAGCTCCTGGCGCACCTTCTCCTCCTCGGCGCGCTGCTCGGCGGTGACCAGCTCCTCGCTGCCCTCGGCCTTGGCCTTCTGCAGCTCGGACAGGCGCCGCTCGGCGTCCTGCAGGTTGCGCTCGAGCTCCTGCTGGCGCTGGAGGTAGCGCTGGTCGGCCTCGCGGCGGATCTCCTGCACGCGCTCGAAGGGGCGCGAGGTCATGCCGCGCATGCGGATGCTCATCAGCTCCTGGCCGCCGCTGACGCTCTCGATCGCGTTCTTGAGCAGGTCGACGTTCTCGGAGATCTGCGTGACCAGCACCTGGTTGCCCAGGCGCCCGAGCTCGCGCATCCACATGCGGTCGTGCAGCAGGTCCGCGTCGGCGAAGACCAGCAGGTTGAGCGGCTGGGCCGACTCCTTCAGGCCGGCGGAGGGATCGGGCGGGGGCTCCTCGCCCTCGGCCGGCGCCGGCGGCGGGGGCGCGCCCGGCTTGCCGTCGGGGAAGGCCGTCTGGACCGTGCCCGTGACGCGCGCGCCGAGCGTCAGGCGCTCGTAGCCCGGCACCAGGCTGGCGAAGAGCTGCTGCGGGTCGGGCATGAACTGGAACTGGCCCGAATCGACCTCGTCGGCCTGCTCGCTCGACTGCACGATCGGCGTGAAGGTGGTCGTGCCCTCGGCCGACTTGCGCAACGAGCCGGCCGTGACCATCAGCACGTTGCCCAAGAGGCGCGTGACCGGGTCCTCGCGCGAGAGGCTCTCCTCGCCGAGCTGCAGGAAGTGCACGTAGGGCACCTCGATCTGCGAGCGTCCGTCGCGGCTGCGCGCCGGCTGGCGGATGCCGAGCTCCTTGTCGCACACGATCTGGTTCTTGACCAGCTCGATGCCCCAGGCGCCGAAGAGCCGGTCCAGCTCCGAGCTCTTCTTGGCCGTGAAGCGCGCCATCGGGTTGCTCGGGTCGTCGGCCGCGCCCGGGTCGGCGTCGCACTGCGGGTCGACGAACACCACCAGGGGCTTGCCGGCCAGGGCCCACTGGTCGATCTGGTACTGGGTGGCCTCGCCGAGGTCGCGCGGGTGGATCACCACCAGGATGTCGAACTCGTCCAGCTCCTCGGTCGAGGGCGGCAGCACCTCGACCTCGAAGAAGTCGCCCAGCTGGTCGAGGATGCCCCAGCGCTCGCCGCCCGGTTGCCCCAGCATCGGGTTGCCGCCGCCGCCCTCCAGGGCCAGGGCCGAGAGGATCCCGACCTTCTTCTTGTCCGGGTTCGCCAGGGTCCAGATCAGCTTGGAGAGGTCGTACTCGAGCGTGCGCTGCTTGGCCTCGTC
>DASVAP010000048.1:0-13355 GCA_036376275.1 Planctomycetota bacterium | reverse complement strand
GCCCTCCCACACCGACCAGGCGCGCGCGGCGGCGAGGCGCGTGCGGCGGTCCCTGCCGGTCAGGCGCTTGTGGTAGGCCTTCATCATGTCGCCGCGCTCGCGCGGCGGGATCGGCGCGAGGTAGGTCTCCCAGGCGTCGGGGAAGAGGTGGCTCGCGCCCTCCTGGTAGAACCACAGCAGCTCGCTCCTCCGCAGGAGGAAGATCCCGCGCAGGACGAGCGCCTTGACGCGCTCCGGGTGCGTCTCGGCGTAGGCCAGCGAGAGCGTGCTGCCCCAGCTCCCGCCGAAGACGACCCAGCGCTCGATCCCGAGCGTCTCGCGCAGGCGCT
The DNA here is from genome assembly GCA_036376275.1 of Planctomycetota bacterium. Lineage (GTDB taxonomy): Bacteria > Planctomycetota > UBA1135 > UBA1135 > JABFRZ01. Next base: position 13,026 of record DASVAP010000048.1, on the reverse strand, counting down.
CGATGTCCGCCACCAGGTCCCAGGTCGTGTTCTCGCGCAGCTCGGCATGTGGCGTGCTCTTGCCGCAGCCGCGCTGGTCGAGGAGCACCACGCGGAACTTCTTCGGGTCGAAGTACTGGCGGTAGACGGGATCGATCCCTCCGCCCGGTCCGCCGTGCAGGAAGACCAGCGGCTGGCCGCGCGGGTTGCCGCACTCCTCGTAGTGCAGCGTGTGCAGCTTCGAGACCCGCAGGCGGCCGCCGGCGTAGGGCTCGATCGGGGGGAAGAGCTCGCGGAGACGGGGAGTGGATCGGGTGGCGCGCTTCAAGCGCGCAGACTGTAGCGCGGGAGGGCGTCAGCTCCGCCCGGGCTCCGCCAGGTGGATCACGGCCGAGGCGAGATCGCTCGCCTCGTCGAGCTCGAGCGTCGCCTCGCCGGTGCGGCCGCCGGGGTGCCGGGCCCGCAGCCGGAAGCGGCCGTCCTCCACCAGGATCAGCCCGGCGCGGCCCTCGTCGTCGGTCTCGACCTCGGCCGAGAGGCCCGCGCCCAAGAGGTGCACCTGGGCGCGGTTCCAGCCCCCCGGGTCCCCGCTCACCTTCAGGTTGACGTGGCGCGCGCGCCAGTCGAGCGCGAGCTCGGTCCGCGTCCCCGGGACGCTCTCGACCGTGCGCTCGGGAACGAGCACGGTCCGTCCTCCGATCGGGGGCAGGGCGAAGGCGAGCACGCTGGTTCCCGGAAGCACCCCCTCGACGCGGAAGCGTCCCTCGGGATCGAGCGGGAACCAGCGCAGGTCGTTCTCCCCGCAGCGCAGCCCGACGCGCGCGCCCGGCCCCGGGGCGCGGCCGTCCAGCGTCACGCGTCCGGCGAGGGTGGCCTGCGCCGTGGGTTCCTCCACCGGCACGGGCCGAGCTGCCGCACGCGCCAGCAGGCCGGAGGAGCGCGCGTCGGCCGACGTGCAGGCGGCAGGAGCGAGGTCCGCCGGCGGTGACGGCTCGCGCACCGCCGTCCCCGCGGCGCGCGCGAGCGCGCGCGATGCGCGCGCGGGCAACCGACCCAGCGCCACGACGAGCAGGGCGCAGACGCCGAGCGCCAGGATCAGGAGCTTCGCGCGCGAGGGGACCGGAGCGGACATGGGAGCCGGGGGAGAGTGCACGGCGAGGACACGCTCGGGATCAAGCGCGCGCAAAGACTCTCCAAACGTCGTCGCGGCCTGGGACGAGCGCGCGGGACCCGCGCCGACCGCGCGCCACCTGCGGCGCGGGCAGGCGAAGCCTCACCCGATCTTCACCTCCACCCAACAGCGGCTCCCTACCTTCCGCGCCGCACGGAACGACCGAACGACCGGGAGAACGGCTCCCGGGAGGCCCGTGCTGCGACTCTTCCTCGACCCACACAGGAAACCACCCCCCGTGAGAAACCTGATCAAGAAGACCTCCGCGGCCCTCGTCGCCAGCCTCGGCGCGGCCGGCCTGGCCCACGCCGGCGAGGTGCTCGTGACGTCGAACATCACGACCTCGACCACCTGGACGGCGGACAACACCTACAACATCCAGGACCAGGTCTACGTCACGAACGGCGCGACGCTGACGATCGAGGCCGGCACCGTCATCGCCAGCACGACCAACATCGGCGGCAGCCTGGCGGTCACGCGCGGCTCCAGGATCTTCGCGCTCGGCACCAAGGAGAAGCCGATCATCTTCACGTCGAAGGCCGACGTGGCCACCTGGACCGGCGGTCCGCGCACGGGCGTCTGGCGCGAGGCCCAGAACGAGTGGGGCAACCTCACGATCATGGGCAACGCCTACATCTCCGAGAACGCCGTCGGCGGCAACACCGCGACCTGCAACGCGGCCAACGTGGCCGACATGGAAGGCCTGACCAGCGGCCCGGCGACGGACCGCTACGGTGGCGGCAACGACAACGACGACAGCGGCACGCTGGCCTACGTCTCGATCCGCTACGGCGGCAAGCGCATCGGCCTGAACAACGAGCTGAACGGCCTCTCGCTGGGCGGCATCGGTCGCGCGACCGACATCCACCACGTCGAGATCATGAACAACGTCGACGACGGCATCGAGATCTGGGGCGGCACGGTCAACCTCAAGTACTTCAACATCTGGAACATCGGCGACGACAGCTTCGACGTCGACCAGGGCTGGCGCGGCAAGGCCCAGTTCGGCCTGATCGTCCAGGGCTACAGCTCCCAGGCCGCCCAGGGCTCGGGCACGGGCGACAACATCTTCGAGGTCGACGGCGCCGAGCAGGCCGACTACCAGCCGGTCACGACGGCCGTCGTCTACAACGTCACCGCCATCGGGCAGCCCGTCAGCGGCGACCACGGCACGGCCTGGCGCGACAACGCGCGCGTCCAGTACCGCAACTGCATCTTCATGGACCTGGGCGAGCGCCTGGTCAGCTTCGACAACGTCGACGGCGACGGTGGTCTCGGCTACGGCACGGGTGGCACGCTCTCCTGGGCCGCGACCTGGACCACGCCCTACAACGCGGTCCCGGCTTACGCCAACGACTGCGCCCCGCGCGCGACCTTCTACCCGGCCCAGACCTCGGGCTTCCTGGCCGAGATGAAGGACAGCGTCTTCTTCAACAACCTCAACGGAGCGGCCTACACCGAGGCCACGGCGCGCGGCGTGCTGCCGGCGAGCGGCGCGAACAACAACGTGCTGGCGGCGAACAGCCCGATCCGCAAGATCGTGCGCGCTCCGAACCTGACGTACCTCGGCCTCACCATGCGCCGCGTGCTGACGCTCGACCCGCGCCCGGCCAACGACGCGGTCACGAGCGTGGGCATGGCTCCGGCGGACGGCTTCTTCACCCCGGCCCAGTACCGCGGCGCCTTCCGTCCGGACGTGGGCAACCTCGAGATCCGGCCCTGGCTGTGCGGCTGGACCGCGGCGGACGCCTTCGGCTTCATCGAGCCGTGCCACACGGCGGCGAAGAAGCTGTAGGAACGACCGGCCCGAAAGGGGGCGAGGCGTGCACGGGCACGCCTCGCCCCCTGCTCATTGAGGAGGTCCGGTGAGCGGGGGGTCCTCCGCGCCCCCGCGGCCCGCTGGCTCTTCTCCGTTCCTTGATCGATCGCGCCGCCCCGGTCCTCCGCAGGGGAAGCCTCACGGGCTCTTGATCGAGCGGCAACACGGCCTCCCTAGCGTGACGGGAGCGATGAAGCCCTCGATCTCCCTCTCGATCGTGCTCGCCCTCGCGGCGGGCCTGTGGATGACGGACCCCAGCGCGGCGGCCCAGGCGCGGCCCGAGGAATCCCCGGCCGCGACGTCGCGCCTGGCCGACGACGAGCTCTCCAGGGACGGCCGACGCCTGCTGGACCTGGCCTTCGCCGCGGCCACGGCGATGCCGGCGCACCCGCACGTCAAGACCCGCTCGCTGCTCCAGGAGGAGGTCGTGCGCGCCTGCATCGAGCTCGGGCAGCTCCGGACCGCGCGCGCCTACGCCGACCAGATCGCCAACTGGCGCAAGGGTGCCGCCTGCGCCGAGCTCGCGCGGCCGCTGGTCGAGCGCGGGCTGGTGGACGAGGCGCGCCGGTGCCTGGCGATCGCCCAGGCCGCGGCCGACGAGCTCGACCGGAAGCTGCAGCACGAGCTCGGCTACGACGACGGCGCGGTCGAGAGCCCGCAGGACTGGCAGCGCGACCAGATCCGCGTGCGCATGGCCCAGGCACTGGTCCTGCACGGCGAGGAGGAGCAGGCGGCGGCGCTCGAGGCCGGCGTGGTCGAGTCCGAGGCTGGCCGCGTGGACGCGGTGCGCGCCCGCCAGGCCACGGCCGAGGACTTCGAGGTCCTGATGGTCGCGCTCGAGACCGAGCTCCCCGGCATGAGCTTCGACCGCGCCCGCAACGCCCTGGAGGCCTGCGTCGAGCTCTACGGGCGTTTCTACGCCGACGCCGAGCGCCGCGCGCGGGCCGAGCGGGCCCTGCGCGACCCGGCCGCCAGGCTGCCGATGGACGTGCGCTTCGAGCTGCTGCGCCGCGCCGCGGGCGCCGCGCTCCTGCACGGCGACACGGACAAGGCGCGCGAGCTCCTGCGCGAGGCCGACGCGATCGTGAAGAAGGTCTGCGCCAGCGGCGCCTGGATCCCCGAGCACGAGATCCCGCTGCGCGCGAGCCTGGCGAGCCTGCGCCACAGCGTGGGCGACGCCGCGGGCGCGCGCGCCGAGCTGGCCGAGGCCGCCGCGCGCTACGAGGCCGAGCGCGCGAACATCGTCGAGATCTACCGCGCCGGCGCGCTGCGCCCGCTGGCCGAGGCCGCGCTCGCGCTGGGCGACGGAGCGGGCGCGCTGACCTTCTACCGGCGCGCGCTGGAGGAGGGCGCGCTCAACGCCAACGCGCGTCCGCGCGCCGAGGACCTGGTGGCCACGTGCCTCTCGATGGCGCGCCTCGGCGTCACGCCGGACCCCGAGCTCTGGCAGCGCATCCTCGCGATCCGCGCCGGCCTCGTGGCGCCCTGGTGAGCCGCCGGCGTCTTCACGCTCCCCTGACCGTCCGTTAGCCGCCGCGCAAGAACCCCTTCATACGCTCCCGTCCGTGAAGGCCGCGGTGAGCGCCGGGAAGCCCAGCCCCGCTTCCCGCGAGCTCCGGCCGAGGACTCCCTCCCGTGCTCGCCGCGTTCCTCTTCCTCACCATGGTTGCGCACGCCCAGGAGGTCGGCTCGATCCGCGGGATCCTGTACGACCGCGACTTCGAGGTCCCGCTGGCGCTGGCCGAGGTGACGGCGATCGAGACGGGCCGCAGCGTGCGCACCGGCGACCAGGGCGCCTTCCTGCTGGCCGAGCTGGCGCCCGGCGCCTACACCCTGGTGTTCGCCAAGGAGGGCTACGTGCGCGTGGTGCGGGCCGACGTGGTCGTCACGGCCGGGCAGCTCACCGACGTGGGCGTGATCTCGCTCTCGGGCGAGTTCACGGACATGGAGGAGTTCGTGGTCGAGGACCTGCTCCAGCTCGGGGCCGGGGCCGAGGCCGCGCTGCTCGACCTGCGCTTCGAGGCTCCGGCCCTGCTCGACTCGATCAGCGCCGAGCTGATGAGCCGCGCCGGCGCCTCCGACGCGGCCAGCGCGCTGCGCCTGGTGGCCGGGGCCACGGTCCAGGACGGCAAATCGGCCGTGATCCGCGGCCTGCCGGACCGCTACGTCTCCTCGCAGCTCAACGGCGTGCGCCTGCCCTCGGCCGACGAGGACAAGCGCGCGGTCGAGCTGGACCAGTTCCCGGCGGCGGTGATCGAGAGCATCCAGGTCTCGAAGACCTTCACCCCCGACCAGCAGGGCGACGCCTCCGGCGGCGCCGTCGACGTGCGCCTGCGCGGCATCCCGGACGAGACCGTGCTGCGCCTGAAGCTCCAGTACAGCTACAACGACCAGGCCGCGGGCCGCGACGACTTCCTCTCCTACGACGGCGGCGGGATCGACGCCTGGGGCAGCGACGACGGCAGTCGCGACGTCCAGACCGGGAACCTGGGCGGGAACTGGGACGGCGCCGTGGGCGTGTCCGAGACCGAGGCCCCGGTCGACTGGAAGGGCTCCTTCGACGCCGGGCGCAAGTGGGAGCTGGCGAACGGCATGAAGCTGGGCGCCTTCACGAGCCTCTACTACGAGCGCGACAGCTTCTTCGTCGACGACGCCGTCCAGGACTCGCTGTGGCTCAGCCCGGGCAACACGACGCTCACGCCCGAGGCGATCCAGGGCACGGTGCAGGACGGCGACTTCAAGACGGCGCTGTACGACGTGACCCAGGCGACCCAGGGCGTGCAGTGGGGCGGCCTCGGCACGCTCGGCCTGGAGAGTGAGGCGCACCGGCTCGGCCTGACCTACCTCTACACGCGCACGACCGAGGACACGGCCACCCTGGCCGAGGACACGCGCGGCAAGGAGTTCTTCTTCCCCGGTTACGACCCGGACGACCCGAACGGCCCGGGGAACAACTCGAACGACCGGCGCGCGGCGCCCTACAACCGCCAGGAGACGCTCGAGTACACCGAGCGCACGGTCGACTCGCTGCAGCTCTTCGGCTCGCACCGGCTCCCGCTCGACTCACGCCGGATCGGCAGCTTCACCTTCAAGGCTCCCGAGCTCTCCTGGATCGGCGCCCTGAGCTCGGCCGACCTCGACCAGCCCGACAAGCGCCAGTTCGGCACGCTGTTCCTGCCGGAGTCCTTCAACCCGCAGCTCCCGGGCATCGAGCCGCCGGTGTGGGTGCCGTTCCCGCCCTCGGCCAACGTCAACCTCGGGAACCTGCAGCGCATCTTCAAGACGATCGAGGAGGAGAGCACGGCCTACGGGGTGGACCTGAAGTGGCCCTTCGAGCAGTGGGCCGGGCACGAGGGCTACCTGCAGCTCGGTCTCTACCAGGACAAGGTCGATCGCTCCTTCGACCAGGACACCTTCAGCAACTTCGGCGACCTCTCGGCGCAGTTCGCGGGCGACTTCGACGACTTCTGGAGCGAGTCGTTCCCCTTCGAGGACCACCCGATCACGGCCTCGGACTTCGACGTCGACTACGAGGGCGACCTGGACGTCTCGGCGACCTACGCCATGCTCGACCTGCCGCTGTCCGAGCCGCTCTCCGTGGTGGCCGGGCTGCGCTTCGAGGCCACCGACATCCGCATCGTGAACGACCCGGAGGCCCTGGCCTTCTGGTTCCCGCCCGGCGGCTCGACGATCCAGGACCTCGATCCGGGTGACGCCGACGTCGACTTCGGCCAGGACGACGTCCTGCCCGCGATCGGCCTCAAGTACGAGCCGATCGAGCGCCTGATCCTGCACGCCTCCTACGCCGAGACCGTCGCGCGCCAGACGTTCAAGGAGCTCACCCCGATCCTGCAGCAGGAGTACCTCGGCGGCCCGATCTTCTTCGGCAACCCCGAGCTCGAGATGAGCGCGCTCCAGAACTACGACCTGCGCCTCGACTGGACGCCTTACGAGGGCGGCTTCGTCTCGGTGTCCTGGTTCAAGAAGATCATCGACGACCCGATCGAGTACGTGCAGAAGCTCGTCAACTTCACCTACACGACGCCGGTCAACTACCCGGGGGGCGAGCTCGACGGCTACGAGGTCGAGATGCGCCAGAACCTGGGCCGCTTCCACGAGGGCCTGGACGCCTTCTCGCTCGGCGCCAACGCGACCTTCATCGACTCGGAGGTCGAGCTGACGCAGGACGAGATCGACGACTTCATCCTGCTGGGCGTGCCGCGCACGACGCGCGACATGACCGCCACGCCCGAGCACCTCTACAACCTCTACCTGACCTACGACCTCCCCGACCTCGGCGCGCAGTTCGCGATCTTCTACACGGTCGAGGGCGACAAGCTGGTCGCCGGCGGCGGCAACTCGGTCGGCAACTTCGTGCCGGACATCTACGCCAAGGAGTTCGGCACGCTCAACCTGAGCTTCTCCTACCGCCTCAGCCGGCACCTGTCGCTGGGCGCGCAGCTCAAGAACCTGACCAACCCGGAGATCGAGGAGGTGTACCGCTCGGAGTACCTCCCCGGCGACTCCACCAGGGAGTCCTACACCAAGGGACGCGAGTACTCGTTCGGACTGAGCGTGAACCTCTGAGCGAGGCGCACGCGCACGCGGAGACGACCCATGACCCACCTGAGACGAACCCTCCCCCTGACCCTGTGCCTGGCCGCAGCGACCCTGATCCTGCCGCGCGCGAGCGCCCAGCAGGAGTCCCCCACGACCGAGGAGCGCATCGCCGGCGCGCGCGCGACGCTCGAGAAGTGGGTCGAGACGCGCCGCCTGATCTCGAAGGAGAAGCGCGACTGGACCCTCGGGCGCGAGGCCTTCCAGAGCCGCATCGACCTCGTCGCCGGCGAGATCGAGGGGCTGCGCAGGCGCCTGGCCGAGACGCGCGCCAGCCTGGGCGACGCCGACACGAAGCGCGGCGACCTCGGGCGCGAGAAGGAGCGCCGGCAGCAGGCCTCGGTCGGCCTGGCCACGACCATCACACGCCTCGAGGAGCGCACGCGCGCGCTGCTCGCGCGCCTGCCGGAGCCGATCCGCGAGCGCATCCGGCCGCTGAGCCAGCTCCTGCCGGAGGACTCGGCCACCACGAAGCTGGCCCTGCCCACGCGCTTCCAGAACGTGGTCGGGATCCTGAACGAGGTCGACAAGTTCAACCGCGAGATCACGGTGACGAGCGAGGTGCGCGCCCTGCCGGACGGCACCTCGGCCGAGGTCACGGCGCTCTACCTCGGGCTCGGCCAGGGCTACTACGTCACCGCCAACCAGCTCCACGCCGGGATCGGAACGGCGAGCGAGAGCGGCTGGACCTGGACGCCGGCGAACCAGGCGGCGCCCGCGATCGCGCGCGCCGCGCGCATCCTGGCCAGCGAAGAGGTCGCGGGCTTCGTCCGCTTGCCGCTCGAGGTCCGCTAGCCATGCGCGCATCCATGAACCGCCTGCTCCCGCTGCTCCTCCCGATCCTGACGGCCGGCCGGCCTGCGGCCCAGGAGACCGACCCCGCCGCGACCTTCGCGGAGGCCGCCGGCGACCTCGAGCACGACCTGGCCGAGGCCCTGGCCGAGCTCGGCCGCCTGCGCGAGGAGATCGCCGGCGAGCAGGTCCCGCTGGCACGTCACCTGACGGAGCTCGAGGGCGAGCTCTCCGCCGTGCGCGCCGAGTTCCAGCAGGCCTCGCGCGAGCTCGACGGGCGCACGCTCGACCTCTCCAACCTGCGCGGCGACATCAAGGTCCTGGAGGAGGAGAGCGCCTACCTCGGGAGCCTGCTGGGCGAGTACGTGCGCAACTTCGAGTCGCGCCTGCACATCGCCGAGCTGGCGCGCTTCGAGCAGGCGCTCTCGGCCGCCAAGCTGGCGCGCGAGAACAGCAACCTGGCCGAGCACGAGGTGCTCGAGACGCAGGCCGGCCTCCTGGCCACGGCGCTCGAGCGCCTGCACGAGGCCCTGGGCGGCGCGCGCTTCGACGGGCGCGCCGTGGACGCGAGCGGTGCCGTCCTGCCGGGCACCTTCGTGCTGCTGGGCCCGGCGGCGATCTTCCGCTCGGCCGACGGCTCGGTGGTGGGCACGGCCGAGCAGCGCCTGGGCTCGCTCGAGCCGGCCGCCCTGGCCTTCGAGGACCCGCTCGACCGCGCGGCGGCCGCGGCCCTGGTGGCCGGCTCGGCCGGCGAGCTGCCCTTCGACCCCACGCTCGGCAACGCCCACAAGGTCGCGGCCACGCAGGAGACGCTGTGGGAGCACGTCCAGCGCGGCGGGCCGGTGATGTACCCGATCTTCGGCCTGGCGGGCGCGGCCCTGCTCGTCGCGCTCTACAAGTGGCTGCACCTCTCCTTCGTGCGCCGGCCCTCGCAGGCGGAGATCAAGGCCCTGCTGGCGACCGTGGCGCGGCGCGACAAGGCCGCGTCGGTGGCCGCCGCCGCGTCGCTGCGCGGCCCGACCGGGCACATGCTGCGCACCGGCATCGAGCACCTGGACGAGCCGCGCGAGCTGGTCGAGGAGGTCATGTACGAACAGGTGCTCGCCACGCGCCTGAAGCTGCAGCGCATGCTGCCCTTCGTCGCGATCACGGCCTCCTCGGCGCCGCTGCTGGGCCTGCTCGGGACCGTCACGGGCATCATGAACACCTTCACGCTGATGACGGTGTTCGGCACGGGCGACATCAAGACGCTCTCGAGCGGCATCTCCGAGGCCCTGATCACGACCGAGTTCGGCCTGTACGTGGCCATCCCCTCGCTGCTGCTCTCGGCCTACCTCTCGCGCAAGACGAAGAGCGTGATCGACCAGATGGAGAAGGCCGCCATCGCGCTGGTGAACCAGATCGGCAAGACCCCCTACCGCACGCCGGACGCGGAGCTGAGCCAGGCCGTGGTCCAGCCGGTGCGCGCCGAGCTGGCGGCGCCGGTCGCCTGAGCCCCTGAGAGAATCATGGACGCGCTCCTCGCCTCGCTGGACCAGCTGTGGGCCCAGGCGACCCGCATCTGGGTCGCCGGCGGGTGGTGCATGCCGCCCATCGCGCTCACGGCGCTGGCGATGTTCGCCCTCGGCGTGCACGTGCGCCGCGGCCTGGGCGCGAAGGGCTTCCTGTCGGTGTCCGAGACGGCCTGGCGCAGCTGGATCGTGGCCCCGGACATGCGCCGCGGGCCGATCGGCGAGCTGCTCGACTCCGTGATGGGCTCCGCGACCCTGGCGGACATGGCCACCGCCTTCCGCGAGGTGCGTGCGACCGAGGTCGCGCCCTTCGCGCGCGACCTGCGCTTGATGCGCGTGTGCATCAGCGCCGCGCCGCTGCTCGGGCTGCTCGGGACGGTGACGGGCATGCTGGCGACCTTCCAGGCGCTGGCCTCCGGCTCCGGCGGCGAGCAGACCATGGCGCTCGTCGCCCAGGGCATCTCCGAGGCCCTGATCACGACCGAGACGGGCCTGGTGGTGGCGCTGCCGGGCGTCTTCTTCTCCTACCAGCTCGGGCGCAAGTTCGAGCGCTACCAGGCCTTCCTGGCGCACCTCGAGACCGTCTGCACGCAGCACCTGTACCGGGAGCTGAGGCGCACGGCCGCGGTCGGGCGCGCGAGGGAGCCCGAGGTCACGCTCACCCCGAGGACCGTGGAAACCGTGGGCGCGGCGGCACCGCGCGGAGGAAAGTGATGGGACGCTTCCGGGACAGCAGCGCGGACGAGGGCAGCGAGGGCGGCATCGACATGTCGCCGATGATCGACTGCGTCTTCATCCTGCTCATCTTCTTCATCGTCACCACGACCTTCGTCGACGAGACGGGGATCGAGGTCGACAAGCCGCAGGCGGCCTCGGCCGTGCGCCTGGAGAAGACCAGCCTCCTGCTGGCGCTCAGCGCCAAGGGCGAGATCGTCTACGGCGGACGCGAGATCGGCATCGGCGGCGTTCAACCGCTGGTCAAGCGCATGCTGCAGAAGGAGGACATCCCGGTCATCGTGCAGGCCGACCAGGCCGCGCCCTCGGGCCTGCTCGTGCGCGTGATCGACGAGGCCAAGCTGGGCGGCGCCGTCAAGGTCAGCGTCGCGACGCGCAAGTGAGCGATCCCTTCGAGCCCCTGCGCCGCCTGTGGCACCGCATCGTGGTGGTCGTCGCCGCCGCGGGCCTGACGCTGGCCTTCTTCCTGGTGCTGCCGCTGTTCCAGTCGATCACCCAGGGGCCCGTCACCGACCTCGTCGTGCAGGGGCTCGACACGACCCAGCTCCCCCCGCCTCCGCCGCCGCCGGAGGAGGAGCCCGAGGACGAGCCCGAGCCCGAGGAGAAGCCGCCCCAGCTGGCCGAGGAGGCCCAGCCGCTCGACCTCGCGCAGATCGAGCTGGCCCTCAACCCGACCCTCGGCGAGGGCTGGTTCGGCCCCGACACGGCCGTGAACCTGGGCTCCCTGATGCGCACGGCCGGCAGCGGCGACGGCGTGGCCGAGCTCTTCAGCATGGCCGACCTCGACCAGAAGCCGCGCGTGCTCTACCAGCCCGGCCCGGTGCTGGACGCCGCCGCGCGCAAGCGCACGCCGGGCTCCGTCACGGTCGTCTTCATCGTCGACGCGCGCGGCCGCGTCGAGAACCCGAGCGTGCAGAAGTCGAGCGACGCCGCCCTCGACGCGCCGGCCCTGGCCGCCGTGCGCCAGTGGCGCTTCGAGCCCGGCAAGAAGAACGGCCAGCCCGTGCGCTTCCGCATGCGCGTACCGATCACGTTCCCCAAGGGATGAGTGCCATGCTCCGGATCCTGTGCCTGCTCCTGCTCCCGCCCCTCGCCGCCTGCGCCGCGCGCACCCACGCGACGCCGCCCGAGGCGCCCGCCCTGATCGCCAGCGCTCCGCCCGCCCTGCCGGCCGAGGTCGCGTCGCTCCCGTCCGCCGCGCCGCGCGGCGCAGCGGTCGCGGACCAGGAGCCGATCCAGGGCGAGGTCGAGCTCGCGCTGTGGAACGACCCGGGCTTCCGGCGCGCGCTGGTCGCGAGCTACCAGGCGGAGACCGACCTCGAGCCCAGGGTGCTCGAGGAGGAGCGCGAGCCCCTCTCGGCCGTGCTCGAGCTGGTCGCCAGGGACCGCATGGCCGAGGCGGCGAAGCAGATCGCGCTGCTGGCCACGCCCTCGGCCAGCGCCGTGTTCGACTTCACCAAGGCCAACGTCCACCTGCAGCGCGAGGAGCTGGCCGAGGCCGCCGCGGCCTACCAGGTCGCGGTCGAGAAGTTCCCGAAGTTCCGTCGCGCCTGGAAGAACCTGGCGCTCGTGCACCTGCGGCGCGGCGAGATGGAGCCGGCGCGCCGGGCCTTCACGCGCGTGCTCGAGCTCGGCGGCGGCGACGCCCTGACCTACGGCCTGCTGGCCTTCACGCACGCCAGCCTCGCGAGTCCGCTCGCGGCCGAGTCGGCCTACCGCCAGGCGATCCTGCTCGATCCCGTCACGAAGGACTGGAAGATGGGCCTGGCGAAGAGCTTCTTCGACCAGAAGCGCTTCGCCGACGCCGCCGCGCTGTGCGCCGAGATGCTGGCGGCCGAGCCCGAGCGCCACGACCTGTGGCTGCTGCAGGCCAACGCCTTCCTGGGCCAGGGCCAGGCCCTGCGCGCGGCCGAGAACTACGAGGTGCTCGAGCGCCTGGGGCGCTCCAGCGCCGACAGCCTCGGCACGCTGGGCGACATCTACGTGAACGAGGGCCTGCACGACCTGGCCGTGCGCGCCTACGTCGCGGCCCTGGAGCGCCATCCCGAGACCCGGCCCGAGCGCGCCCTGCGCGCCGCCAAGGTGATGAGCGCCGGCGGGGCCCTCGCGGAGACGCGCACGCTGGTCGAGCGCATCCAGGAGCTGCGCGGCACCCAGCTCGCCCAGGCCGAGACCAAGGACCTGCTCAAGCTGCGCGCGCGCATCGCCGTGGCCCAGGGCGAGGGCGGCGAGGAGGCGCGCGTGCTGGAGGAGATCGTGGCCCTCGACCCGCTCGACGGCGAGGCCCTCCTGCTCCTCGGCCAGCACGCCGCGCGCGGCGGGGACGCCGAGAAGGCCGTCTTCTACTACGAGCGCGCCGCGGGCCTCGAGAAGTTCGAGGCCGACGCCAAGGTGCGCCACGC
>DASVAP010000163.1:0-3183 GCA_036376275.1 Planctomycetota bacterium | reverse complement strand
CTCACCTCCGGACTGGGCTTGATCCTCGCCATGGCCCTCGCGCGGGCGATCCTCTACGCGAACGTCCTGACCGAGCTGGACCACAGCGCCCGCTGGCTCGCGCCCTCGGAGTGTCCGCGGGTCGCTGACCGGCTGCACGTCCGTGGGTCGAGGGCCGGGTGCGAGCGCCCCGCGCGGCGGTGTGTGGGCCGGCACCGGAACGTATCGGTGTGATGGCGCCGGGCGCGTCGAGCCGTCGAGCCGAGACGTGCCGAGCGCGACCGAGCGACGCGCCTCGGCCGGTTGCGTCAAGATCTGTTTAATCTCCGGAGCCGGAGGCAAGCGACGCTCCTCGAGGCCTCGGCCCGCAGTGCGAAGAAGCCTTGACGGGTCCTTGTCACGCGGTCGCGAGCAACTCTATGTTCACGCGCCCCGAGGCCGCGCCGCGCTCCAGCGCGCGAACCCCACGCCCACGCCCGCTCGGTGTCCCTCCCTTCCACGGTGCGCTTCCGAGCGCACTCGCCATCCCCTGGACCGTCTCTCAAGGAAGCCTCCATGCTCCGAACTCGCGCACGTCTCGTCCTCGTCCTTCCCTGCCTTTCCACGCTGGCCGCGAGCTCGGCCGCGCAGGAGAAGTCCGCCGACAAGCCCCAGAAGTCCGTCGAGGAGCGCCTGGCCGACCTCGAGAAGAAGATGAGCGGCGACACGATGCGCGTCTTCTGGAAGGACGGGCTGCGCTTCGAGACCTCCGACAAGAAGTACAGGTTCAAGCTCGGTGGCCGCATCCACTACGACGGTCAGTTCTTCGACCAGGACTCCGAGACCGAGGCCGCGGTCGAGACCTCGCCCACCACGCGCATCGAGGACGGCACCGAGTTCCGGCGCGTGCGCCTGGAGACCTCGGGCGAAGTGGCGGAGCGCGTCGACTGGGCCCTGGCCGTGGACTTCGCCGGCGGCTCGACCAACCTCCGCAACGCCTACGCGGGCATCAAGGACCTGCCCTTCGGCAACGTGCGCGCGGGCCAGTTCAAGGAGCCCTTCAGCCTCGAGTCGCAGACCAGCTCGAACAACCTGCTGTTCACCGAGCGCTCGCTGGCGTTCGCGTTCGTTCCGCACTTCAACGCGGGCGTCATGGTCTTCGACACCCTCGCCGAGGAGCGCATGACCTGGGCCGTGGGCGGTTTCCGCACGGCGTCCGACGCGGGCGAGGTCAGCAAGGACGACGGCGCCTGGGCCGGCACGGCGCGCATCACGGGCCTGCCCTACTACGCCGAGGACGGCAAGGGCTACGTGCACCTGGGGGCCGGCTACTCGATGCGTAGCCCGACCGACGACGGGGTCACGTTCAGCTCGAAGCCCGAGGCGAACCTGGCCCCGAGCTACGTCTCGAGCGGCGCGCTGGCGGCCGAGGACGTGACCCTCATGGGCCTCGAGGCGGCCTGGACCGCCGGTTCCCTCACGGTCTCCGGCGAGTACACGATGGCCAGCGTGGATGGCGATACGGGCACGACCAGCGACCCGGACTTCTCGGGCTACTACGTGCAGGCCAGCTACCTGATCACGGGCGAGAGCCGGCCCTACAGCAAGACCGCGGGGGCCTTCGGCGCCGTCAAGCCGGAGGAGAACGCCTTCGGCGAGGACAACGGCATCGGCGCCTGGGAGGTGGCCACGCGCATGTCGAGCATCGACCTGGTGGACGACGGCACCGACGGCGGCGAGCTCGACGACCTGACCTTCGGCGTGAACTGGTACCTGAACCCGAACTCGCGCCTGATGCTCGACTACATCCTGGCCGACCTCGACCCCTCCGGCGGCGGCGCCAGCGGCGACACGAGCATCTTCGCCTTCCGCTGGCAGTTCAACTTCTGAGCGACAGGGCGAGCAGGCCTCCGGCATGGTTGCCCGACGCTCAGGATCGACCCCGGCGCGCGATCCTCGCGCGCCTCACTCCGGGAATCGCGCCGCGGTTGGCCGGGCGCACTCGCTCCCGCCCGGCGGCCCACGGCGGTCGGGCTGACGGCGGAATCCGTGGCCGAGCTTCGATCGGCTAGGAGCCTGTCCCGGAATCCGCGCACCGGATCACCGGGCGGGCGTGAGCCCGCCCGGAGAACCGGTGCGGTCACGCTGACGGCGAAATCAGTAGGCGATCTTGGATCGCCTAGCGCTGCAGAGCGACCCAGGACCCGAGCACGTCCAGCCGCCCGTCGCCGTCGAGGTCCACGAGCTGACCCCACGGCAGGACCTGCTGGCTGCGTGGCTGGAACGAGCTGTTGTTGACCGGGCCGACGAAGCTCTTGAGGCGCACCTCGGTGACCTCGTCGAGCTCGTCCTCGAGCGACGAGATCAGGGCGATCTGCGGCAGGCCGCCGGCGGCGACCATGCGGCCCGCCACGTCCAGGTAGGCGTAGAAGAGCGTGGCGCTGGTGAAGGTCCCTCCGCTGGCGTAGCGGTTGTTGAACGCCTCCGCGTGCGGCAGCGTGTGGTAGAGCGACGGCCAGTTGACGCTGGCGAGGTCGGGATAGCCGTCCTGGTCGAAGTCGAGCACGGAGAGGCCCGCCTCGGCCAGGTGGAACCAGCCCGAGCCCTGGCTGCCCCGGAAGCGGCTGTCCCAGGTGAGCGTGGGGAGCTGGCCGGGGCTCGGGTTCGAGCCGCGCATCAGGTAGGTCGAGCGCCCGTCGTAGCCGCCGCCGCCCACGATCAGGTCGAGCACGCCGTCGAGGTCGATGTCGCCGGCCCACAGGGCGCGATCGTCTCGCTGCCCGCCGGTGTAGAAGAATCCGCGCCCGTCGTTGGCCCACAGGCGGCTCTCGGCGCCGATCCAGTGCTCGCGCGTGCGCGTGAGGAGGTCGAGGTCGCCGTCCTGGTCGACGTCCGCCAGCAGCGAGAGCTCCGGATCGGTGCCCTCGAGCGCGAAGCTCACGCCCCGACGCGAGGCGGCCCGGGCCGGGAGCAGGGCGCCGTACCCTTCGTTGCGCAGCAGCCCCATGACCACGTCGGCCGCGCGGCCTCCGCGCACGTGGGGCCCCAGGCCCGTGCCGCCGCGCGGCCGCAGCTCGACGACCAGGTCGTCGTCGCCGTCGCCGTCGAAGTCCCCTGGGTAGCCCGGGCCGTGGTACTCCGTGCCCGGAGGCGCCGGCCAGGCCGGCGTCACGCGTCGCTCGAAGCCGCCCGTGCCGTCGTTGACGTGCACGGAGTCGACCGAGA
>DASVAP010000162.1:0-2335 GCA_036376275.1 Planctomycetota bacterium | reverse complement strand
GACGTGGGCGCCAGCCACGGGTGCGCCTCCCGCAGTCACGAAGCCCGCGATCGCCGGCAGCGCGTCGCGCAGGGAGACGAGGAGCTCGTCGGCTCCCTTCTTCAGGTCGACGTGCTGCTCGCGATAGCCGGGAGCCTCGATGCTCAGCCGCCGCAGACTCCCGGTGGGGAAGCGCAGCGTAGCGCGACCCTCGGGCCGCTCCTCCGGGCGGCTACCGCTCGCCACCAGACCCGAGTCGTCCTCGAGCTCCAGCCGCCATCCGTAGCGCTCGACCGGGAGCCCGTCGCGGCCGACCACGCGCACGCGCAGCTCCTGCATACGTCCGAGGTGCAGCTCCACGCCGACCGTGCCCGGCGCCACGGGGCCCACGCGGACGCCGGAAAAGCGATCGTCCGGCACCTTGGCCCTCAGCTCCATCGGGCCGCAGGCGAGCGGCAGCACGTGCAGCTCGAAGCGGCCGCTCGCGTCGCTCTCGACCTCGCGCCGGAAGCAGTCCGGGTCCGATTCGGGAGTCCTGGCCTCGACGCTCGCGCCGGCCACGGGGAGCCCGTCGGGGTCGAGCACGACGCCCGCGATCCGGTGCTGCGGCGGCAGGGCCTCGAGCACGAGCTCGGGCAGCTCGGTCTCGGTGGCCACGCGCACCTCGAAGGCGGCCGACGTCGCCCAGTAGCTCGCCTTGCTGCGCGCCCACAACCCGTACCGGCCCGGCGGCAGGCCGAGGATGCGGAAGGAGCCGTCGTCCAGGCTCGCGCCCCTTCGGACGGGTTGCTCGTAGACGGGTTCGGGCGCGTGCGTGGAGCGGAAGGCGGGTCCCGTGGCCGGACAGACCTCGAAGCGCCGCCCGGGCTCGGCGGGCAGGGCCTCGCTGCGCACGACGAGCACGCTAGCGACACCCGCCGGCGCGCTCCCGAGGCGAAGCGTCCCGCGCACGGATCCCCCGGGCTCGAGCCGGACGGTCCCGAGGTCCAGCTCCTCTCCGGGGCGGAGCTTGGCGCTGGTGCTCCAGAATGCGCAGCCGGGCGCCAGCGCCTTGCACTCGTGGTAGGTGTCGCGCTGATGCTCCGGCCACTCGACGCGCATCTCGAAGCGGCCCTCCGCGTCGCACACCGCCACCTTGTCCACGCCCGGCCAGACCCGGCTGGTGACCTCGGCCCCCTCCGCGGGCCGGCCCAGGGGATCCTCCAGCCGTCCCCGGACCAGCGCCTGGTTGGGTGCCTGGAAGGTCACGGCCAAGAGGAGCAGGAGCGTGCAGGGCTCGACCAAGGGTGCCTCCTGCGGGGCGATAGCGGCTCGACGCGCGGCGGTTACTGCTCCAGGAGCGTCGCCCAGGAACTCCAGACGGCCGAAATGAACGTCCGGCAGCCTGCGTACTGGCGCGCCCTCGTCCCGGGCGCGATCATCCCGCGCTCGTCCGGTCCCGAATGTCCGAAGCGATCATCGTCCTCGACGGCCTCGAGAAGCGGTACGGCGCCATCCGCGCGCTCGAGGGGCTCACGCTCGAGCTGCCGCCGGGGCCGGTGGGGCTGCTCGGGCCCAACGGAGCCGGGAAGTCGACCCTGATCAAGCTGCTGCTCGGGCAGCTCGAGCCCTCGGGTGGGCGCGCGCGCATCGCCGGGTTCGACCCGACCGACAAGCACCAGCGCCTGGCGCTGCGGCGCGTGGTCGGGTACATGCCCGAGTCGGACTGCCTGATCCCGCGCATGAACGGGGTCGAGATCGTCACGGCCCTGGGGCGGCTGACGGGGCTCACGCCGCGCGACTCGATCACGCGCGCGCACGAGGTGCTGGACTACGTGGGACTCGAGGAGGCGCGCTACCGCGGCCTCGACGAGTACTCGACGGGCATGAAGCAGCGCCTCAAGCTGGCCCAGGCGCTGGTGCACGATCCGCAGCTCCTCTTGCTCGACGAGCCGACCAACGGGCTCGATCCGAAGGGGCGCAAGCACATGCTCGAGCTGGTGCACGACCTCGGGCACGCGCAGGGGAAGAGCCTGCTGCTCTGCTCGCACCTCCTGCCGGACGTCGAGCGCACCTGCACGCGCGTGGTCGTGATCCACAAGGGGCGCATCCGCTCCGAGGGCTCGATCGACGAGCTGACGCGCGGCGAGGGGGCCTGGGTCGAGGTCGAGGTGGAGGGCGAGCTCGGCGCCTTCCAGGGGCGCCTGGCGGCCGAGGGCTACGAGCTGGAGGCCACCGGACCCGCGCGCCTGCGCGTCAAGGTGCCGGATCCGGACGGCGACCGGCTGTTCGCGCTGGCGGCGGGCGCGGGCGTGGTGCTGACCGAGATCACGCTCGAGCGCGAGAGCCTGGAGGACGTCTTCCTCGAGACCCTGGC
>DASVAP010000161.1:0-12197 GCA_036376275.1 Planctomycetota bacterium | reverse complement strand
CTGCGCTTCCGCGGCCGCCAGGACCTCGGGTCGCTGGCCGGCGGCCTCTACCGCTACGAGGGCACCGTCACGGGTGATCTGTTCCAGGCCACCTTCGAGGCCGAGAACGGCGACCACGGGGTGTTCGAGATGCGGCGGGTGGAGTGAGCGTGAAGCTGGCGGGGATCTGCGCGCCAGAGGTGAGTTGCGGGTGATCCCTGGATCGGTTGTCCGCAACGCACCGGCTCATCGGGCGGGCCTGGGCCCGCCCGAAGAGCCGGTGCGGTCACGCTGACGGCGGAATCAGTAGCCGATCTGACGATCGGCTAGAGCTGGTTGCAGCGGCCGACGAAGATCGGATCGCCGAGCGCGCTCTGGGAGCCGTCGAGGAACTGCAGGAAGATGTAGGGGTTGCCACCCGCGCCGTCGAGCGGCGGCTGCTTGGCGAACACGATCGACTGGCCCGCGGGCACGATCACGATGTTGATGACCACGTCCGCCGAGGTCACGTGCGTGAACCTGGCGTTGTTGGTCAGGATCAGGTGGCCGTAGAAGCCGCCCAGCTTCAGCTCGCCGTTCAGCGTGATCGTCGGGCCGCCGCTGTTGCTGCAGGCATCGCTGTCCACGGTCGCGTGGGCCGTCGTCGGCAGGTCGAAGTCGAGCGCGACCGGGTTCAGCCCCTGGACGCAGCGCCCGATCAGCTTGGGCTTCCCGAGCAAGCGCTCGCCGTCGCTGAACTGCAGGTAGAACCAGGGGTTCCCGCCGACGCCCCCCAGCACCGGTTGCTTGTGGATCCTGATCTCCTGTCCGACCGGGACGATCTCGACGTCGGCGGTCACGTCGGCCTCGGTCACGTGCGTGAAGCGGCGATTGTTCGTGAGGATGATGCGCGCGGCCACGCCCGACAGGGTCAGGGCTCCGTCGATCGTGATGTAGGGCCCGGGGTTGTTCTCGCAGCCGCTGGCGGTCGCCGCCAGCGACAGGTGCGCCCCCTGGGGCAGGCTGCGGGTGATGGTGCCGCCGTTGCCGGGCGGGAGGGTCAGGGCGGCCAGGGCGAGGAGGGTGGTCAGCATGGTGTGGGGTTGGCTTCGTGACTCGGGGTGGACTCTCTGGGGACCGCCGCGGGGCGGCCATTCACAATGCAAGATTCTATGGAGGGCCTGTTCCGCCGGGCGGATCCGAAGGAAATTGCTTCCAGGGGGCCAGCCTGGCGCCTGCGGCACCCCCTGGCCCTGGAGCCCTGCAGGGCGGCCCTAGCGGCGAGCAGGCAGCCCGGCGCCGCTTCGACGGACCAGGCCGAAGGCCGTGCTGATGCCGAAGAAGGCGAACAGGGCGTCGATCCCGTTCAGGTCCGCCAGCACGAAGCCCACCAGGCTCGATTCGGCATAGATCATGTGCCGCAGGTCGGCGGCCGAGCGCTCGGCGAACTCCTCGCGCGTGGGCTCCTCGGCATGGAACCAGGCGAGCATGGGGACGATGTGGGTCAGGAACCCGTCGAGCTGCTCGGCGTCCACCTCCGCTCCGTCGCCCTCGGCATAGTCGTGGGTGGCCATGAAGGCGCGCACGGCCTCCGGCGCGGGCGCGCCGTTCGCGGCGAGCGCGGCCCAGTCGGCCGCGTCCTTCTGGTACTCGTCGAAGGCCAGTGCCTCCTGGGCGGCCATCTCCTTCGAGTCGGTGTGGATCTGCAGCGCGTAGCCGAGCATCTTCCCGCCGAAGATCGCCAGCACCGTCACGAGCGCCGCCGCGCCCGCCAGGACCTGCCCGCGCCCGCCCGCACGCACGGCCGCCCAGCCGACCAGCCCGCCGATGCCCCAGGCGAGCCAGCCGATCTCGTAGGAGGCCAGCACCAGCAGCAGCGCCCAGCCGACGGCGCCGACGAGGCCCGCGCCCGCCGCGGCGGCGAGTGCGGGGAGCGAGCGCTCGGGTCCCGCCGCGACGACCGGCTCGACCTGCTCTGCCGGTTCCTCCTCGGGCGGCGCAGGCGCCGACGGCTCCCCGGCTGACGCGGGCCCCGCGGCCCCGGGCACCTGCACCGTCGCGCCGCACTTCGGACACTTGCCACTGCGGCCCGCCTGCTCCGCCGGGACCAGGATCCCGCTGCCGCAGGCCGGGCAGACGACGCGCACCTTCTCCATGGGGTTCCCTCCGGCTACAGAAGACGCGGCGCGTCGGCGCGACGCGCGCGAAGCTCAGCCTACGGATCTGCCGCGGGGCCTGGAAGCAGCCTCAGCGCGCGCCCCCCTCCCGCGACCGGCGGCGCTCGCGCGGCTCCAGCGGCGGGGGACGGCCCTCGCGCCCGAGACCCGCGAGCCAGCCGGCGAGCGTGGCCGCGACCAGCTGGGCCTTGGCGGCGTTGCCCTCGGGCTGGAGGTGCACGAGGTCGGTGAACTGCGCGGCGAGCGCGGGGTGCGCGGCGAAGGCCTGCTCGGCGTCCGCCAGGAGGTAGCCGTGCTCCCCGGCGAGCGCGCGCAGGTGCGCGTTGTGCTGCGCGATGTCGGCGCGCCAGACCTCGAGGTCCGGGCGGTGTGGCCCGGTCGGCAGGGTCATCAGCACGACCAGGGCCCCGCCGGCGCGCGCCGACTCGGCGATCGAGCGGACGTTGCGGCGGAAGGGCAGCGAGGTCGCGTGGTCGTGGCCCTGCTCGTCGCTGGAGGGCGCGAAGAGCGCGTCGCGGCGCGTGGCCACGTCGCCCAGGGTCGGCGAGCCGCCGCGCAGGCGCAGCAGGAGGTAGAGGTCGCTCTCGCGCGCCAGCCAGCGCTCGAGCCCGACCGCCCCGCGCACCTGCAGGGGCGTGCGCCAGTGCCAGTAGTCGCTGCGGAAGCCGGCGCGGAAGCGCGGCTCGACGTCGTTGACGGCCTCGTGCAGGACGACCACGTCGGGCGCGAAGTCCTGCATCGTCAGGAACCAGGCGATCAGCATCTCGGCCGTCGTCCAGCTCGCGATCCCGGCGTTCAGCACCTCGAAGTCGAAGCCGTGCTCGCGCTCGAGCAGCTTCTCCAGCAGGAACGGGTAGGAGCCTCGCCGGCCATGGTTGTTGCCGCTCTGGGTCGTCGAGCCCCCCAGGCACACGATGCGCGGCACGCCGGGCGTGCGCTCCACGCTCCACTCGACGTCGCCGAAGCCGTACTCGTTGACCTCCGCGCTGGCACGCCGGAGCTGGTAGACGCGGTAGGGGTGGGGCTCGTAGAGCTGGACCGTGCCCTCGAGCAGGTGCTCGCGCAGCCTGGCGAGCTCGCGCTCGGTCTCGTGCCCCGGCAGGAGCCGCGCCGCCCCCTCGGCCAGGACGAGGAGCAGCCCGGTCAGCCCGCAGGCCAGCACGATTCGACGGGCTCGCGGGGCCATGCTGGGCGGACAGTATAGGGGCGGCCCGTCCGCCGAACCTCCGCAGGGAGCGAGGCCCGCGGGGTCCGGTCAGCGCCCGCGCCCGGAGCGTCCGCCGTGCGCGCTGCCGTTCGTCGCGCGCGGGGCCGCGTCCGGCGGCAGGAACTCGCCGTCGAGGGCGTTCGTCAGGCGCGCGCCGCCGTGACCCGTCAGCAGGGCCTGCGAGCCGAAGGCGAGGCCGACCAGGGCCGTGTGCGCCGGCACGCGGTGCAGGATGTGCGTCGTGTCGCCGCCGTGCCGCACGAGGGCACGCAGCAGCCACGGGCGACTCCAGTCGACGAGCCGCTCGCCGAGACGCCCCAGCACGGGGCCCTCGACGCGGTTGTCCACGACGACGTGCAGGAGCACGCCCTTGCGGAAGCCGCGGCAGTCGGCCTGGACCTCCCAGGTCGAGCCGACGGCGGGAGCGTCCTCGGCCGTGAGCACGAGCGGGTTGATCCCGCGCCCGTTGCGCACGGTGACCGAGGCCCGCACGGCACTCTCGCAGAACAGCAGCCGCAGCGCGCCGCGGTCGAGGCCTCCGCCGTCGTCGCCCGGGGCACCGGCCGCCAGGTCGAGCTTGCGGTCGCCGTCGACGTCGCCCAGCGCCGCCAGGGACGTGCCGAAGAAGTCGCTGTTCGTGAGCGGGCCGCTCAGGCCGCCGCTGAGCGCGCTGATCTTCAGGTAGCCGCGGAGGCTCGCGTCGGGCGCGAGCAGCAGCACCCACAGGGCGCCGCGGTTCGTGCCGCCGTCGTCGTCCTGCGGCGCTCCGACCACGAGGTCCGGCACGCCGTCGCCGTCGATGTCGCCCGGGGCCGCCAGGCTCGCGCCGAACAGGTCGATGTCGTCGAGCGGGAGCCCGGAGGCCCACGAGAGCTTGCTCTGCTCGCGCACGCTGCCGTCGCGCGCCAGGAACAGGATCCAGGTCGCGCCGCTGCGCGAGCCGCCGTCGTTGTCGAACTCGGCGCCCACGGCCAGGTCCGGCACTCCGTCGTCGTCGAGGTCGCCCAGGGCGGCCAGGGCCGAGCCGAAGCGATCGTTGTCGCGCAGCGCGCCCGTGAAGCCCCCGCTCGTGCTGCTGATCTTGACGTGGTGCTTCACCGCGCCGCTGGCGTCGAGGAACAGCACCCAGACCGCCCCGCGTCCGGCGCCGCCGTCGGCGTCGAGCAGGGCTCCGACCGCCAGCTCGTCGACCCCGTCGCCGTCCAGGTCCACGAGCCGCGTCAGGGCGTGCCCGAAGCGATCCTCGTTGCGCAGGAGGCCCGTGAAGCCGCCGCTGGTCTGGCTGATCTTGGTGTTGCGCACGACGCTGCCGTCGGGCGCCAGCGAGAGCACCCACACCGCGCCGCGGTTCGTCCCGCCGTCGTCGTCCTGCTCGGCCCCGACCGCCACCTCGAGCGTGCCGTCACGGTCCAGGTCGCCGAGGCGCGCCACCGCCGACCCGAAGCGGTCCGCGCCGTCCAGCCGTCCCGCGAAGCCGCCCTGCGTCGAGCTGACCTTGGCGTGGCTGCGCACCGTGCCGTCCGGTGCCAGGAACAGCACCCACAGGGCCCCGCGCCCGTCGCCGCCGTCGTCGTCGTCGGGCACGCCCACCGCCAGGTCCGCGACGCCGTCCCCGTCGAGGTCGCCGAGCCCGGCGAGCGCCTGGCCGAACCGATCGCGAGCATCGAGCGCGCCGGTGAACCCCCCCGTCGCGGAGGCGATCTCCGACTCCCACAGCACGCTGCCCATCTGCTGGGCGGCGCCCCGCGACCCCGCGGCCGCGAGCGCACCCAGCACGACGAGCCCGAAGCTCGATCGACGCATTGTCATGTCCCCTCCCCCTGAGCGCGCGCGAGGTGCGATCCCCGGCGCGGCTCCGTGCATCGACCATCACGCGCGGCGATCTTGAAGCGGACCGTCAGCTCCGAGACGGGGCAGAGCGCGCTCAGTCCTCCTGGATCGCCGGCGGTCCGCCGTGGCGCTCGAACCAGCCGAGGATGTGCAGCACCTTGGCCATGAGCTGGCTCGGGCGATCGGAGAGCGCGTGGGACGAGTCGGGGATGCGCACGAGCGCCGTGTCGACGCCGCGCAGCTTGAGGGCCTGGTAGTACTCCTCGGCCTGCGAGATCGGCGTGCGCCAGTCCTGCTCGCCGGTCAGCAGCATGGTGGGGGTCGTGACGTTGCCGACCAGGCTCAGGGGCGAGCGCCGGAAGTACTCCTCGGGCACCTCCCAGGGCATCCCGGGGAACCAGTAGCGCACGAAGAAGGGGTAGGCGTCGGCCGTCAGCACGTGGCTGGTCCAGTCGATCACCGGCTTGGCCGAGACGGCCGCGCGGAAGCGCCGGTTCTTGCCGACGATCCAGGCGGTGAGCACGCCGCCGCCGCTGCCGCCGGTCACGTACAGGCGCTCCGGGTCGACGAAGTTGCGCGCCAGGAGCGCGTCCACGCAGGACATCAGGTCGTCGTAGTCGTGGCCGGGGTAGGCGTGGTGGATCAGGTTGCCGAACTCCTCGCCGTAGCCCGTGCTGCCGCGCGGGTTCGCGTAGAGCACGACGTAGCCGCGCGCGGCGTAGGCCTGGAACTCGTAGCTGAAGCGCGCGCCGTAGTCGGCGAAGGGGCCGCCGTGGATCTCGAGCAGGAGCGGGTGGCGCTGCGTGCGATCGAACCCCGGCGGCGTCACGATCCAGGCCTGGATCTCGCGCCCGTCGTGCGTGGAGGGCACGACGAGCTCGTGCACGGTGCCGAGGTTGCGCTGCGCGGCCAGGTCCTCGTTCAGGAACGTCACGAGCTGCGGTGAGCCGCCCGGAGCGAGCACGGCCACGTCGGCCGGACGCTCCGGGGTCGTGCGCGTGAAGGCCACGCGCCCGTCGCGCGCGACGCTGAAGGAGCCCGAGGCGTAGGGCCGCCCGAGGTCCGTGCCGCCCACGTCGGTGCACAGGATCGTGAGCTCGCCCTCCAGCGACAGGCGCGCCAGCTCGGTGCGCCCGCGCGAGGTGTGCAGGAAGAGGAGCGCCTTGCCGTCCGGCGTCCAGCGCGGCTGCTCCACGTCGCGGTCGAGGCCCGGCGCCAGCGTGCGCGGCGCGCCGCCCGCCAGGGGCACGACGTGGGCGCGTGTCACCTGGTAGCCCTGGCGGCGGTCGTCGAAGCCGAGGTAGGCGACCAGCTTGCCGTCCGGCGAGACGAGCGGGTGCTCGTCGGGCCCGCGCCGGTCGGTGAGCGCGCGCAGGCGGCCGTCGGCCAGCGCCACGGCCCACAGCTCGGTGTCGAGCGGCTCGAGCTCGGCCTCCTTCCGACGGTTCGAGGCGAACAGCAGCTCGCGGCCGTCCGGCGTCCAGGCCAGCGGCCCGCGCACGTCGAAGGGCCCGTCCGTCAGCGCGCGCGGCGTGCCGCCGTCGCTCGGCACGACGAAGAGCTGCGCGTGCCCCTGGCGCAGGTAGCCCTCGCCGTCGGCGCGGTAGCGCAGGTGCGTGATCACCGTCGGCGCCGCGGCCCACTCGGCCCCCGCGCGCGGGCGCGGCAGCTTCACCAGCGGCTCGGGCGGCTCCTCGACGAAGGCCGTGAAGGCGAGCCAGCGCCCGTCCGGCGACCAGGTGAGGTGCGCGGGCGGCTCCGGCAGGTTCGTCAGGCACGCGCTCGCGCCGCTCTCCATCCAGCGCACCCAGAGCTGCGGCGAGCCCGACTCGCTCGACACGAAGGCCAGCCGCCCGCCGTCCGGCGACCAGCGCGGCGACGAGTCGCTGCGCGGCCCGGTCGTCAGCGCGCGCTGCTCGCCGCCCGCGCTCGGCACCAGCCACAGGTTCGCGCGCCAGCGGTCCGCGCGATCGTCGGCCCAGCGCCGCACGTAGACGACCTGCTTCCCGTCCGGCGAGATCTGCGGGTCGGAGGCCAGCTCGAGCTGGAACAGGTCGACCGCGGCGAGGCCCGGGGCGGGCTGGGGCTCCTGGGCAGCGGGCGGGAACGCGAGGGCGAGGACGAGCGCGACGAGCATGCGGGTGGCTCCGGCGAATGGGGGCCGGCACGGTAGGCCGTCCGGGTGGGGCGGGCAATGCTGGCCACCGCCCCGAAGGTCAGCGGAGCGCGGAGGCGCGGAGGGGAAGACGCGGAGGGCGCGGAGCAGAGGGAAGAAGGGGGGGGGAAGAGCGGAAGGAAGAGGAAACGAAGCGATCCGCCTACGCCTTCTCGATCCCTCCTGACCCTCCCTCTGCTCCGCGCCCTCCGCGTCTTCCCCTCCGCGCCTCCGCGGTCCGCCGCCTCTCCCCCTCAGATCTCTCGCTCGGGCCCGCCGCGTCCGTCGAAGTAGTGCAGGCGGTAGATGTCCTTGCGGCGGTCGTTCCAGTTCTGGACCGTCCCGGCCTGCTTGTGGCGGCGCAGCATCTCGAGGTCGACGTCCTGCACGACCAGGGTCTCGATGTTCGGGGTGCACTCGGCGGCGATGCCGTCGCGCGCGAAGCTGTAGTCGAGCGGGGTGAAGACGCCCGACTGGGCGTAGTGCACGTCGGCGTTCTCGACGAAGGGCAGGTTGCCGACGCAGCCGGAGATCGCCACGTAGAGCTGGTTCTCGATGCAGCGCGCCTGGGCGCAGTGGCGCACGCGCAGGTAGCCCTGGCGGCTGTCGGTGTTGAAGGGCACGAACACGATCTGCGCGCCCTTGGAGGAGGCGATGCGCGCCAGCTCGGGGAACTCGATGTCGTAGCAGATCAGGATCGCGATCTTGCCGCGGTCCGTGTCCAGGAGCTCGACCTTGCTGCCCGGGCGCACGCCCCACCAGCGGCGCTCGGTGGGGGTGGCGTGGATCTTGTACTGCCGCCCGATCGTGCCGTCGCGCCGGAACAGGTAGGAGACGTTGCGCAGCTCGCCCTCCTCCAGCGCGAACTGCGAGCCGCCGATGATGTTGACGTTGTAGCGGATCGCGAGGTCGGTGAAGAGCTCCAGGTAGCGTGGCGTCATCTCGGCCAGGGCGCGCGCGGCCTCGGCCGGGTACTTGGCCGCCACCAGGGTCAGGAGCTGGGTCGTGAAGAGCTCCGGGAACAGCACGAAGTCCGACTTGGAGTCCGAGGCCGTGTCGACGAAGTACTCGCACTGCTTGGCGAACTCCTCGAACGAGTGGATCAGGCGCATCTGGTACTGCACGGCACAGATGCGCACGAGCGAGACGCGCTGCAGGCGGTGGCGCGACTCCTCCACGTACTCGAGGTTGTTCCACTCCAGGAAGGTCGCGTAGCCGCGCGAGTCCTTGTCGCCCGGGAAGTAGTCCGGGATCAGGCGCTTCAGCACGAAGCCGTTGGCGACCTGGGTCGTCAGCACCGGGTCGTAGAGCCCACGCGTGATGACCTTCTCGGCGTACTCGGGCGCGCTGAGCTGGTCCGCGTACTTGCCGTAGCCCGGGATGCGCCCGCCGATGATGCTGCGCGCCAGGTTCAGGCGCCGGCAGAGTTCGCGCCGCGCCGCGTACAGCCGGCGCGCCAGCTTCAGGCCGCGGAAGTCCGGGTGCACCATGATCTCGATCCCGTACAGCGTGTCGCCCTCGGGATCGTGGTTGCGGATGAAGCCGGAGTCGGCGATCTCCTTCCAGTTGTGCCACTCCGAGTAGCCCTCGAAGTCCACCACCAGCGAGCTGGCCGAGGCCACCACGCGCCCGTCGTGCTCGATCACCATCTGCCCCTCGGGGAAGACCGTGAGCTGCGACTCGATCTGCTCGCGCTTCCACGTCTGCATGCCCGGGAAGCACAGGCTCTGCATCGCGACCAGCTCGTCGAAGTCCTCGATGCGCAAGGGGCGCAGGAGCGTGTGCCGCTCGAAGTCCGCGAGCCGCAGGCGCGCGCCAGGCACTTGCGGCTCCGCTGCTGGCCCGCGTGCCTCCTCGCCGATGGGCTTCTCGCTCATGCGCTCATCGTAGCCGATGGCCCGGCTCCGATCCCGTCGCAGCGCGCGCGCGC
Organism: Planctomycetota bacterium; assembly: GCA_036376275.1. GTDB lineage: Bacteria > Planctomycetota > UBA1135 > UBA1135 > JABFRZ01. The sequence continues at coordinate 2,940 of DASVAP010000161.1, read as the reverse complement.
GGCGCGAGCAGGAGGAGCAGCGGGAGCGCGGCCAGCGCCAGCCCCGCTGGCCAGGCGAAGGCGCTCGCGTAGCCGCTGCGCTGGGCCAGCGTCCCGCCGAGGCGTGCGCTCCACGACTCGCACAGGTTCGTCGCGCCCATGTAGGCGCTGAACTGCGTCGCGCCGAGCTCCGGATCGGTCAGCGCCATGAACAGCGCGTAGGAGGCCGCCGTGAAGAGTCCCAGGCCGGCGTAGATCGCGGTCAGCACGGCGAGCACGAGCAGGTCGCCGCCCGTCCCCGCCAGCGCCGCGAGGAGCAGCACGCACGCGCCGACCGCGATCCCGCCCACCAGGACCGTGCGCCGCACGCCGCTGCGGTCGGCCAGGTGCCCGCCCGCCAGCGCGCCCAGCGCCATCGCACCGACGGCCGGGAGGCCGAGGAAGAGGCCCACGTCGGCCGAGGCGAGCCCGCGGTCGATCAGGAACGGCCCGGCCAGCGCGCCGACGGCCTCGAAGCCCGCGCCCGACGTCGCGGCGAACAGGAGCCCGAGCCAGGTCGTGCGCCGGCGCAGCGCGGCCACGAGGCTGCGCCGCAAGGGCACGGGGTCCTGCGTCGCGGCCGGCACCGCCGGACCGCGCAGCACGAGGGCCACGGCCGCGGCGCCGAGCCCCGCCACGAGCACGAGCACGAGGCCCGCGTCGCCGACCCAGCGCCGCGCGACGAGCGCTCCGCCGCCGAACAGCGCGCGCCCGAGCAGCATCCCGAGCTGCATCCAGCCGTTCAGGCGCCCGCGCTCCTCGGCCGGCGTCGTGCGCAGCGCCAGCGAGTCGATGGCCGCGTCCTGGCTCGCCGCCGCGAGCGCGTGCACGAGGAGTGCGGCCGTGATCCAGCCCAGGCCCTGGTCGCCGTCCAGCCCGAGCAGCGGCAGGAGCGTGGCCGCCATGACGAGCTGGGCCCCCGCGATCCAGCGCACGAGCCCGCGCCCGTGCCCGAGGTCGATCACCGGCGCCCACAGGAACTTGAGGGCCCAGGGCAGCACCAGCAGCGAGGCCAGCGCGCCGATGCGCTCGACGGGAACGCCGCGCTCGCGCAGGATCGTCGGCAGCGCCCACCACACGAAGCCGATCGGCGCGCCCTCGCACAGGTAGAGCGCGCCGAAGAGGAGCCGCCGGCGCGTGGCCTCGGCCGCCGCACTCATCGCGCCCGCTCGATCGGGCGCGCGCCGAGTGCGTCGCGCAGGGAGGCGAGCAGGGCGCGCGTCGCCGCCGGAGCGAGGTCGCGCTCGATCACGACCACCTGGGCACCGCGGAAGCCGCGCGGAGGCCGGGCGAGCCGGCGCGGCGGTGACACGGCGTGCTGCGCGCTCTGCAGCACGTGTACGTGGCCGTCGTCGGCGCTCTCGACCAGGGCCTTGACGCGCAGCAGGCGCGGCCCGTCGAGCTGGGTGACGAGCCGCAGCCACAGCGTCAGCGCCTCGAGGCGCACGGGCGCGTCCCAGGTCAGCGCGTGGGCCCGGAAGTCGGGCGCGTCGGCGGCGTGGTGGTGCAGCCAGGTGCGGGCCGTGCCCACGTCGCGCAGGCGCTCCAGCGGTGCCTCGCCCAGCAGCCAGTCGCGCTGGACCGCTCCGTGCAGCACCTCGCGCACCGCGCAGCCCGGCGCCGCGCGCGCCAGGCACGCGCGCGCGCCCGCGAGACGCTCCGGCACGAGGTCGCCCTTGGTCAGCGCCACGCGGTCGGCCAGCTCGAGCTGGCGCGCCACCTCGGGCTGGGTCGCGAGCAGCTCCTCCAGACGGCTCGCGTCGGCCGTGGCCACGACGCCGGCCACGCGCACGGACCCGGCCAGGCGCGGGTCGGTGGCCAGACCGTGCAGGATCGGCGCCGGGTCCGCCAGGCCCGTCGTCTCCAGCACGATGCGCGTGGGCTCGCGCGCCAGCACGCGGGCGAGGGCCCGGTGCAGGTCGGCGCGCATCACGCAGCACACGCAGCCCGAGGGCAGCGCGAGCACGTCCTCGTCCACCGCCTCGACGAGGTGCGCATCGAGCGCCAGCTCGCCGGCCTCGTTGACCAGCACGGCGATGCGCTCGCCGCCCGGATCCGCCAGGAGGCGCGCCAGCAGGCTCGTCTTCCCCGTGCCGAGGAAGCCCGTGAGTATGTGGAGCGGGATCATCGCAGGACGTACAACGCAGCCACGAGGCCTGGCCCGCGATGCCCTACCAGCACCTGATCGACGTCCACGTCCACCTCAACAACTACCACGAGTCCTCGCGCCGGCCTACCGCGGAGCACGCGCAGGAGCTGTTCGCCAAGATGGACGAGGTCGGCGTGGACCACGCGGTCGTGATCACCTCCTACAAGGCCGACCTGGACCGGCCCAGCGTGGAGGAGCTCTTGACGCTGCTCACCAACCACCCGCGCATCACGCTGGTCGAGGGCCTGCGCTGGCGCGGCGAGGCGCGCTCGGACCTGTTCTCGGTCGAGGAGCGCATCCGCGACGGCCAGGTCAAGGGCATCAAGCTCTACCCGGGCTACGACCACTACGCGATCAACGATCCCTCGCTCGAGAGCGTCTTCCGCATCGCCGCCAAGTACCAGGTGCCGGTCATGATCCACACCGGCGACACCTACTCGAAGACCGCCAAGGTGCGCATGGCGCACCCGCTGCTGGTCGACGACGTGGCGGTCGACTATCCGGACGTGAAGTTCGTGATGTGCCACCTCGGCAACCCCTGGTTCCAGGACGCGGCCGAGGTGCTCTACAAGAACGACAACGTCTACGCCGACATCTCGGGCCTGACGCTGGGCGACTTCAGCTACGAGTTCGAGCGCTACGTCGCCATGCGCCTCAAGGACATGATCACCTACATGGGCGACCCGGGGAAGCAGCTCATGTACGGCACCGACTGGCCGCTGGTGCGCATGCGCCCCTACCTGAAGCTGCTCGAGGAGCTGCAGCTCGACCAG
>DASVAP010000157.1:0-11767 GCA_036376275.1 Planctomycetota bacterium | reverse complement strand
AGCGGGCGCGCGCGAGGTGCCCGGTGCGCGCGAGCGAGGGCAGCGCTCGCGGCGCGGGGCTCACGCGAACAGCTCGAGCGAGAGCTTGAAGCGGTACTCGTTGGCGAGCTTGTCCTCGAGCCCCAGCATCCCGAAGACCTCCAGCATCGCCTGCTTGGCGGCGGCGCGGTGCTCGCCGGCGTCGGCGCGCACGACCTCCAGCAGGAGCTCCAGGCCACGCGCGTGGTCGCGGGCCGCGATCAGGGCCTTGGCGAGCTCGATCCTGGCCGCCAGGTCGTCCGGGGCGGCGCGCACGCGGGCCTCGAGCTCGGCGCGGTCGCCGGCCTGCTCGGCGAAGTCGAGCTGCGCCAGGAGGGCCTGGACGCGCTCCGCGACGGAGGCCTCGCCGGCCAGCTTCTCGAGCACGAGCCGCGCCTCGCGCGCCTTCCCGTCGCGGATCAGGAGCTCGGCCAGTGCCAGGCGCGCGCCGGCGTGCTCGGGCGCCTCGCGCAGGACCTCGCGCAGGTGACCGATGGCCGTGGCCAGCTCGCCGCCCTCGGCCAGCTCGCGCGCGCGCTCCACGCGCTGGTCCGCGCGCGAGGGCGTCGGACCACCGGGGGCGACGCGCTCGAGGAACTGGTCCAGCTCGGCCGGCGGCAGGGCGCCCTGGAAGCCGTCCATGAGCCGCCCCTGGACGATCGCCAGCACGGTCGGGACGGCCTGGACGCGGAAGGCCTGGGCCAGCTCCGGGTTGCGGTCGATGTCGATCTTCGCCAGCAGGAAGCGGCCGTTGCCGGCGCGGGCGCGCTGCTCGAGCTCCGGGCCGAGCGTCTTGCAGGGCCCGCACCAGGTCGCCCAGAAGTCGAGCAGGACCGGGACCTCGAGCGAGCGTCCCAGGACCTCGCTCTCGAAGTTGCGGACGTCGGCCTCGACGATCCACTCGCTGCCGGCCTGGCTGGGTTGGGGGACGGAAGTCATCGGGCCAATTCTGCGGGGGACGGGCGGTGCAGCATACGCCCCGTGGCCCGCGGATCCTCGCCCGGCGGTGCTACGCTCTCCCGTTCTCACTCCCGCCCGCCCCGGAGCGTAGCCGCGTCCCATGATCGCCGTTCTCGTCACGAGCCCGCTGCTCCTCGCCCTGCCGCCGGCGACGGCGCAGGACGGGCGCGGGCGCGCCAAGCTGCAGAACCTCGTCCAGCTCCCCGCGGACTTCGTGCGCTTCGCGCGCCTGCCCGAGGGCGGACTCTTCCCGCGGGTGGCGCGCGGCAAGGACGAGCTGGCGGTGCTCTACTTCCAGGGCGGGGCGGAGCGGGGGGACCTCCTCGTCGTGCGCTCGCGCGACGAGGGCGCGAGCTTCTCGACGCCGCAGAGAGTCGACCCCGAGCCGGGCACCGCGGCGCGCGCGGAGGACCTGCACGGCGGCGAGCTCGATCTCGGCCCCGACGGCTCGGTGCACGTCGTGTGGACCACGCCCTCCGACCCGCCGGCCCTGCGCTACGCGCGCCTGCCGGCCGACGGTGAGCCGCTCGCCCCGGTGGACCTCGGCGCGCCGCCGGGCCTGTGCCTGTCGGCGGCGGTGGCCGTCAACGGGGCCGGGCGCATCCACGTCTTCTACCTGGCCGCGGAGGGGGCGGAGGACCTGGAGGCCGTCCCGCCGGAGCGGCGCGTGTGGGTGCGGCGCAGCCAGGACGGGCTCGAGTTCTCGCCGCCCGAGCCGGTCGACCGCGAGTCGACCGGCGTCTCGGAGCACTCGGCCATGACGGCCCACGTGGACGAGGTCATGGGGACGCTGTACGTGCTCTACCGCACCGGCTATGCGCTCAAGCCGGACTCCCCCAGCCTCTCGCGCGGCATGCGCCTGCTGCACTCGGAGGATGGCGAGGCCTTCAAGTCGACCTGGGTCGACAACTGGAAGAGCGTGCGTGACCCGCGCTCGAACGCCGGTCTGGGGCAGGAGGACCTGTCGACCCTGGCCGTGTGGGAGAGCGGCGGGCAGGTCTTCTGGTCCGTCATCCGCCGCCAGGCGAAGAAGATGAACGTGCCGATGGAGCCGCGCTCGGACGGTCCCGCCTGCGTCCGCGCGCGCCCCGCCGGGGCGGCCGGCAGCGGTGAGGTGTGCCTGGCCTGGCTGGAGCGGCCCGAGGCCGAGCCCGACGCCGCACCCAAGCTCGCCTGGCGCGTGTGGCTGCGCGATGGCCGGGCCCCGATCGGCGATGGCGTGGCGCCCGAGGCGCTGCGCTGCGGCTGGCCCGCGATCTTTCCGCGTGCCGCCGGCGGCTTCACCGTCCTCTACTAGCCGCGCCCGCCCTCCGTGCAGGTCGAGATCGCGGGGCCGGTCGGACGCCTGGTCGGCGTCCTGGAGCGGCCCGAGGGGCCACCGCGCGGTGCTGCCCTGGTATGCCACCCGCACCCGGCCCACGGGGGCTCGCTGCGCAACACGATCGTGGTGCGCGCCGCCCGTGCGCTGCGGGCGGCGGGGCTCGCGACCCTGCGCTTCAACTTCCGCGGCGTGGAGGGCTCCGAGGGGGCCCACGATGGAGTGCAGGAGATCGAGGACGCCGCGGCCGCCCTCGGGCACCTGCAGGGGCACTTCCCCGGGCTGGCGGTCTGGGCGGCGGGCTACTCCTTCGGCTCGCGCATGGCGGCCGAGCTGGCCGGGCGCGATGCGGGGATCGAGCGCCTGGTCCTGATCGCCTTCCCCGCCGCCCTCTACGACGCGCGCGTCCTGGCGCGGCTCGCGACGCCCGGGCTGGTCGTGATGGGCGCGGCGGACCGCTTCGGGACCGCCGCGGACCTGCGCCGCGCGCTGCCGGCCTGGCCCGTGGGGCTCGAGCTGGTCGAGATCGCCGCGGCCGACCACTTCTTCCGCGGCCGCACGCCGCTCGTGGAGCAGGCCGTCGAGCGCTACGCTCGCGCGGCCCTCGGCCCCCCGCAGGACGCCCGATGACCCAGCCCGACGCGCCCGAGACCTTCCCGCGCGACCAGATGCCCTCGATCCGGCGCGTGATGATGCCGCGCGACACGAACGCCTTCGGGACGATCTTCGGGGGCGTGATCCTGTCCGAGATCGACCTCGCGGCCGCGGTCGAGGCCCACCGGCACCACTCGGGGCGTCTGGTCACCGTGGCCCTCGACGGGGTCGTCTTCCGGGCCCCCGTGCACGTCGGCGACTGCGTCTCCTTCTTCACCGAGACGCTGCGCATCGGGCACACCTCGATCCGCGTCAAGATCCGCGTGTGGGCCGAGCAGCGCTTCTCCAGCGGCTCCGAGGTGTTCGTCACGGAGGCCGAGGCGACCATGGTCGCCGTCGACGGCAAGGGGAACAAAGTCCCCATCAAAGGCCCGAAGTAGGGGGCTCAGCTTCCCAGGATCCGCGCGGCGGCCTGGGTCGGGTCCTCGGCTGCGGTCAGGGCCCGGAAGACCTCCTCGAGGTCACCCCCGCGGCCGGAGGCCCGGCGCAGGTCCTCCAGGGTGCCCTGGACGAGCACTCGGCCGCGGGCGAGGACGACCATCCGGTCGCACGCTCGCTCGACGATCTCCAAGAGGTGCGAGGTCAGGAGCACGCCTCCGCCGCGCTCGGCCCAGGCCCGGATCAGGGCCTTGATCAGGCTCGCGGAGGGGATGTCGAGGCCCGTGAGGGGCTCGTCGAGCACCAGCAGCGGCGGCCGGGGCAGGAGCGCGCAGGCGATGGCGAGCTTCTGGCGCATGCCGCGCGAGAAGGCACCGACCGGGTCGCCGCGACGGCCGAGGAGCTCGAAGCCCTCCAGCAGGCGGGTCGCCTCGGCCCGGGCGCGCACCGGCTCCAGGCCGTGCAGGCCGGCCACCAGGTCGAGGTGCTCTTCGGCACTCAGGTTGGAGTACAAAGGGGCCCCATCTGGGACGTATCCGAGGTTCTTCTTGGCCGCTACCGGGTCCTGGAGCAGGTCGATGCCCTGCAACGCGACCGCGCCCTCGTCGGGCGGCAAGAGGCCGCACAGGATGCGCAGGGCCGTGGTCTTGCCGGCGCCGTTGGCGCCGAGCAGCCCAACCACCTCGCCCGCGCGGACCTCGAGCGAGAGACGCTCGAGGGCGCGCTGCTCGCCGTAGCGCTTCGAGACGCCGGAGAGCGAGGCGAGGATGCGGCTCACGGGCTTCGGGGACCGTGGCACCCGGACGGCGCGGGCGCGCACGGGCCGGGGGCCGGCCTCAGACGTTCACGACCTCGACCGGGATGCCGGTCTTGGTCGTCACCAGCTCGGCGATCTGGTTCATCCGGCTCTTCGTGATGGGGATCTCCTTCTTCCCCTTGGCCTTGGCCGGCGTCGTGATGTGCACGCCCAGGGGGCGGATCTCGGTGAGCTGGCGGATCCAGGCCTTCACCTCGGCCTCGCTGCTGTTGTCGACCTCGCCGCGCACGAAGCGCGTCTGCACGATGATGCGCTCGGTGCCCAGGCGCCCGAGGCTCTCGACCACCCCGCGGAACTGCTTCGGGCTGGAGCCGGTGAGCGCGGCCCAGGTCTTCTGGGTGCCGGCGTCGAGGCGCAGGATCGTGCGGTCGAAGAAGGTCAATCCGTGCCGCAGGTTGGGCGAATCGAGCACGGTCGCGTCCGTCACCAGGCACAGCAGAGCCTTCGAGAAGTGCTTGTCGAGCAGCTGGCGGAGGTTCTCGCAGATGTGGTGGAACTCCGGGTGCTTGGTCGGATTGTCGTTCCCGCCCTCGACCACGAGGGCCTGGATCTTGTCCCCCGTGCGCACGAGCTCGATCAGCTTGCGGGCGACCGCGGTCACCACGATGGCCTGGGTCGGAAAGCGGTTGGCGCGCATCGTCTCGACCGTTGGACGGACGATCACGGAACGGCCCAGACGGACGTAGTCGGCGGGACCGACGACGATCTCCTCTTGGAGTCGGGCGATCATGAGGGGGAGGGAGTCGGGACGAAAGGGGCTCGGAAGTTCAAAGAAGCGCGTCCGGCGGGGGCCCAATGGGCCTCGGCCGCGATCTAGCCCCTTATCTTAGCTCCAGACCCTCCTCGCCACGAGCGGCGGCCGGAGGTTTGGGGGGCCCGGAGGGCCTCGGACGGCCCCCGACGAGCGCCCGATCGAGCAGGAAGAGCGCCAGTGCGGTCCGGAGCGGGTTTCCGGCCGCGACCCGCAGCCAGCGCAGGGGCAGGGCCTCGCCCGCCTCGGGCGTCGCGGACTCGGCCCAGACCCGGACCAGCCAGGCCAGCAGGCCCGCGCGGGCCAGGGCGATCCAGAGCGAGCGCCGCACACTCCCCCGACCGGCGCACCCAGCGCGCGGTTTCCCCGAGTCATGCTCCCCTCTCGTCCGGGTGGGATTCGCGCGGCGCGCCGCTATCCTAGCCGCCCCCGAACTCGCCTCCGCCGCGGCCCACCAGCCCGGCCGGGCCCTTCCCCTGCCCCCCCTCCGCCGATCCAATCCAGGCCCCCGCCCCGGACCGGATGTACTTCGACTACCTGAACGCGCTCGTCTTCGCCGCGGTGGGGTTCGTGTTCGTCTTCGCGAACCTGATCGTGGCCTCGATCCTGCGCCCCAAGCGCAAGACCGACGTCGGTCTCGAGACCTACGAGTGCGGCGAGGAGACCATCGGCGACGCCTGGATCCAGTTCGACATCCGCTACTACACGGTCGCGCTGGTCTACGTGATCTTCGCGGTCGAGATCGCGTTCCTGTTCCCCTGGGCGCTGGTGTTCCGTGAAGCGGTCCAGGACCGGGGCGCCGCCGCCGGCGCGGGCATCGGCGGTTTCGTGCTGGTCGAGGGGCTGCTCTTCATCCTGATCCTGTTCCTCGGCCTCGCCTACGTGTGGGCCAAGGGGGATCTCGACTGGGTGCTCTCGTACCGCTCCTCGAGCTACCAGCCGCCCGACCGGCGCCCGAAGGTCGGGTTGCCGCCCGTCAAGGAGCTCGAGGCCGAGCTGGAGGCCCAGAAGGCCGCCGCACCGAAACCCGCGCCCGACACCGAGGAGGCTGCCTGACCATGGGACTGCTCGAGCGACAGTTCGAGGAGAACGTGCTGACGACCCGGGTCGACTGGCTCCTGAACTGGTGCCGGCTGTCCTCGATCTGGCCGATGACCTTCGGCCTGGCCTGCTGCGCGATCGAGATGATGGCGGTCGGGTGCGCGCACCACGACATCGACCGCTTCGGCGCCGGAGCCTTCCGCGCCTCGCCGCGTCAGGCGGACCTGATGATCGTGGCGGGCACGGTCAACTTCAAGATGGCCGAGCGCATCAAGCGCCTCTACGACCAGATGCCGGCGCCGAAGTACGTGATCGCGATGGGTGCCTGCGCGACCGGGGGCGGCCCCTATTACAAGTACGGCTACACGGTCGTGAAGGGCGTCGACCGCGTCGTACCGGTCGACGTCTACGTGGCCGGCTGCCCGCCGCGGCCCGAGGCCCTGCTCGAGGGCCTGATGAAGCTGCAGGAGAAGATCCAGCGTTCCTCCGTCCTGCGCCGGCCCGCGCGCACCGCCTGAGGCATGGACTTCCGCGGCATCCTCGACCGGCTGCGAGCGACGGGCGCGCCCGGCCTGCTCGGGCACGACCTCCCGCGCGCGGCCGATCCCAAGGACAAGAAGGACAAGGGCCGCGGCGGCGATCCGTTCGTGTGGGTCGAGCCCGCCAGGCTGCCGGCCTTCCTGGAGCGCTGCCGCGACGACGAGCGCCTGCGCTTCGAGCTCCTGATCGACCTGACCGCCGTCGACCCGAGCAAGGACGACCCGAACCTGTGGGTCGTCGTGTCCCTGCTGTCCCTGGCCCACCGCCACCGCCTGACGGTCAAGTGCGCGCTGCCGAAGGACGCGGCCAGCCTGCCGAGCAGCGTGCCCGTCTACCGTGCGGCCCAGTGGCACGAGCGCGAGTGCGGCGAGATGTACGGCATCACCTTCGCCGGCCACCCGGACCCGCGCCACATCCTCCTGCCGGAAGACTGGGTCGGCGCGCCGCTGCGCAAGGACTACGTCTTCCCCGACGAGTACCACGGGATCTCCTGCAAGTAGTCATGGCCGAGCCCCAGACCCTGCCGCAGTCCGCCCCGGGCGAGCGCGAGTTCATGCTCGACGTGCGCACGCAGGACATGGAGGTCAACATGGGCCCGCAGCACCCCGCCACGCACGGGGTGATGCGCATCCTGGTGCGCGCCGACGGCGAGGTCTGCACCGGCGCCCAGCCGCACCTCGGGTACCTGCACCGCTGCGCCGAGAAGATCGGCGAGAACGTCGAGTGGCTGCAGTACCTGCCCTACACCGACCGCTACGACTACCTGGCGGCGATGAACAACAACCTGGGCTACTCGATGGCGGTCGAGAAGCTCATGGGCATCGAGATCCCGCGCCGCGCGTTGATGATCCGCACGATCTGCGCGGAGCTGAACCGCATCGGCTCGCACCTGATCGCCTTCGGGACCTACGGGCTCGACATCGGCGCCTTCACGCCGTTCCTGTACATGTTCCGGGAGCGCGAGTGGATGATGGCGCTGTTCGAGAAGATCTGCGGCGCGCGCCTGACCTACAGCTACATCCGCATCGGCGGGGTCTTCAACGACGCACCCCCGGGCTGGCTCAGCGAGGTCGAGCGCTTCTGCGACACGTTCGAGCAGAAGTGGCAGGAGTACGTCGACCTCCTGATGGTCAACCACATCTTCGTGCAGCGCACGGCGAACATCGGCGTGATCTCGAAGGAGATGGCGCTCGACTTCGGCCTGACCGGGCCGATGCTGCGCGCCAGCGGGGTCGACTGGGACCTGCGGCGCGACATGCCCTACGAGCTGTACGCCGAGATCTGGAAGGACGGCGTCTTCTCGATCCCGCTCGGCCGCGGCGAGCGCGGGACCCTCGGCGACTGCTGGGACCGCTCCTACGTGCGCGTGATGGAGATGGTGGAGTCGATCAAGATCGTGCGCTGGTGCCTGGGCGCGATCACGCCCGGCCCCGTGATCGCCGACATCCCGAAGACCCTGCGCGTGCCGGCCGGCGAGGCCTACGTCGGCATCGAGAACCCGCGCGGCGAGCTCGGCCACTACGTGGTCTCGGACGGCGGCAAGGTCGCCATCCGCTGCCGCGTGCGCGGGCCCTCCTTCACGAACCTGGCCGTGCTGGAGGAGCTGATGCCCGGCGCGCTGCTGGCCGACGCCGTCGCCATCATTGGCTCGACCGACATCGTCGTCGGGGAGACGGACCGCTGATGACCCTGGCGCTGCTCACGGCCGTGCCCCTGTCCTCCGTCCCGGCCCAGACCGGCACGAACGCGATCCGCGGGTTCCTCGAGGGCGTGAAGCCCGAGGCCGTGCCCGCATGGGCCGTGGCCCTGACCGCGATCGGCATCGGCGTGGGCATCACCGTGGCGGTGATCTCGGTCATCGCGATGTTCGGCACCTGGCTCGAGCGCAAGGTCTCGGGCCACATCCAGTGCCGCTACGGCCCGATGCGCGCCGGCTGGCACGGCTGGCTCCAGCCGATCGCCGACGGGGTCAAGCTCCTGCTCAAGGAGGACCTCGTGCCGAAGGGTGCCGATCGCGTCCTGTACGTGATCGCGCCGGCCCTCGTGCTCGCCAGCATCCTGGCGGCGATGGCGGTCTACCCGCTGGCGCCGGGCTTCTTCTTCGCCGACATCGACCTCGGGATCTTCTTCATCCTGGCCATGACCTCGACCACCACCATCGGCGTGGTCATGGCGGGCTGGTCCTCGAACTCGAAGTGGTCGCTCTACGGCTCGATGCGCGAGGCGGCCCAGGTGGTCGCCTACGAGATCCCGCTCGGGCTCTCGCTGCTCGTGCCGATCCTGGTGGCGGGGACGTTCAACCTGCTGGAGGTCAGCCAGGCCCAGGCCGGGTTCTTCGGCCTGAACTGGTACGTGTGGCCGTGGGTGAACCCCTTCATGCTGCCGGCCTTCGTGCTGTTCTTCATCGCCATCCTGGCGGAGACCAAGCGCGCGCCCTTCGACTTGCCGGAGGCGGAATCGGAGCTCGTGGCCGGCTTCATGACCGAGTACTCCGGCATCCGCTGGAGCTTCTTCTTCATGGAGGAGTACGCGGCCATGTACCTGTACTCGGTCGTGGGCGCGTTCTTCTTCTTCGGCGGCTTCGAGAGCCCGCTGACCTGGGCCGCGATCGAGGCCTTCGGCGACGGCAGCGTGATGCACCAGGTCGCCGCCGGCCTGACGCTGATCGTCAAGGGCTTCGCCGGCGTGTTCCTGATGATGTGGCTGCGCTGGACGCTGCCGCGCGTGCGCATCGACCAGGTCATGACGCTCGGCTACAAGTACCTGACGCCGCTGGCGCTCGTCTGCGTGCTCGGCGCGGGCCTGTGGGAGCTCTTCCTCGCACCCGTGTTGCCCTGGAGACAGGGTTGATCCCACCCCGATGAGCGCCGCCACCCGTTACGTCAAGAACGTCTTCGACGCGCTGAAGACGACCCTGGTGGGGATGAGGATCACCGGGAAGTACCTGCTCCAGAAGCCGATCACGGTGCAGTACCCCGACGAGCGCCTGCCGATCCCGAACCGCTACCGCGGGATCCACTACCTCGAGCAGGAGAAGTGCATCGAGTGCCTGGCCTGCGCGCGCGCCTGCCCGATCGACTGCATCGAGATGGACGCGGTGCGGCACGGCAAGGAGCTCGAGTGGATCTCGTTCACGCTCGACTACCAGAAGTGCATGTTCTGCGAGCTGTGCGTGTACCCGTGCCCGAAGGACTGCATCCACATGGGCACCGAGTTCGCGTTCGTCAGCTACGACCGCAGCGAGTTCGTGCACGACCTGCTCTCCTACAAGGGCATGTCGCGTGACGCGAAGACGCGCATGCTGGAGGCCGAGGAGAAGAAGAAGGCCAAGGAGGAGGCCAAGAAGGCCAAGGAGGCCGCCAAGGCGGCCCAGCAGGCCGAGCAGGAAGGCAAGGAGGCCGCGGGTGGAGCCGCGGAGGGTCCGGGCGCGGGATGAAGGACGCTCTCCTGCAGAAGGTCTTCTACGGCGCGCTGGCGCTCCTGACGCTGGGCGCCCTCGGCGTGGGCCTCGCCCTGGCGGGCGCGAGCGGGCTGGCCTTCGGGCTCTTCGCCATCATGACCCTGGGCGGCGCCGCCATGTGCGTGTGGGAGCGCTCGGTGGTGCGCAGCGCCTTCGCCCTGATGGGGACCTTCACGGGCATCGCCGGCCTGTTCCTGCTGCTGGAGGCGGACTTCCTGGCGATGGCGCAGATCCTGATCTACGTGGGCGGGATCCTGGCCCTGCTGCTCTTCGCGGTCATGCTCACGCCGCCCGACCTCTCCGAGCGCCGGCTGCCGCGCGTCGTCACGACCAGCGTCCTGGTCGGCGCCGCGGCCGTGTTCCTGGGCCTGGAGGTCGCCCGCAGCGCGCGCTGGTTCGTGCGCGGGGCGCCCCTCGACGGGCGCGCCGGCGGCGAGTTCGGCTCGGCACGCGAGATCGGCGTCGGCTTCCTCGCGCCCGACCAGTACGTGCTGGCCTTCGAGCTGGCGGCCGTGATCCTGACCGTGGCCCTGGTGGCCGCGGTCTACATCGCGCGCCGCAAGCGGGCCGACCTGGAGCCGGAACGGGAGGGCGGCTGATGGGGCTGGGAGCCTACGTGGCGGTCTCGGGCGCGCTCTTCGCGCTGGGCGTGATCACGATCCTCGCGCGCCGCAACGTGATCTACATCCTGATGGGGATCGAGATGATCCTGAACGCCGCGAACCTGAACTTCGTGGCCTTCAACCGCTTCGGCTCGATGCAGCTGGACGGCCAGATGTTCGCGATCTTCGTGATCATCCTGGCGGCGGCCGAGGCCGCCGTGGCCCTGGCGATCGTGCTGAACGTCTTCTACCTGTTCGACTCGATCAAGCCGAGCGAGGCCGACCTCCTGCGCGAATAGCCCATGAGCCTCGCCTTCGACCCTGCCACGGACTTCGCGCTGCTGCTCGCGGTGCCCGCCATCCCGCTGGTGGGCTACGTGCTGCAGATCTTCCTGCGCAAGAACCTGCCCCACGGCGACAAGCTGCTGACGGCCGGCATGTTCGTGTCGATGTGCCTGACGCTGTTCCTCGGCGCCAAGGCCCTGCACGCGGCCCACGCGGGCGAGCGCTTCTTCCACGAGTCGGCCGAGCACGGGCTCTCCTTCGGCTGGCTGTACACGAAGGGCACGGTGCCGGAGTCGGCCAACATCGCGCTCGGGATCCTGTACGACCCGCTGGGCGCGGCCATGCTCGCCGTCGTCGGGATCGTGTCCTTCTGCGTGCACCTGTTCTCGATCGGGTACATGCACGGCACGAAGCGCTACCCGATCTTCTTCGCGAACATCTCGCTCTTCACGTTCGCGATGCTCGGCCTGGTGCTGGCGGACAACCTGCTGGTGCTGTTCATCTTCTGGGAGCTGATGGGCGCGATGAGCTACCTGCTCATCGGGCACTTCTCCCACGACCCCTCGCAGCCCTTCTTCCACCGCTGGGCGACCTGGGCCTCGAAGAAGGCCTTCCTGACGACGCGCATCGGCGACTGCCTGCTCTTCATCGGGATCTTCATTCTGTGGGACCAGTACCACACCCTGCGCTTCACCGAGCTGTGGGCCGCGGCGCGCGAGACCGTGGCCGCCAATGGAGGCGAGTACCCGGCCTGGCTGACCTGGGCCGGCCTGTGCGTCTTCGGCGGCACGGTCGGCAAGTCGGCCCAGCTCCCGCTGCACATCTGGCTGCCGGACGCGATGGCGGGCCCGACGCCGGTCTCGGCCATGATCCACGCGGCCACCATGGTGGCGGCCGGCGTGTTCCTGCTCGGGCGCATGTACCCGCTGCTCTCGCCGGACGT
>DASVAP010000152.1:0-6908 GCA_036376275.1 Planctomycetota bacterium | reverse complement strand
ACGGCAGCACGCCCCCGGTGCTGCTCGTCCCGGGCCCGGGCCAGTTCGGATCCAGCCTGCTCACCGAGGCCGGGGCCGTGCAGCTCTCGCCCGACGGCTCGCGCCTCTACGTGCGGACCAACTTCTTCTCCTCCGTCCAGCGCTCCCTCGCCTCGGTGCCCGTCGCGGGCGGTCCGCTGGTCCACATCGGCTCGCCTCCGCTCCCGTCGTCCGCCATGAGCCTGCCCTACGTGGTGCTGGCCGACGGACGCGTCGTCTACCGCATGAACCTCGCGAGCAGCGCACGCCACGAGTTGTGGATCGCCCCGGGCGACCGGCCCGGCCGCTCGCTGCGCCGGAGCCACCTCGCGCACGCCGCGGGGAGCGTCGAGGCCGACTTCGCCGTCGACGAGGCGGGGGGCTGGATCTACTACCGCGCCGATGCCCAGGTGGACGGCGAGATCGAGCTCTTCCGGCACCCGCTCGACCCGACCCCGCCGGTGAAGCGCCGCTGAGCGGCTCCGTCGCTCGGCATCGGATCAGGCGCGACGAGCCTCGGCCCCCCGGATTCCGGCTCGACCTCCGGGCGCCGGGCGCCGGGCGCCGGGCGCCGGGCGGCCCGGTGCGGGGCGCCCCGCAGCCGGCTCACGGACGGCCGAACGTGGACTGGACGTGCTCGCGCAGGATGCGGCGCACGGCCTGGATCGTGCGCGTGTGCTCCTGGCAGGAGTGCGGGCCCGGCACGAGGTCCTCGGAGGCGACGCCCTCGAGGTGTGCGCTGGCGTAGGTGACGACGCCGTCGCTGGCCGCGCGCACGGCCGCGGGATCGTCCGGGGCCGCGTCGCCGATGGCGATGATCGAGTGCGTGGTCACGCCCGCGGCGATGGGGGTGCGCGCCAGGAGCTCGATGAACTGGCTGTCCGGCGCCATGCTGGCGATGCTCGAGGTGTCGCTGCGCCCCGAGGGGCCGCCGCGCTTGCGCAGGCTCGCGACGGCCGAGTCCACGGCCGAGAGCACCTCGCGCGGGAAGGAGACGAGGCGCGCCGTCAGGCGTCCGTACCAGGACTCCGACAGCGGGCTACCGCGGTGGGGCGTGCACACGAACACCGCGCGCTCGATCTCCGGCACGGGCTCGAAGGCGAGGACGCGCCGCAGGAGGGTCAGGTCCTCGGGTGAGGGCGGCGGCGTGCTCGCCTCGGCCTCGGCCAGGAGCGGGCTCCAGGAACCCGCGCTCGAGCCCACCAGGACGCGGAGGAGCAGGCCGCCCTGGCTGTGCCCGATCACGACCATGTGCTGGAGGGCCTCGTCGCTCTCCTCCGGATCGAGCTCCGCCCGCGTGGCCCGCAGCGCGTCGCGCAGCTCGGCCGCCGAGTACAGCACGGGATTCCCCGTCGCGTACTGGAAGAACCACACCTGCGCGCGCTCGCGCAGCAAGGGATCGGACCACAGCGTGTTGAACATCTCGGCCCAGTAGGCCGGGCTCGAGAAGGTGCCGTGCACGAACACGACCGGCACGCGGCCGCGGCGGTAGGGCTGGGCCAGGATCAGGCGGTTCTGGCGCTCGGCGCGCTGGCCCTCGAAGAGGCCCGAGAAGCTGAAGTTCCAGATCGAGCGGTCGTCGAGCGCGTGCGCGAGGGCCGCCGAGCGGTCGGTCTCGAGCGGGACGCGCAGGTCGCCGAGGCGCACCTCGACGTCGTCGTAGCCGGAGTGGAGCTCGAGGCGCGCGCCGAGGCCCGGCTCCAGGTCCGTCAGGCCGCCCTCGAGGCGCAGGAAGGCCGTGACGGGCATGTGCTTGGGCAGCGCGTAGGCGGCCGTCGTCGGGCGCGCGTCCCTGGGGCGCGAGCCGATCAGCGGCACGCCCAGGCCCGAGTCGCGCAGGCGCAGGCGCAGCCCCTCCACGACGAACCGGTCGGCCGGCTCGAGCCGCAGCCCCTCCGGCACGAGCCCTCCGGGGGAGCGGACCGGCCCGATGTCGATGCGCCCGGTGACGAGGGTGCGCGATCCGCCGCGCGGGAGGAAGGTGCCGTCGCGTTCCAGCAGCGCCCGCAGCAGGCCGTCGTTGTAGAGCTCGACGGCCCAGTGGAAGCGCCGGTCGTAGGGATTGGGCGGCTCCGGGTCCTCGTCCCCGACCAGGTGCAGGTAGGCGTACACGGCCGCGGCCAGGTACGCGTCGCGGTCACCCGTGCGGCGCGCGAGGAGGTAGTGCCCCTCGGCCAGGGCGAAGAGCAGCGCGCGGCTGGGCTCGGCCACGGCCGCGGCGTGCAGCGCGCGCAGCGCGGCGCGCGGGTCCTGGTCGTACAGCGGGCGCAGGTCGAACAGCGCCAGCGACTCGCGCGTGAGGTCGCTCAGGCGATTCGCGGACAGCGCGCAGGCCTCGACCTCGGCGCGCGCCTGCTCGAGCGTCGTCGGGCGCGTGCCGACGAGCTTGGGGACGCAGGCGGTGCCGAGCAGCACGCCCAGCACCAGCGCGGACAGCGCGGCGCGGGCGCGTGGCGCGCAGGAGCCGAGGGCCGGCGGGGCGGTGTGGCACTGGACGCGGCAGGGCATCGGGGCGGCGGATCCTATCCGCTGCCGGGCAGGCGAACCGAGCGCGCCGGAGCGCAAGAAAGGCCCCTCTGGGGCTGCCAGGATGCGCGCGTGCGGTAGGCTGGCTCGCAGGAGGTTGCGCTTCATGTTCCTTGCCCTCTGCCTGGTGCTTGCACCTCAGCTCCAGCCCGCCGAGCGCCTGAGCGGATCCCTGGAGGGATTCGTGGCTCCGGGCGACGTCGAGGCCTTCGACGTCTCTCCCGACGGCAACTGGGTCGTCTACCGCGCGCCACAGGACTCCGCCGTGCCGGGGCTGTACCTGACGCGCGCCGACGGCAGCACGCCCTCCGTGCGGCTCAGCGCGCCAGGCGCGAGCGTGGGCGCCTTCGCCTTCAGTCCTACGGGCGCGTCCATCGTCTACCTCGCGGGCGGCGAGCTCTTCCGCGTGGGCGCCTCGGGCCAGGTCGTGCGCCTGCACCCGGCCCTGCAGCCAGGCGCGAGCGTGCAGGCCTTCGCCCTGAGCTCGGACGGCGCGCGCGCGCTCTATCGAGCCGACGTGGAGGTGGCGGGACGCCTGGACCTCTACTCCGTGAACCTGGTCGGGGTTCCGCAGGGCGTGCGCCTCTCGCGCGTCGGGCCGGCGCAGGGCGACGTCGGCGAGTTCTGGATCGCGCCCGGCGGCCAGCGCGTCGTCTTCGTGGGCGACCTGGTCGTCGACACGCGCCAGGAGCTCTTCTCCGCTCCGCTCGACGGCAGCCAGCCGGACGTGGCGCTGTGCGGGTCGTTCGTGGCGGGCGGCGGGCTGAACGGATTCACGGGGGCGCCGCGCACGGACGGCACGCGCGTCCTGTACCTGGCCGACCAGCTCGTGGACGGCAAGTTCGAGCTCTTCAGCGTCCCGATCGACGCCAGCGCGGCTCCGCTGCACCTGAACGGCGTCCTGCCGGCCCTGGGCGACGTCACGAGCTTCCAGCTCGCTCCGGCCGGAGGTCGCGTGGCCTTCACCGCCGACGCCCTGGTGGACGAGCGCGCGGAGCTCTTCAGCGTCCCGACCGACGGCAGCGCGCCGGCCGTGCAGGTCAACGGCGCGGTCACCCCGGTCTCGAGCTACGTCCTCGCGCCTTCCGGCCAGCGGATCGCCTTCGTGGACCGGCCCTGCAGCGGCCCGAGCAACCAGCTCTGGAGCGTTCCGGCCGACGGCAGCGCGGCGCCGCTGATGATCAGCGACCATCCCACGGCCTGGCGCTGCGTGGCTGCGGTGACGATCACCCCGGACTCGCTCGCGGCCCTCTACGTGGTCTCCTACGGCAGCCTGAAGACGCTCCTGCGCGCGCCGCTCGACGGCAGTACCGCCCCGCTCGAGATCCAGCCGCCGGTCGGGGCTCAGGTCAGCTCCTGTCGGCTCACACCGGACGGGCTCACGCTCGTGCTCGAGTGCGAGGTCGTTCCGACGAGCACGCGCGTCCTGGCCGTGGCTCCGGCGGACGGCTCGGCCCCGGCCATGGCCCTGCACGCGAGTGCGCCTCAGCTGCTCGGCCCCCGCGACGACCTCGAGCTGGTCGGCGGGCAGGTCGTCTTCCGCGCGGACCTCGAGCGCCCGGACGTGCTCGAGCTGTACTCCGTGCCACTCGACGCCAGCCAGCTCCCGGCGCGGCTGAGCGACGAGCCCTACGTGGTCCCGCTCGTCACGGACGTCCGGGCCTTCGCGCTCTCGGCCGACGGGACGCGCCTCGGCTACATGACGGGGCTGGGGGTCCACGCCCTCGAGCTCGACACGGGCCTCACCCGCACCCTGACGCGCACCTTCACCCAGTCCGGCCAGTTCTTCCAGGGCATGGCGCTCACGCCCGACGGCAGCCGCTGCTTCTGGCTGGGTTCGGGCCTGGGCACGCACCTCTTCTCGGCACCCTTCGACGGCAGCGGTCCGGTCGTGCAGGTCAGCGCCGGCGAGTTCGCTCCGGGCTTCGGGGCCACGATCGCGCGGTTCTCGCCCGACGGTACGCGCTACACCTTCGGCTACTCGACCTACTTCGGTCCGGGCTCCATCTACATCGGGCCGACCGACCTCTCCACGCTACCCGTGTTCCTCGAGAGCTCGAGCGTGCACGGGCTGAACTACCTCGGGGCGGAGATCGTCTACGCCTGGACGCAATCCAACCCCTACTACCCCGAGCCGACCTACTTCTACCGGCGCGCGGCGGACGCGAGCACGCCGCCCGCGCACCTGCTCGCGCCGCCGCCGGGCTGGGCTGCCCAGGGGCACCTCACGGCCACGCCCGACGGGACGCGCGTGCTGCTCGTGCGCGACCAGGAGGAGGAGTTCAAGCGCGAGCTCTACAGCCTCTCCCTCGCCCCCGGGGCCCTGCCGATCAAGCTCAACGATGCGCTGGGACCCGGCCGGGCCGTGCTCACGGGCGTGGTGCCCACCCCCGACTCGACGAGGGTCCTGTACCTCGCGAACCGCGACGCGAGCAACGTCTACGAGCTCTACGTCGTGCCCGTCGATGGCAGCGCACCCCCGCTCGAGCTCAGCGGGACGATCGTCGCCGGCGGCAGCGTGTCCTTCACCTCGGGCCAGGTCATCCACGTGTGGGTCACGCCCGACTCGACGCGCGCCCTCTACGTGGCCGACGCGCTGGTGGACAATCGCAAGGACCTCTACAGCGTGCCGCTGGACGGCAGCGCACCGCCGACCTTGCTGGCAGCCTCGCCGCTCGCGAACGGTGACGTCGACACGGCGCCGGGATCGGTGCAGCTCTCCCCGGACGGCTCGCGCGTCTACTTCCGTGGCAACTTCCACAGCCTGAGCCGGTACATGCTCTTCTCCGTGTCGCTCGCGGGCGGGCCAGTCGTGACGGTCGGAACGATACCGCAGCCGTTCGCCACCTTGAGCCTGCCTTACTTCCCGCTCGCCGACGGGCGCGTCGTCTACCGCATGAACCTCGAGTTGGACCAGCGCGACGAGCTGTGGATCGCGCGCGGAGACCGCCCCGGACGCTCGCACCGCCGCTCCTTCCTCGGCCAGGCCGGAGGGGTCGTCGAGCCGGACTTCACCGTCGATGCGGCCGGCGAGTGGATCTACTACCGCGCCGACGCGCGCGTGGACGAGGAGATCGAGCTCTACCGCTATCCGGTCGATCCGCCGCCCTACGCCCGGCGCCGGTAGAGGGCACGCGGGCCGCACGAGGCTCGCGCCTCAGTCCTTCTCGAGCCCGCACTCCTCCGGCGAGCGATTCCACGTCCCGACCGCCGGCGCCACGATCCAGTCGGCGTCGTAGAGGGCCACGAAGGTCGGCGCGACGCGCGGCTCGGGCGGGGCCAGGGTCAGGTGGAAGGCGAGCCGCGAGGGCGCGGGCTCGCGCCAGCGCCCGTTGTTCTGCGTGTGCCCGAAGCGGCGCGCGACCGCGACCAGCTCGAAGGCGGTGAAGCGACCCGTGCTCGCGTCCAGCACGGCGCGGCCGAGGAGGCGCGCCTCGAGGCCGCGCGGATGCTCGCCCGCCGGCGTCCACAGGTTGTCCCCCAGCCGCCAGGGACCCGCGCACAGCGCCTCGGTCTCGCCCTCGAGTCGCAGCACGAGCTGCTCCCCGACGCGCGCGCTGACGGTCGCGGTGAGGCGCGCGCGCCGGAGCTCCTCCGGCGCGTAGGGCAGCGTCTGGCCGCGCGCGTTGTCGACCAGGTGGAAGCGCGCCAGCCGCTCGGCGAGGAGCGGCAGCGCGCGGCTCTCGCCCGGGACGAGGCCGCGCGTCAGCGCCTCGACCTCGGCCCGCGAGAACCAGGCGAAGTCGCGGTTCCAGGCGCCCGGCGGGGGCGCCGCGAGGCCCTCGGCGGAGAGGTCGCGCACCGTGCGCACGAGCACGAGGCCGCCCTCGGGGTACGAGTCCTCCCAGCGGTGGGCCGGGTCGAGCTCGACGCCCTCCGGCAGCCTCCTCGCCGCGGCCGGGAGCTCGTCCCAGCGCGCGAGCGCCGCCTCCAGGACCGCGCGCACCTCGGCCGGCTTGCGCGAGCTCGTGCGACCGAGCAGCGTGCCGTCCGGCGCGAGGATCCACGTGCCCTGGCGCGTCCCGGGATCGGTGATGCGCTGGCCGCCGTTGACCGCGCGCTGGAAGAAGACGCAGTCCGCCTCCGAGCCGCGCTGCAGGCGCCACACCTCGTCCGCCGCGCACACGAAGCGCGCGCGGGCCAGGTCGCGCACGCTCTCGTCCTGGAAGGCGGACCGACGGTCCGCCAGGCCGTTGCCTCAGGTGCACCCGAGCGGGTGCCCGTTCATCGCCCAGAAGAGCAGCGGCCGCGCGGCGCGCTCGGCCGCGCGCAGGCCGCCGGCGAAGGTCGGGATCCAGTCGAGCTGCTCGAAGGCGAGCTCCGCGGGCGCGGGCCGGATCCACGCGCTCCAGCGCGCCAGGTCC